>JBBPZZ010000121.1:0-72602 GCA_038198445.1 Rubrobacterales bacterium
ACCGGGATCAGGAGCGGAGTGTTCTTCCTTATGCGCTGGATGAGGTTCTCGGACTCCAGGTCGAGCCCGCGCGAGCGTTGGGCCTGCGCGATGGTCGAGCCCGTGGCCGCTATCGTCGGCACGAGCCTGAGAGCCGTCGAGATGGCAAAGGCGAAGCGGTACGGAATCCCGATCTTCACGAGCCCGGTCGCTATCTCCTCGTTGCGGGTGGTGGAGAGGAAGATCATACCCGCTATGATGGTCACGCAGATCCTCAACGCGATTCCCATTCCATATAGAACAGCCTCAAGCTCGACGAACCAGAATAGCGGCGTCTCCCCGTTCGCGAAGATAGACCACAAGATGACGGTCATCACCCCGACCATGACGAGGATGAACCAGATACGCTTGAGGTTGATGAGCGACTTCGCCAATGCCCCGAATAGGAGCACTATCGCAAGCACCCCGAGCCCGTAGAGAGGATTGACGAACAGGAACGCCAACACGAACGCCCCCACGAGCAGCAACATCTTCGTCCGGGGATCTAGCCGGTGGACGAACGTATCCCGGTCGAGGTAGAGGAATGGGTCCATCTACTCCATCCCCTTCCCGGTCTCCGTAACCGCGAGCATCTCCTCCACCGACAGAGTCGTGAATCCGAGCGAGTTGCCCAAAGAGACGATGTGCGGAGGTCGTAGCGATGCGGCCCTGAGGTCTTCTTCTTTGGCGAAGACTTCCCGCACGGTCCCGGAGAGGACTATGCCGCCGTCCCTCACGACCACCGCCCGGTGCGCGTACTCGGCTACGACCCACATGGTATGGGTGACGATGATGATCGTGGAACCGGTTTCGTTCAGCCGGCGGACGAGGTCCATCATGGAACGCTGCTCGGCGTAATCGAGTCCGGTGGTCGGCTCGTCCAGGATCAGGACCTCCGGCCTGACCGCCAGCACGCTCGCCACCGCGACCCGCTGGCGCTCGCCCTTCGTCAGCCCGAACGGATCTTCTTTGTCGTAGCCTTCGAGTCCGACGGCGGCCAGCGCCTCCTGGACGCGTTCCTCGATCTCGCCTTCCTCCATCCCCCGGATCTTCGGCCCGAACGCCACCTCGTCGAAGACGGTGTCCGAGAAGATCTGATGGTCCGGGTTCTGGAACACGTACCCGACCCGCTGCCCGAGCTTCCGCACACCCTGCTTTACCGTCTCCTCCCCATCCACGCGCACCGAACCTTCCGTCGGCTCCAGGAGTCCGTTGAAATGCTTGACGAGCGTGGTCTTGCCGGACCCATTCTGCCCTACAACGGCCAGGAACTCGCCGTGCCGCACGCCCAGATCCGCCCCTTCCAGCGCCACCACGCCGTTTGGATATCGGTGTGTCAGGTTCTCCACCTCGATCAGCGGCTCTCCATAGCTCGTCTCCCGCGCCTCGTCCGCCGCGACAAGCTCCCGGTGACGCTCCGGGTCGATCCGCCATCCCCGGCGCCTGAACTCCGCGAGACCTTCCCTGGGAGTCAGCGGTAACTGGGCCTCCCAGAGCCCCATCTCGCGGAAGAAGCGCGTCACCTGAAGCGGCATGACTCGGGACTCTTCCAGAAGCTCCACGTCCCGCAGCACCTCGCGGGCTGGCCGGTCGGCTACTATCTTCCCGTCACGCAGGATCACGATCCGGTCGGCGTCCAGCGTCTCCTCGGTCTCGTGCTCGACCACGATGAGCGTGACATCGTCGCGGTCCTTTAGCTCTCCGGCGATCTCGAAGACCCCGAGCTTGCCGATGGGATCGAGGTCCGTCGTCGGCTCGTCCAGGCACAGGATGCGCGGCTCTATCGCGAGCACCGATGCGATCGCGAGCCGCTGCTTCTGCCCGCCAGAGAGTGTCGCCGGCTGCCGTCCCTCGAACCCTTCGAGACGAACCCTCCCGAGCACACTCTCCACGCGACGCATCATCTCCTCGCGCCCGACCTGGAAGTTCTCCGGGCCGAAGGCGACCTCCAGGGCCACGTTGGTCGAGAAGAGCTGCGACTCGAAGTCCTGGAAGACCAGCCCGACCTCCCGCGCGAACTCGCCGACCTTGCCTTCGCGGGTCGAGCGGCCCCGGACCTCGACCTCCCCCTCCATCCGACCGCGTAAAAAGTGAGGGATCAAACCATTAAGCGAAACGCACAGCGTACTCTTCCCCGCCCCCGAAGGTCCCATCACGACCACGAACTCCCCCTCGGCCACCTCCAGGTCCACCCCGTCCAGCGCGGGCTTCTCCTGTCCCCGGTAACGATAGCCGAGACCCTGAATGCGGATCGCTGGTTCCACTATCTCGTAGTCTCTCTCATCCTACAAAGCATATTCACAAACCGGATGTTACGCTACCTCTCGCAGAATCCGGCAACCTCCGCACCCTCTGCATTCGCGAAAGCCGCCAATCCGCCCAAGGTCTCTACAACGAGGCGGTAACGTTCGTGACTGAGGTGAGACCACGGTAAACTGACGAATCTGAATTGCAAGATTACTTGATGTGAATCCCGACTCCGCGCCGCTGACCAAGGATGGTAACTGTAGAAGAACTCCAACTAGTTGGAGTTCTTCGAGCACGCTGTCGATCAAAGTATCCTCCGCAAAACCAGGGTGCAGGGCCGCGTGAAGCTAGCCAATAAAGGGCAGAAGCAAGTGTGCAGGGCGTTCGCGAATATCCGAAGCGAAACTCCGTCACCCCATGTCACCTCATAATAGTCTCCAGCACAATGCACCACG
The DNA here is from genome assembly GCA_038198445.1 of Rubrobacterales bacterium. GTDB lineage: Bacteria > Actinomycetota > Rubrobacteria > Rubrobacterales > Rubrobacteraceae > JACDDK01. The sequence goes on from JBBPZZ010000121.1 coordinate 2,721, forward strand.
ATGTATATCGTATTTGGTATCAGATCTCCTGCATGCTCGCTCCCCCGCGTCGGGTCGCGCCAGCGCATCTCCCTGGCATGGACCATACGTCCTACGGGTCGCCCTGGTTACGGGCTTTATAAAACTCGCGTATGAGAGCAGTGTCAGTAACGTCCATCAGGGGCGCGTTCTTTACGAGACATCACCGTGAAGACCCGATGCGGGACTTCCAGAGGGTCTTTCAGAAATCTTTCTTCCAGGAGGTCTTGCAGATCGGCATCGAAGGCCTGCACCCGCTTCGGCGAGAGGGTCGCCGCCACACCGGCGCTTGCCCTGATGCGCCCTCGCCAGGCTTCGTGAGTGTAGGGTATCCGAACGTCGAACGAGAAAGTCTCTATGTCCACGAAACCGGCAGCGGCCACGTCGGCGAGCCAGGCCGGGTAAAGTCCGGTCCCGCCTCCGAGCATCCAGTCTGGATTGTGCCGTTCTATGAGGTTTTCGGTGGCTTCGACCACGTTGCCGGGGAGTGGGATCCAGTCGAAGTGGGCTATTACAAGCCGCCCGCCGGGCCTGAGGATTCGGAGCGCTTCCCGCGCCGCCCGTTCGCGGTCGAACCAGTGCCAGCACTGTCCGGCCGTCACCACGTCGAACGTCGAGTAAGGGAGCCCGGTGTCTTCGGCGGTGGAGATAGAGTAACCGACCGTGACCCCAGCTTCACGGTCCAGAACCCGCGCTTTCTCAAGCAGCTTTTCCGACGGGTCCAGGGCTGTCACGTCGCAGCCACGCAGAGCTAGTCCTCGGGCCACGGTCCCAGTTCCGGTTCCCAAATCCAGGATACTCTGTCCGGCCAACCCGATCCCGAAATCGGAGAGCTGCTCGAAGAACGCGGCCGGGAAACCGGCCCGGTATTTTGCATAATCTCCGGCGGCCTTGCCGAAGTCCACGCTCACGTCAACCTCCGCGCAGGTAGTCTTTCAAGGCGTGCCCGGTGCTCGGGAAAGCCATCTCGGACCACGGTAGATCGTCTCGGGGGAAGAGCTTTACGTGCATCGTCTCGTCCAGGGGCGCCGGTTCTCCTCCGGTCACGTTCGCGGTAAAGACGGCTATCGCCGGGACCTGCCCTTTGTACGTGTAGAGTCCGAGCACACCAGTCGTCTCTATCTCGACTCCGCATTCCTCGAATACCTCCCGCTCGGCGGCGGTTTCCGCCTTCTCGCCACGCTCCACGAAGCCGCCGGGGAAAGTCCACTTCCCATAGCCCGGCTCTATGGCGCGCTGCACCAGCAGAATCCCGCCATCCATCTCGAATAGCGCCCCCGCTACCAGCTTCGGCCCCAGGTAGAACACGAAGCCGCACTCCCGGCAGATCAAGCGCTCCGGCTCACCGTCTTTTAAGACACGGCTCTCGAAGTAGCCGGAGCAGCGGGGACAGAACCTGTACTCCTCCAGGTCCGATACCATGAGGGTGCTAACCTATCCGCCTACGGGCCGGTGCTCTGGCAACGCGCAGGAGTCGCCCTGGGAGAAGCCGGTCGGCCGCACCCCGAAGACGCGGTTGAAGCGAGCCCGGTAGTTCTCCCAGGCTATGGCCGAGGCCAGCTCGACGAGCTGCGCTTCGCTGAATCGCCGGTTTAGCTTTTCGAGAAGTTCGGGGGGCACTTCAACCGGAGTACGGGCCATCTCCACTGCGAGCTCCATAACCATCCGCTCATCTTCCGAGAAGGCCGGACTCTCCCGGTACCGGGACAGGTCGCGTATCTGCTCCTCGGTGACACCCATCTCCCTGCCCACGGCAGAGCCGATATCGAGTCAGAAGGGACACCCGACGAGCGCGCTCGACTTGAGAGAGGCCAGCGCCTTGAGGCGGCTGTCCACCTGGCTGCTCAGTATCAGTGCTGTCTCGTAAGTCCCGACGGCGCCCATCAGGGCGGGTCTCTTTACCAGCAGCCATAGCAGGTCAGCAGGGACTTCGCGGCGGCGCGGCAGTATTCGGGCAAAGGTTCTACCGTAGGCGCGCACCTTGTCGAAGATCATGCCGGGCCTCCTTTCGGCTCGCGTCCGCGACACGGCTCCATGATAAAATGCTGGCCTACGCGGACGTAGCTCAGTTGGTAGAGCGCCAGCTTCCCAAGCTGGAGGTCGCGGGTTCGAAGCCCGTCGTCCGCTCTGTCAGTTTCCGTTCCCGCTTCCGTTTCTCGAACTCCTGTTGCCCCGGATCTTCCGCATCAGCCACTTCGCCGGATCGTAATACTCGTCGGCGACGCGCTCCTTTAATGGGATGATGGAATTGTCGGTGATGTGGATGCCAGCCGGACAGACTTCGGTGCAACACTTGGTAATGTTGCAGTAGCCGATGCCGTTGTCTTCCTTCAGGTCTAGCAGGCGGTCCTGGTTGTCCATCGGGTGCATCTCAAGCCACTGGTTCCGCACGAAGAAGCGCGGCCCCGCGAACTCCTCGTGCTTGTGGTGGGTACGCAAGACGTGACACACGTCCTGGCACATGAAGCACTCGATGCAACTCTTCGGCTCGTAGAGACGCTCCACGTCCTCCTCGTACATCGTGAACGGCGCCTGCTCGTCGCTCGTGAACGGCTTGATGCCCTTCGACACCTCGTAGTTCCACGAGACGTCGGATACGAGGTCCTTGATGATCGGGAAGGCCCGCATCGGATGCACCCGGATGTCCCCCCCATCGAACTCCTCGACGCGCGTCTTGCACATGAGCTTGGGCTTGCCGTTGATCTCGGCGCTGCACGATCCGCAGTGGGCGGCCTTGCAGTTCCAGCGAACCGCGAGGTCCGGCGCCTGCGCCGCCTGGATGGCAAGCACCGCGTCCAGGACGACCATCCCCTCGACCAGCGGTATCTCGTACTCGACCTCCTGGCCGCCTCCCGAGTCACCCCGGAAGATCCTTAGCTTCGTGTTCTTGCCGTTGCCGCCTAGCTCTTCGTTCTGGACCGGGGAGTGGGCCTTCGAGGTCACTCCCCCTGGATTGTTGCCGTTGCCGTTCGTGCCTTCGCTCATGCCTTCGCCTTCTCCTCCTGGAATAGACTGGACAGGTGCTCGGGCATCGGCGGTATCTCCCGCTTCTCGATCCCGATCTCGCCCTGCGCGTCCTTCTTTACGATGAAGTTGATGTGACCAAGTTCCTCATCCGGCCCGTCGAAGTCGAGGCGCCACTGGGCGCCGCGGCGCTCCTTGCGCTCCAGGGCCGTTCTTATGATGATCTCGGAGATCTGGATCAAATAGCGGATATCCTGCGCCGTGTGCCAACCGGGATTGAAGAGCCTTGACCCCGGCACGCTCACGTTCGGAAGCCGGTCCTTGAGAGCGAGTATCTTCCCGAGCCCCTCCTTGAGAGAATCTTCGTCACGCATCAGGTTGGCATGCTCCATCATCGCTTCCTGAAGCTCCTGCTGCATGAGGTACGGACTCTCGCTGCCCTTCTCGTTGTTCAGCGGCAGCAGCACCCGGTCTATCTCCGTCTCGATCGCGCCGGCCTCGACGTCCGTCGAGTGGACGCTCTCCTCGACAAAGGCCGAAGCGCCCTCGCCGGCTCGCCGCCCGAAGACGAGCAGGTCGGAGAGCGAGTTGCCGCCTAGCCTGTTGGCCCCGTGCAGACCACCTCCGCACTCGCCGGCGGCGAAGAGTCCCGGCACGTTGGTCGCGCAGGTCTCGGGGTCTATCTTGATGCCGCCCATCGTGTAGTGGACGGTCGGGAAGACTTCCATCGGCTCCTTGGAGATGTCTATGTCGGCGAGCTTGAGGAACTGCTCGTGCATCGTCGGCAGCTTCTTCATGATGCCTTCGTAGCCCAGGTGCGTGATGTCCAGGAACACGCCGCCGTGCGGAGACCCTCGCCCCTCCTGCACCTCCGTGTAGTTGGCCCGCGCAACCACGTCGCGCGAGGAGAGCTCCATCCGCTCGGGGTCGTAGGTCTCCATGTACCGGTCGCCCTCGGAGTTGCGGAGCAAACCACCCTCGCCGCGCACGCCCTCGGTAACGAGCAGCCCGCGCACGCCTGGAGGCCAGACCATCCCGGTCGGGTGGAACTGCATCATCTCCATGTCCACGAGGTCCGCGCCCGCGTCGTAAGCGAGCACGACGCCATCGCCCGTTCCTTCCCAGGAGTTCGACGTGACCTTGAAGATGCGGCCCCAGCCGCCGGTCGCCATGACGACGGCCTTTGCCTTGTAGTGGATGAACTTGCCCGTCTCGCGGGTGTAGGCAAGCGCCCCGACGACCCGGTCGCCGTTCTTGAGGAGCTTCGTCACCGTGGTCTCCATGTAGACTTTCGCGTCGGTGGCGAGGACCTTCTCCTGCATGGTTCGGATAAGCTCCAGGCCGGTTCGGTCGCCGACGTGGCAGAGACGCCGGTAGGTGTGGGCGCCGAAGGGACGCTGCGAAATTTTTCCTTCGGGAGTGCGGTTGAAGAGCGCGCCCCACTGCTCCAGTTCGTAGACGCGGTCAGGGGCTTCTTTGGCGAAGATCTCCGCCATCCGCCAGTTGTTGATGAACTTGCCGCTATTCAAAGTGTCCTTGAAGTGCGCCTGCCAGCCGTCCTCCGGGTCGACGTTCCCGAGCGAGGCCGCGATGCCGCCCTCGGCCATGACGGTGTGCGCCTTGCCGAGCAAACTCTTGGTAACGATGCCTACCGAGAGGCCCCTCCGGGTGGCCGAAACAGCCGCCCGAAGGCCCGCGCCGCCGGCGCCAATGATCAGTACGTCATGTTCACGAGTCTCGTAGTTCTCGTGATGTCCGTTTGTGTGTCCGTTCGTCTCCATCTCTTACCTGCCTATCTCTAACCTATGATCGTCAGGTCGGGTATTACTCCAGCCGCTATCAGCCTCATGTACACGTCCGTGATCAGCAAGAAGACCAGGCTGACCCAGGCCCAGGTTGCGTGCCGTCCGTTCAGGATGGTGATCCAACCGTACGCCTTGCGCCGGGTGTTTCCGCCCCTCACACACGTGTAGCAATCCATCTTCCCCCCGACCAGATGCCGCAGCGAGTGGCAGGAAAGCGTGTACGTGGTAAGCAGGATAACGTTAACCAGCCAGATCAGAGACCCCACCTTGATCCCGAACGATCCACCAGGCAAAAACGTGAGTACGGCGTCATACCAGAGGAAGGCGATGACGACGAACGAAGCGTATAGGAAGTAGCGATGCACGTTGTTCCACACAAAGAGGTTGCGCTCACCCTTGTAGCTCTCGTTACTCTGCGCCCAGGGCCGGTCTAACTGCTGCGCCTTGCTCGAACAGGCGGGAGGGTCCCAGAAGAATGCCCGATAGTAGGCCTTGCGGTAGTAATAGCACGTCGCCCGGAAGCCTAACGGTATCCACAAGACGAACAGGGGCGCCGTAATGAAGTCCGGGAGCCAGCTCGGCCTGCCGACCGGCGGTGAGTAAAACGGTGAGAGGTATTGCTCATAGTGGCCTGGATACAAAAGCACGATAGTAAAAGAATATATGCCAAACGCAGTCAATACGGCCACCACGGTCATAGGCTCCACCCACCATGGCAACCTCTTGGTTGCAGCAGTCAAAACAGCCAAATCCCTAGCTCCCTCTCTATACGCATGTGCCTAAGGCATCTTGGTTTTTCCGCAGTATAGAGGATCATGCCCAGAGCCGTTGTGAATCCGTTCCAAATGCACATAGATGGATCAAGGATAAGGCCGGGCCGTCCCGTAAGCCGGATTCTGCTCTATCCCGCCATCCATCTCCGGGAGTCGTACTCCCGCGCTCCCAGGGGGAGCTGCGCCTACCAGCCCGTGACGCCGGGATGTCCCAACGCCTGGACAATTTGGCTTGCTCGCACCGGTGGTTTACCTGGCCGGTCCCTCTCGGGATACCGCCGGTGGGCTCTTACCCCACCCTTTCACCCATCACCTGTGCCGCCGGGAGACCCCGCGGCCATCGGCTGGACTGCTCTCTGTTGCACTTGACGTGACGAAGGGTTTGCACCCTCCATCCCTCGGGTTGTTGGCCCGAGCGGCCTCTGCTACGAGTCCGGACTTTTCTCTACGCCCCGAAGTTCGGCGCGCAGCGACGGGTCGGACGGCCCGAACCCGCGAGAATTATATCTTACGGGACGCCGACAGGAGACTGCGGCGCCGTGGTGGTCAGGTGTCGGGAGCGTGCGCCGCGCACTCCGCCAGCGCGGCGTATGAGTACAATCTTTGTTGGTGTCATCCGCAACTCCACACGGCCCACACCGCTCCAGCGCTTCAACCAGCGCTCATCCTCACCGATCGCGGGATCAAACCATATTCCCGGCCCTTCGGCGTCGAGCGCTCCTTCGTAAGCGTTGTAATCGCGCGGCTCGTGCAACAGCGAGACTACCCCGCGCCGATGTATGCCGTTGCGCGACCGGAAAGATTGCACCGAAGAAGAACTGGTGCCGAGGGCGCTAGAGATCCACTCGTCGCTCCTCCCCTCTTCTACCCAACGCCTTATGTCGTCTATAAATTTCCTGAGCGAAACCCTCTGATTTATTCCCATGCGTACCCACCATATCTATCGGATGTTTTAAGTCTACTAGGTAACATGTACTGTAAGCAAATTTTCAGTAGCCCGCAATCCGTCGTGTAGACTACAAAAATGAATGCATTAATAAATATCGGCGTCGAAGTTTTGCGGCTCGTGCCTCTGGTAATTGTTTTCTACATACCCGCTTTGATGGGGGTAGCCATATGGAGGGAGCGCGGCGAAAGCTACAAAACAAAGGCGGCTCTGCTGTTCGTCCTGGGCTTCGGCGGTATAGTTTTTATCCACCTCGTTTTCAGAGGAACGTCGATGCTCCAATCTGTAGGAGTGATCGGGATATCTCTCGTACAGATCGCCGCGGCGCTCGCTCTCGCTGCGCTTACCGTCTACAAGCTGGCGGACTAGCTGCCGTTCAGGGCGTTTCTCACCGCCGCCTTTTCGTCGTTCAGGGCGTAAAAAGTCATGTCGGCCTTTGCGGCATCGTAAGGCTTCTGGCGGACGCGGCTCAGGTAGTCGGCGTCCAGCATGGCGCCTATGACCTCACCGATCTCTTCACGCGATAGTTCGAGTTCGCCGCGCTCGTCCAGTTCACGTATGCTGCTGAAAATTTCCACGAACGTGGCTGGCCGCCGCAGTTCAGCGACGCTCTTGCACACCGTCTTCAACTCGTAAGGCGTGAGGTCCTCCAGGAGGTCAAACTCGGTCTTTGCGGGGGGAGGCGGAGCGGGGTCGGCATCTTCCTCTGGCTCGGGGCCGCCATTGCCCGAGGGCGCTACGGGGGAGCTTTCTGCCTTTGGCTCTTCGGCGGCGAGATCCGTCTCCTGCAGGTCGGGGACTTTCTCGTTCGGGAGATAGACCTGGAGCTCCAGGTCCTGGTCCACGGTGTTTACCAGGTTCCTGCGCTCGGCCTCGACCACGAAGTCCTTGAACTTCTTGAAGCCCTCGTTCCGCTCGTCGAACGAGCCGAGCTGCACGATCATCTGCTGCTTAACCTGCCCGAGTACGCGCGTCTTTCCGCCCTTCTTCAGTGTCTCGACAGCCCGTACCAGCTCTTGGTACGGGTCGGCGGTCTTCTTCTTCGGTTCCTGTTCCCTAGAGCGGGCGGCGCGCTCCTCTTCGAGAAGAGAGGCGTAAGAGATAAAGTGGTCGGCCGATTCGATCAGGTGGTAAGAAGTAGCCTCCGACACCCCGATCACCACAACCGTCTTCCCCTGGCTTCTCAACAGGCTCACCAGCGGGATGAAGTCACCATCGCCTGTTACCAAAACATAGGTGTCGACCTGGGGATGGTTGTGGAGGAAGTCCGAGCACTCAACCGCCAGCATGACGTCTATGGAGTTGGTGCGGCGCTTGGAGGCCTTGCCGCCGGGGAAGTACCGGGCGGAGATGTAGCGCGGCGAGATGCCGTTCGAGTAGAGGGTAGGCGGAGCCTGCCGGAAGTCCCCCTCGGTCCAGTCGGCGTATGCGCTGGCCGAGACGATCCGCCCGTACTCGCGGGCTTTCTCCAGGATCGCCGATACGTTCGGCTTTGAGTTGTACTCCGTGACCGTGGAGATGTAGATGTTCTCCCAGTCCATGAATATTGCCAGGTCTTCAGGCATAAGTTGGTTTCCTTGAGTAGTGAGAGAGGCCCGGTGATTCGGGCCTCTCTGTGAGTTTCTAGACACTGTAGCGGTCGTGTATTTTAACGGCGGTCTGGGCGAGGGTCTCGTCATCCAGGACAGCCTCCACCCAGAGGAGTTGCTCCCCCATCTCGAAGTCGTTTGGAAGATCGAAGGCCGCGACTATCGTAACGGGTTCTTCCGTCCCGTCGAGGTATACGGAGTATTCGGCGGACTCCATCAGGACCTCGCCTTCCTCGTCGGTTATTAGGATACGGGCGCGGCGTTCCTTGTCAGAGGCGTGCTCGCAGCCCTCGAACTTGGTGTAGACGACGAACGACGTTTCGCCGTCGCCGCCAGGACGGATCTCATCGAGTATCCCAAAGAGCGTCAGCCGGTCCTCGAACTCCGTGCAACTCTCGGCCAGCACGAGAGCCGTGCATTCGACGACGCCGTCGCACTCGCTATGCAACGGGCGCCTCACCGTTACCATTGGCCTCCGGTAGCCCGGCAGCCGACTCGTTTATAACTTCTTCGCCGGAGATTTCATCGAGAGTCAGCTCGTCCGTCGCGCCGTCCGCGTCGGCATTGCGAGAGGAGACGACCTTGGCGATGGCGCTGACCGAGTCGCCGGATCGCAGGTTCATCACTCGAACGCCCTGAGCAGAGCGGCCTTGCTGTGAGACGGAGTCGGCGTCCATGCGGATCGTAGTCCCGAAGTTGGAGACGATCATCAACTCGTGCAGCCCCGGACGGACGACCCGCACGCCGGCGATCTTGCCGCGCTCGCCGTCGGTCTTCATGGCGATGACGCCCTGTCCCCCGCGCCCCTGCGCCCGGTACTGCGAGAGCGCCGTGCGCTTGCCGAAGCCCTTCTCGGTGATCATAAACAGGTCCGCCGCTGCATCGTCGGAGATAACGTCCATACTTAGGACCACGTCGTCCTTACCCAGCGTGATGCCCTTGACCCCGCCGGTTGCCCGGCCCATCGGACGGGCGTCGCTCTGCGAGAAGCGAATTCCCTTGCCGTTGCGGCTTACGATGATGACATCAGCGCCCTCGTCAGCGTGCCGGACGGAGATCAACTCGTCTTTGTCCGACAGGTTGATCGCAATGATCCCATCGCTCTTGAGCGGCGTGTTGTAGTCCAGGAAGTTCGTCTTCTTGACGACGCCGTTCTTGGTGGCGAAGAGCAGATACTCGGCCTCCTTGAACTCCTTGGTGGCGAGTACCGAGGCGATCCTCTCCCCCTGCGCCAGCGGCAGCAGGTTCGCGATGTGACGTCCTTTCGCCGTTCGGCTCATCCTCGGTAACTGGTGGACTTTCAGACGGTACACCTTGCCCTTGTTGGTAAAGAAGAGCATGTAGTGGTGGGTCGTCGTGATGAAGAGGTGCTCGATGTAGTCGCCCTCTTTCAGGTCCATCCCGGCGACGCCGACGCCGCCCCGGCCCTGCTTGCGGAAGGTGTTGACCGGCACGCTCTTGAGGTAGCCGCCGTTCGAGATAGAGATGACCATCTCCTCCTCGGCGATGAGGTCTTCGATCTCGAAGTCCACGCCTTCCTCGGCCGTGATCTGGGTCCGCCGATCATCCGCGTAGGAGGCCTTCACCTCCAGCAACTCCTCCTTGATGATTTCGTAAACCTTGGCGTCGTCGGCCAGGATGCCTTCGAGGTACTCGATCTTCTCCCGCAGGTCCCTATGCTCTTGCTCGACCTTCTGACGCTCCAGTGCCGTCAGCCGCTGCAAACGCAGGTCCAGGATCGCCTGCGCCTGCCGCTCGGAGAGCTTGAAAGTCTTCATCAGGTTGTTGCGCGCCGTCTCCACGCTGCGCGACTTGCGGATGGTCGCCACTACCTCATCCAGATTGGAGAGCGCGATCAGCAACCCCTCCAGGATGTGCGCCCGTGCCTGCGCTCGATCCAGCTCGTACCGGGTCCGGCGCGTCACTACCTCGAACTGATGGGCGATGTAGTGCTTCAAGACCTGCTTGTACGAGAGCGTCTTCGGCACGCCGTCAACCAGAGCGACGAGGTTCACGCCAAAGCTCTGCTGCATCTGGGTGTGCTTGTAGAGGTTGTTCAGGACGACTTTCGGGACCGCCTCGCGCTTCAGCTCGATCACGATCCGCATCCCGTTCCGGTCCGACTCGTCGCGCAGGTCGGAGATGCCGTCGAGCTTGCGCTCCTTGACCAGTTCGGCGATCTTCTGCAAGAGGTAGCTCTTGTTGACTTGGTAAGGGATCTCCGTGACGACGATCTGGATACGGTTGCCCTTGATCTGCTCCGTGTGCGCCTTCGCCTGCACCCGGACCGAACCGCGCCCGGTCAGGATGGCGTCCCGGATGCCGCGCAGCCCGACGATCGCACCACCCGTCGGGAAGTCCGGCCCCTTGATGTATTTGGCGAGCTCATCATCATCAAGGTCCGGGTTTTCGATCATGGCGATCGTCGCGTCCACGACCTCGCCCAAATTATTCGGCGGTATCTTGGTCGCCATCCCGACCGCGATGCCGTCCGACCCGTTCACCAACAGGTTCGGGAACCGTGCGGGCAGCACTACCGGCTCGCGCAGGCTCTCGTCGAAGTTCGGCGCGAAGTCGACCGTATCGGAGCTTATGTCCCGCAGCATCTCCGTCGCCATGCGCGTGAGACGCGCCTCCGTGTAACGCATGGCCGCCGGCGGGTCGCCGTCGACGCTCCCGAAGTTGCCCTGGCCGTCCACGAGCGGCGCCCGCAGAGAGAAGGGCTGAGCCATGCGGGTAAGCGTGTCGTAGGCGGCCTGGTCACCGTGCGGGTGGTACTTACCGATAACTTCGCCGACGACCGTAGCGCTCTTGCGGTAAGGCCGGTTCGGCTGCAGGCCGAGGTCGTGCATCGCGTAGAGGACGCGGCGATGGACGGGTTTCAGGCCGTCCCGCACGTCCGGCAGGGCGCGAGAGACGATCACGCTCATCGCGTAAGAGAGGAACGAGTCCTTTATCTCATCTTCTATCGAATGGGGCTGTATATTCCCCGAGAAAGTATCAAGCATCCAGGTTCTTCACCTCTCTGGCGTTCGCCTCGATGAAAGCTTTGCGCGGCTCGACTTTGTCGCCCATGAGAGCCGTGAACAGCTCGTCCGCGACCGCCGCCGAATCAACCGTCACCTGGAGGAGCGTCCGATTCCGTGGGTCCATCGTGGTCTCCCAGAGCTGGATCGGGTTCATCTCCCCAAGCCCCTTAAAACGTCCGATACTCGCGTTGCCGTTGGCATTCAGACGGGTAAGAGTTTCCTGAAGCTCGCGCTCGTTGTAAACGTAGTAATCCTTACGGTGATGCGTGACCTTGTAGAGCGGCGGCTGCGCGATGTAGACGTAGCCGGCTTCGATCAACTCCGGCATATTCCTGAACAGGAACGTTAATATCAGCGTCCTTATGTGGCTTCCGTCCACATCCGCGTCGGTCATGATGACGATCTTGTTGTACCGGGTACTCTCGACGTTGAAGCTGTCAGCAACGCCCGCCCCGATAGCGGAGATCATGGCCTGAAGCTCCACGTTCGAGAGTACCTTGTTCATGTTGGCCTTCTCGACGTTCAGGATCTTTCCCCGAAGCGGCAGTATCGCCTGGAAGTTCCGATCCCGCCCCTGCTTCGCCGAGCCGCCAGCCGAATCTCCCTCGACGATATACAACTCGCTCCGCTCCGGGTCTTTCGACGAGCAATCCGCCAGCTTGCCCGGCAGCGTCGAACTCTCCAGGTAGCCCTTGCGGATGGTGTCGCGCACCTTCCGGGCCGCCTGCCGCGCCCTCGCCGCCTGCAGCGCTTTGTTGATGATCGCCTTAGCCTCGCCCGGCCGCTCCTCCAGGAACTCCGCCAGGTAGCGATTGGTGGCGCTCTCGACCAGACCCTTTACTTCCGTATTCCCGAGCTTGGTCTTCGTCTGTCCCTCGAACTGCGGCTCCCGCAGCTTCACCGAGATAACCGCCGCGAGCCCCTCCCGGATGTCGTCGCCGGTGAGGTTCTCTTCCTTCTCCTTGATGAGGTTTTTCTGACGGGCGTAGTCGTTGATGGTACGCGTCAGCGCCCCCCGGAAGCCGGAGAGGTGCGCTCCGCCCTCGTGCGTGTTGATGTTGTTGGCGAACGTGAAGACCGAGTCCTGGAAACCGCTGTTCCACTGCAGCGCGACCTCGACCTCTCCCGCCTCTTCCTCGCGCTCCAGGTAGAAGATGGTCTTGTGGACCGGGTCCTTCGATTCGTTGATATGCTCCACGAAGTCCCGGATGCCGCCCTCGTACTGGTACGTTACGTCCCGGTCCTCTTCGCGCTCGTCGACGAGACGGATCTTCAACCCCTTATTCAAGAACGCCGACTCGCGGAAACGCCTGGTGAGCGTGTCGAACGACAACTCCCGCGTCTCCGTGAAGACCTCCGGATCGGGCACGAAGTGGATCGTCGTCCCGGTCCCCTCGTCCTTCTTGAGCTTCCGGTCCTTCGTCATGCCGCCTTGCGGAAAACCGCGCTCGTAGCGCTGCGAAAACAGATGCCCTTCGCGCCGGATCTCGATCTCCAGCCACTCCGACAGCGCGTTCACCACGGAAGCGCCGACGCCGTGCAGGCCACCCGACACCTTGTATCCCGAGCCGTCGAACTTACCGCCGGCGTGCAGCGTGGTCATGATGACCTCCGCGGCGGACTTACCGTACTTCGACATCGTCCCCACCGGCATCCCGCGGCCGTCATCCGATACGGAGACGGAATCGTCCGGGTGAACGACCACGAGTATCTCCGAGCAGTACCCGGCGAGCGCCTCGTCTATCGAGTTGTCTACGATCTCCCAGACGAGGTGATGAAGACCCCGCGGGCCAGTCGAACCGATATACATGCCCGGACGGCGTTTGACGGCTTCGAGACCCTCCAAAACCTGGATGGAACTTGCATCGTATTCGCTCTTCGCATTCTTGGTAATGGGATTAGCCGCCAAAGAACCGGACCCTCCTCCTCGCTTTACCGGCGCCTCTGCCGGAACCATGCTTTATGACATAAGTTTGCACCTGAAGATTGTAACACATCCCCCCGCGCTTTCCAAACCCCTGAAAGGCCATTTTACGGCTTACATAAGCGGAATTTGTCCCTGGCAGCTACAGTCTAGCACCATCTGTTGCGGTCTCCGAGATCGAACCACCAGATATTCGTATTATCCTTGAACGCCTCAATGTTTCACGGCTGAAGTACTCGAGGTTTGTCGTAGTTATAATGGCCTGCGTGCTCTGAAGAAAATACTCTGCGAGGTACTCCCTGCGTTGCTCGTCGAGCTCGCTCATCACGTCGTCGAATAGCAGGATTGGATCCTCCCCCGTCGTTCCCCGCGCATAGTCCCTGGCCGCGAACTTCAAGGCCAGCGTCGCCATCCTTTGTTGCCCCTGTGATCCATAGGTCGTCAGGTTTACACCTCCAAGCATCACGCCAAAGTCGTCCCGGTGCGGCCCAACGGAGGTCGTCCCGCGCTCGATGTCCACGCTGTGCGCCTCCGTAAGCGCCTCCGAATAGCCTTCCAATGGTGCTGTATAGGAGTAGTGTATCGCGGCCTTCTCCGGGCCATACAAAGCCCTTAGAGAGTCTTTGAAGTGCTCCTCCAGCGGCTCTGCGGCGGCCTCGCGGCCCTTCAGCACAATTTGCCCCAGCTCGACAACCTTCCTGTCCCAGGTAGCCAGGGTCCGCTCCGACGAGAAGCCGTCCCGGATGCGGCGCAGGAGTTGGTTACGCTGCCCGACGGCCTTCGCGTACTCCACGATGGCCCGCGCATATGCTGGGCGGAGCGAGGAGAGAAGAATGTCCATGAACTCCCGGCGGTCGGCTGGCGCACCCTTTACGACCCTAATGTCCTCCGGGAAGAACGTAACCACCCGTGCTCCGGCGCCGCCGGCGGCGTAGTTGGTCAGAGACGGCGCGGCCGCGCCGTCCACCGTGATGCGCTTCTTCTGGCCGGGAGCATAGCCAATGGCTACTTTTCGCTCGTCCGCTGAATCGTCGAACGCGATGCGGGCCTCGGCGCGGGCAAAGTCCGCGTCCCAGAGCACGGCCTCGTTCTCCCGCGGGGTGCGGGGCGTCGAGCCGGTAACGGTAAAGGAGATAGCTTCCAGAAGGTTCGTTTTGCCCTGGGCGTTGTCGCCGACGACGATATTGAGTCCCGGAGAAAACAAGACGGTTGCGTCAGAGTAGTTTCGGAAGTTGACCAAGCGGAGGGCTCTCAGGTAGGCGGTCAACGAACCTCCAACCGGTCTTCGATGCCTTCGATCTCTATTACGTCGCCCAGTCGGAGCTTGCGGCCGCGGCGAGTTTCGGTCTCTCCGTTCACGCGGACTTCCTCGAACTGGATCAAGACCTTCGCCTCCCCGCCGGTCCCGACGAGTCCCGATGCCTTGAGCGCCTGGCCGAGAGTCATACCGGCGGAGACCTCCACGGAATTCGCTAACCTTGAGAGGGATCTCTCATCGGCATGATGAGATACAGAAAATCCGTCTCCCCCTCCGCGTCGCCGTTCTCTCCACTTGGCCCAGGGACGATCAAACCTGGCTTCAAAGCCTCATTGAACTTGAAGAGTACGTTCTCCGAATCTACCGCCGAGACACCATCGAGCAAATATCCGGGGTTGAACGATATCTTGAAGTCGTCCTCGCTACTCGCCGATAGCCGTTCGTGAGCGTTCCCTATCTCCGGGCTCTCTACGATGACCTCCACCGACCCCTCGGAGAAAGCGAGGCTCACCGGAACAGGTGGCGTCTGACGCTGGGCGAATAGGCTCACCCGGCGCAGCGTCCCGATCAATTCCTCTCGCGGCACGGAGATCTCCCGCTCGAAGGTGGTCGGCAATAGCCTCTTGTACTCCGGAAAGTTTCCGTCTATGAGCCGCGTACCGAGCAGCACATCACCCATCCTGAAGAGCGCTTGGTTCTCGGAGAGGGCAACCTCTATCTGCTCCTCCTCGGCGCCGGAGAAGATCCTTCCCACCTCCTGCATCGCCCTGGCCGGTATGATCGCCTCCCGATCCCCATCAAACGTCGTCGCCAACTCCGTCTCCTTGATGGAGAGCCGGTACGAGTCGGTCGTCACCATCCGCACCCGCGAATCCTCGAAACTTATGAGGATGCCCGTCAACACAGGCCGCGTCTCGTCCCGTGAGTACGACCGCGACACCTTCTCCACCGTGTCCACCAGAACCTCGCCAGACATGGTGAACGAGCTCTCGGGGTCGAATTGCGGGAGCTGCGGATAATCCTCGGCCGCGTAAGCTCTTATGCTGTACTCGTTTCCTCCAGCCACCAGCTTGACCGTACCCTCCGAAGTCTCGTACTCCAGGGCAAGCTGACCTTTCGGCAAAGAACGAACGATGTCGTTGAAGATCCTGGCCGGTATCACCACCCGGCCCTCCTCCCCGACCTCCGCCGGGCAAGTCGTCTGGATGGACAATTCCATGTCCGTTCCCGACAGCTTCACTGATCCCTCTTTCGCTTCCAAGAGGATGCCCCCAAGCAACTGGATCGTCGACCGGGCCGAAACCCCGCGCGAGACAAGCGCCAGCTTTTTGCTAAAGATCTCCGTGCTACAAACTACTCTCATAAAGCCTCCCTTCTCACCTTATTATTACTACCTAAACCATATATTTATTAGAATAATAATAATAATAAGGCCTGTGGATATGTGGATAAACACCAAAATATCCTCTATATAAGCCAAATACTGACAATAGACGCTGTGGATAAAAATGTGGATAACCCCGATTCTTCTGTGGATGGATTGTGGATAAGTGATGAGTTATCCACAGGTTGGAGTTATCCACAAAACTATCCACAAGTTTATCCACAGATTTTACCCCTCTTATCCACAGGCTTATCCACAAGCCGTATGACTATATACTCATTCAATAACTCAGAATACAGTCCTGTCCGATCAGTTATCCACAAACCAGCCCTGTTATCCACAGAAACTGTGGATAACTCCCTGAAACTGTGGATAGATTTTGGCTCGTTATCCACAGTTTCTAGGCGAGTTGTGGACAGGCTGTTGATAAGTAGGGAATTGTATGCTTTGAAATCGTTACAATGTTGCTTCCCTGGGGGGAAGGGTAAAAAGAAGATTACCGCTTGCTCTTAACGTGGTAGGTAATCTCGTGGATCTGGTTGAAGGTGTCGCGGTCGCTGTTTATGAGGTTGGCTATCTTGGAGGTAGCGTGCATAACGGTCGAGTGGTCGCGGCCACCGAAAGCGCGGCCTATTTTCGGAAGAGATTCGTCGGTAATCTCACGGCATAGATACATGGCGACCTGCCTCGGGTATGCGAACCCTTTCGAGCGGCTGGCTCCGACGAGGTCCGCTTTGGAGATGCCGAAGTAGCGGCAGACTTCGTGTTGGATAAGTTCGACCGGGATCTCTCGATACGCTTGATCCGGCAAGATATCCTTCAGGACCTCCTCGGCCACCGGAACGCTCAACTGCCGTCCGTACAGTGAGGAATAGGCGAGAATACGGACTAATGCTCCCTCCAACTCGCGGATGTTCGTCGAGACTTTCGAGGCTATGAACGTCAGCACGTCGTCGCTGACTTCCAAACGGTCCATGATCGCTTTTTTGCGAAGGATGGCGATGCGCGTCTCCAGGTCCGGCGGTTGAATATCCGTGACCAGCCCCCACTCAAAGCGGCTTACCAGCCTGTTTTCAAGGGTCTGGATATACTTTGGATGACGGTCGGAGGCGATGACGATCTGTTTGTTCTCCTCGTAGAGCGTGTTGAACGTATGAAAGAACGCTTCCTGAGTCTCTACTTTGTTCTCTAGGAACTGGATGTCGTCGATCAGGAGCACGTCGTTCTCCCGGTAACGCTTCTGGAATCCTAGAGGATTGCTGTCCCGCATGGAGTTTATGAAGTCGTTCGTGAACTGTTCGCAGGTCACGTATCGCACCCTCATGCTCGGGTCCTGCTCTTCGACGTAGGCTCCGACCGCGCGTAAGAGATGGGTCTTGCCGAGCCCTACTCCCCCGTAGATGAAGAGCGGGTTGTAGACGACTCCGGGGGTCTCGGAGACGGCCAGCGCGGCCGCGTGGGCGAACCTGTTGCCGGCTCCGATGACGAACGTATCGAACGTATATCTCGTCCTGAAAGAACGTGGCGGGCGGGCATTCAAGACTGACTCCGCGCCCTCGATCTCCGTTCCGTTGGAGCTGTTCAGGTCCCTATTGGAACCAGCGCCTCCGACGCTCACCGTTAGGGAAACGTTGTTTTTGCCCAATACGGAGCCAAGAGCTTCTTCAAGAAGCGGGCGAAAACGGCTCTCGATGTATTCTTTGGCAAAGGTGTTTGGAACCGAGATCTCCAGTCCCTCCTCGTGAAGATCCATCGGATGCGTACCCTCGAACCACACCTTCAAAGACGTATCGTCCACGTGATCCGATACGCGATTGAGGACCTGGTCCCACACTTCTTCTGATCTAGTAGGCACGGGCTACTTTACCCAGGCCGCAATGGTTACTTCAACCAGATCACGCCCGAGCGGAGTAACAACTCTCTTGCCAGATTCCTCGCTCGACACGAGTCCATGCTCTTCGAGAACCGAGAGGTCACGGTACGCGGTGCTAACGCTGATTTCAAGCCTCTCCGCTACCGTGGACGGTCCGATCTCCCCACACTCCAGAACCGTGATCAACACTTTCTGTTGCCTTTCGGATATATTCATCCTGGGCACTCCGTCAATGTACCTGCGGGTCTCGTGAGTTCTGAGCTTGGGTTCGTTTTTCTCGGGCTCCCGATCTCTCGCCGAAGCCGAGATGGTCACGACCGCACCGCCACCGAGGTTATCCTCGATCTTTACCGTCCCCCCTAGTTCCTCCGCCGCGGTTCGGGCGATCCCAAGCCCCGCTCCGACCCCCCGGATCTCGCGCGCGGCTTCCACGCTCGAACCGCTAAAGCCGAACTGCATGGCTCGATCCTTGTACTCGATGCCGGGCCCGTTATCCGAAACTCTTACGCAATTGCCTCCCTCTAGAACAGAGACAATAACTCCACGGTAATCCGCGTGAATCAGGTTCTCCACGATTTCCCGCACAGACCTCTCGGGGACGCGGCCCTGGAGCCCTCTCACGTTGTCCATAATGAGTCGCGTGAACTTAACCGTGGCAGCACAAGGATTAGATGCCGCAGTCTCCGTTATCTCCGGCTCTCCGTTTTTCTGGTAGACGGCTACCCGGATGCCAATAACGGCTCCTTCATCTTCGCGCTGTGTGCTCGGGCTGCTAATCATCCCCACGAAAAATTTAACTTACAAGACGGCGCAACGCTATAGTGTTTGGTTAAAAGATATCATTTTGCAGTACATTTACACACTTATCCACAGTGTTATCCACAGCATGTGGATAACACTGTGGATAACGGCTGTTAACCGCCTTCAATGATAAGAAGAAGTGCGCGCGCCGACAAGTAAAATAAAAAAATAACTATGCTAAACATTCCTTTTGCAGGAATTTTCTGAACAGAGCCCTCTGAGTTTTTCAGGAGGTGTGTTTTCTGGGGGCAATTCCTGAGTACCAGGACTCATTGGATGCTTTTTGGCGATTCGGATATACTTATTTCGCCAGCTCGAAGTATGTCGCAGTTTACGAAAGAGGAGTTTCATGAAACGTACTTATCAGCCAAACCGTCGCAAAAGAGCGAAGACACACGGTTTCCGCAAGCGTATGAGCACAGTGGGTGGACAGAGAGTAATCGCCGCTCGGCGTCGGCGCGGCCGAAAACGCCTGGCCGTCTGATTTTTGCCGGTAAGCAAGATTACAAGGCTGACTGACTCCTCGGGGTTTGCCGAGGTTTATAGGAAGGGCGTCGACTACAGAGGTAAGTTGTTCTCCGTACACGCGTTTCCCAACGACCTGGGAACAGCGCGGTTGGGTCTTTCAGTTTCCAAGAAAGTGGGTAACGCCGTAGTCCGCAACACCGTAAGACGCAGGCTCAGGGAGATATTTCGCGCTGCGCTCCACGCCTTACCCGATAACCTGGACTTCGTAGTCTCCGCCAGACCGGCTGCGGCGAACGCCTCGTTTCCGGAATTGCAGAGAGAGTTCGATCTAGCTACATGTAAACTAGACTCTTCCGTGAATTCCAGGGGGTAAAGAGTCTATAGAAATGTTAAAGAAAGCCCTAATTCAGTCGATATTGGCGTACAAGAAGATAATCTCCCCTATTCTGCCCCCGTCTTGCAGGTTCACGCCGAGTTGTTCACAGTATATGGTGGAGGCAATTGAGAAGCACGGCGTCTTGAAGGGTGGCTCAATGGGAATCTGGAGATTACTGCGCTGCCAACCTTTCTCCAAAGGAGGGTTTGACCCAGTAAAATGAGTATTTGCGGATGAATACCGTGGCTGATTTTTTTCAGAGGCTGTTTACCCCCATCGTTAACTTGATGGGCGAGGTGCTGAAATACTTTCATTACGAGTTGAATATGCCTTGGTGGATCTCCATAGCCCTCTTGACCATAATACTCCGCACGCTTCTCTTCCCTCTCACCTTTAAGCAAGTCAAGAGTATGCGGGCGATGCAGGAGCTAAAGCCGGAGATCGACCGTATACGGGGCCAGTTTAGGGACAACCGGCAGAGGCAACAGGAAGAGACCATGAAGCTATATCGGGAGCGCAGCGTGAACCCGCTGGGCGGATGTCTTCCCGTCTTGATTCAGATGCCAGTCTTCATAGGTATCTTCTATGTGATCCGCCAGTTCGGCGGAACTCCGAACGTAAATCCGCCGACTGAGCCCACCTTCAATCAGGGCGGCATCTTGTGGTTCCAGGATCTTTCGCATATGGACCCATACTTGATCCTGCCTATCGTCTCAGCGTTGACAATGCTCGCTGGTATAGAGATAACCTCGAAGAGCGTCGAGCCTCAGCAACGCTGGCTAATGAGGGCGATGCCTATAGGATTCACACTATTTCTGTGGCGGTTTCCTGCGGGTCTTTTTGTTTATTGGATTACCTCCAATCTGGTAACGTTGGCCCAGAACCACATGATTTACAACCGCGGCCCAGGGAGAAAGTCTTCGGACTCCAACAAGGGAGTGCGTGTATCGGACGAGACCAAGGCGTCTACTCCAAATAAGGGGAATGAGCAGCATGGATCTCAGGCACCAAATAACGTAACCGCCGGCACGAAAAAGACTAAGAGAAAGCGCAGGAGGAAGAAATGAGTGAGAGCCAGGAGTTTTATGCGCCTACAGTAGAGGAAGCTGTCCAAAAGGCTTCTCTCACTCTGGGCATAGGAGCCGAGGAGCTTTCGTATGATGTTGTCGATGCTGGAGCTGCGGGATTCTTGGGTATAGGAGCTAGAGAAGCCAGAATCAACGTGAGGCAAAATTCATGGGGCAATGATGTGGAGGCTGTGGAGGCGCCTCAAGCTGAAGAAGTACCGGAAGATGACGTTGCTATTTCCGAAGTAGACGGAGGAGGTCGAGAAGACTCTGGAGACCGGGAGGCGGAAGGCGAGTCCTCAGTCCCTGAACAACAGATCAAGGAGATAAAGGTTCTTGTAGACTCTATCTTAGAGGCAATGGGCATTGAAGCGCGTACAGATGTCTACGACGCGGGGGACTTTGTAGCCGTCGACGTAGCATCCCAAGAAACTGGTCTATTTATAGGCCCTAAAGGCGAAACGATCGATGCTCTGCAGTATCTGGTGAATATCTCCGTGTATCAGAAGAGCCCTACAAAAAAGAGGATAGTTCTTGACTCTGAAGGTTATCGCCAGCGTCGAGTCGAAGCTATTCAAGGCATGGCGCACCGTAGCGCGCGCCGTGCAGTCCGTGAGCAGGGTCCGATCGAACTGCCCCCGATGAATGCCTCTGAGAGACGCATCGTCCACATTTACCTCAAAGACAATGCGACAGTAACCACGGCGAGCGATGGCGTAGGAACCGAGCGGCGCGTCAAGGTGTTCCCAGCATAATAGTTGCCTACGTTGTTTCACGTGAAACCCGGCTTTGCGCAGAATGTTTGTTCCAACAAACATTCTGCGCCCGTCGGACATCTCATCAACGTAAGTCTTATTGGGAACTGTTTCACGTGAAACAGTTCCCATGCAGAACGACGGTTCTTGTAGGTTGATTACTTCGTTCAATCGGCAAACAGCGACTTGGGGACTGACTGTAGCAAAGAATCAGATCTCTTCACTAGAGAAATTTGGTCGCATGTTAAGTGGATACGAAGAGGCAAATGTTATAGGCACGCGAGTATTTGAAAGAATAATGGAAGATCATGTCCTCGACTCCCTATCATGCCTACTGTTTACTGGATTCAGCAGAGATTGTCGCGTAATAGATGTGGGCGCTGGGGCTGGCTTGCCAGGAATACCATTAAAGCTCGTATCTTCGCAGCTAGACCTATACTTACTGGAAGCGACCGCAAAGAAGGCAACGTTCATCCGAAGCGTTATAAACAGGATGAATCTACAGGACACTAACGTTCTGAATTTACGTGCAGAGGAGTTGGCGCAACGTGCGGATTATCGTGGAAAGTACGATATAGCCACGGCTCGCGCCCTGGGCTCTGTGTCTACTGTTGCCGAGTATTGTCTGCCCTTGGTCCGGGTCGGAGGGCATGTATTGGCGATGAAAGGTAACCCCCCGGAGGCGGAGTTATCCGAGGGAGAGCACGCGATACGTCTGCTGGGGGGGCGTATGTCCGAAACAATAGAGGTTCCATTGCTGGAGGAGGTTCGGGCTCGGCAACGGACCCTGGTCATCATAGAGAAGGTGAAGGAGACGCCTCGTCAATATCCGCGAAAACCAGGCCAAATGAAGAAACATCCGCTCGGACGCAAGAAAGACAGTTGAAACACCATGTTAGTATGGTCGGAGTGAAAAACGTAGTAGCCATAGTGAACCAGAAAGGCGGAGTGGGGAAAAGCACCACGGCGATCAACCTGGCTGCCTATCTGGCTAACAAAGGCGAGAAAGTGCTTGTGGCTGATATGGACCCACAGGGCAACGCTACGAGCGGCCTCGGGGTTTTCGAGCTGACCAACGGTTGTATGTACGACGTTCTGTTGGAGGGCAAGCCTCTACAAGATGTAGCCGTAACAACCGGTGTACCGGGGCTTGATGTAGCACCGTCCACGATCAATCTTGTAGGGGCCGAGGTGGAATTGGTATCTGCGTTAGCCCGAGAATTCAAGCTAAAGAAGGCGCTACGAAAACTGCCGAAAGGCGCTTACGATCGTGTTCTGTTGGACTGTCCTCCTTCATTGGATCTCTTGACGCTGAATGCTCTGGCGGCGGCGGATGAGGTGCTTATCCCTATACAGTGCGAATATTACGCTCTTGAAGGACTGACGCAGCTTATGCGGAGCATCCGGATGGTGCGCCAGGAGTTAAACCCGGATCTTGAAATCGGCGGGGTTCTCCTGACCATGTTCGACCCTCGCACTAACCTAGCGCATCAAGTAGCGTCAGAGGTGAGATCCTTCTTCGGAGACCGCGTGTTTCAAACAATCATACCGCGTAACGTGAGACTCAGCGAAGCACCCAGTTACGGCCTGCCAGTAGCATTGTATGCTCCAAAAAGCACAGGAGCGGAGGCGTATGAAGCGGTTGCCGAGGAGGTGAGGAGCCGTGGGTAGACGCGGTTTGGGTCGTGGTCTCTCCGCACTTATATCGACTGGGGAGAGCGTAGGCGGGCTCAGGTTCGAGGAGATACCAGTCTCGGCAATTAAACCGAACGTTCACCAGCCGCGCAGAGATTTTCCTGAAGCGGGAATTCGGGAGCTGGCGGCGTCAATACGGGAGGTTGGTATCCTGCAGCCGCTCGTCATTCGTTCCACCGAGGATGGATTCCAGTTAATCGCGGGAGAGCGTCGTCTACGGGCGGCCAAGCAGGCTGGTCTGGAAAGAGTGCCGGTATTGATCCGTCCCGCCGGAGAAAACGAGTCCATGGAGCTGGCGCTCGTCGAAAACCTTCAGAGAGAGGATCTGAACCCTCTGGAGACCGCTGCGGCATACCAGGCGCTAATGGATGGTTTTGGACTGAGCAAGGAGCAACTGGCGAACCGGCTTGGGAAGAGCCGGGCCGCCGTGACGAATACTCTCCGCCTCGTGCGCTTGCCGGCGCAGGTACAGGAGATGCTTCTCCAGGGCAAGCTCACGGAGGGGCATGCGAGGGCGCTCCTGGCACTGGAGACCGATGAGCAAAAGATCCATCTCGCAAAGAAAGTCTACAAAGACAAAAGCACGGTACGTAAGACCGAGGAAATGGTTAGAGAGTATCTATCTGGGAAAATGGAGCAAGAAACACCGCCAGACAATAACGAGAGCAAAGTTCCTCCGAGCGAATACGAAGAGGCTTCTCGATTGATCCAGGAAGCCATAACGTTGCCTGTGAAGGTGAAATCCTCCCGCGTAGGAGGCAAGCTGGAGATACGCTTCCGTGAGAACGGTCAACTAGAGGCACTAGTAGCCCTCTTGACATCCAGAGAGACGGGCTAGAATATTATTGCATAAGTAACACAACGTGCTTGTCATAAAAGCACCGGGCTAAGAAGGAGAGCATCTCCAGCGGCGTGGCCGAAATGCGTGGTGGTGTAGAATCCTTTTTCTAGCAGAGCGTTGCGCGAGGGGGAAGAGTGGGCGTTAGGGTACAGATAGCTGTCTTCTTTGGGGTTGTAGTGTTGCTTCTAGTTCCCGTAGGCGTTGCCGGAGCCTTGACCAAAGCCGAAGCTGGAGGTACTAGCGTCGAGGTCATAGCCGCTCACGGGAAGACGACGACCGTTTCAGCGCGTTCAGTTCCCGCGCAAAAGGTGGAGGAACAGGCTTCGGCGGTGAGCGATCCTTCCGAGGCGGGGAGGAATGCGCGTGTATCCCGCATCGAACAGGTCGTGGAAAGGTCCAACTCAAGCGTCGCGGTGTCTGGAGGGGTTGCCGGCGGGGGTACCAGAGCCGCTATTGCAAGCAGGAAATCACCTCAAGGAGCCGCGCCCGCGGAAGATGGCGCCGAAGTAACTCGTGAAGAGTTGGGAACAGAGGAGAGGGGGGCTCTTCAAAGGACCAAACAGGCAAGTGGCGGAGGTGTAGTCCCGCCAGGACGCGAGTTGCGGATTGCGCGTCAGGACATAGTAGCTCGCCCGGTCGGGAGGATCTCGAAAGAAAAGTATAAGCAACTGTACAAGAAGTCGGCTGAGAAGTACGGTTTTGGCGCGGACTGGTACGTGCTGGCGGCTGTTGGCTGGGTCGAGTCGCGACACGGAGAGGACATGGGGCCATCAAGCTCCGGGGCGATGGGTCCGATGCAGTTTCTCCCTTCGACCTGGAAGACATCGGGAGTCGACGGAAACCACGACGGCGTCAAGAACATTATGGACCCCAGGGATGCGATCCCCGCCTCAGCCAGATACCTGAAGCGCGGAGGCGCGCCGAAGGATTGGTTCGCCGCACTCTACACATACAACCACTCTCCTCGGTATGTGAGAGACGTTCTAAACTCCGCCGAGCGCTACCGGCGGCTGGCGAAGAACCACAAGGCGGGACTGTAAAGAGCCGGAGGAAAGTTACCTAGGGGGTGTTTCGATGGAGACTTCGCGAACCGAGATGTTTCACAAGCTGCTCCAGAAGGACCCTGACAACCCCATGATCCTCTGCTCCCTCGGTATCGAGTTGTTCAAGGAGAAGAACTACCCTGAAGCCCGAACCCACCTGGAGCGCGCGGTGCAAAACAAGCCGGACTACTCCGTCGCCTACCGGATGCTCGGCCGGACTCTCTACGAACTTCACGAGGACGTGGAGGCCAGAAAGACTTTCGACGCAGGCCGCGACATAGCCCTAAAAAACGGGGACCTCCAGACCGTCAAGGAGATAGACGTTTTCTCTCGCCGACTGGAGAAACGCGAGAGAGGAGAGGACGCGCCGGAACAGTAGCGGGCCGGGCTTCTGCTAACATCCGGGATGTGTTGGAAGCTACGGTAGGCATATTCGTCGATTACGAGAGTCCGCTCGCGCGCCGGGTGGCCGGGAACATCTGGTCCGGCCTCTACCAGGCGGCCTTCGAGGCCGGGTACGTGAAGACCACGGCGCTCTGGGAGAGCCTTAGAGAAGAGCATCTTCCCGGGAAACTAGACGGTCCGCTCGTCCACGTCTTCGTCGTGGGACAGGATCGCCCAGACGCCGTCGAAGCCGTGGGAATAGCCGGGGACGAAGGCGTAGCTCGCCTCTGCGGAGTGGTAGTAGCCGTGCCGGACCGACCCAGTCCTCTGGCGGGTTCGCTTCTATATCAGGGAGTAGAAAAGCTAACCGGGTCCGGGGTAAAGATCGGCGCCGTCGAGCCAGCTCTACTTCATGCCGTGCCCGAAGAGAGTGCAGCCTACGCCCGAAACCTCTTCGAACGTCTTCGCGCTCTCCAGGAAGCCTGACAAGGCAATGGCCGTCCAGGTGGCATGGGCCATCGTAATAACGGCCGCGTTCTCCTCGCTGGCGTATCTACTGGGGATGGTGAGCCGGAGTGGAGCTTTGGGCGGATTCGTCGTCGCAGCCTTGATCTACACTTGTCTCGGACCCCAAGGTTTCATAGTCCTGGCCTTCTTTGTTATCGGCGGCTCCGCCCTCACCCACCTCGGATACGAGCGAAAGCGCCGCTCCGGGACCGCGGAATCTAGTGGCGGACGCCGCGGCGCGAAGAACGCCCTCGCCAATTGCGGTGTCGCCGTGGCCTGCGCCCTGCTCGCCGCCGCGACCGGCTCCCCTGCCTTCGCCGCCGCCTTCGTCGCTTCTCTGGGCGCCGCTTTTGCTGATACAGCCGAGTCCGAGGTAGGCGGACTCTACGGTAGCTCTCCGCGTCTCATTGCTACTCTGCGGAAGGTTCCGCCCGGCACGGATGGCGCTGTTTCCCTGCTTGGCACGCTCGCTGGCGTCGCCACCGCACTCCTGACAGCCGTGCTTGGCGTTGCGTTGGGGCTGATAGAGAGTCCGACCGCGATGCTTCTGACTACTGTAGCAGCCTATCTCGGTACCGTTGCCGATAGCCTTATGGGAGCGTTGGTACCGCGTATCGGCAACGAGGCCACCAACTTACTCTGCACTCTCACGGCCGTCGCACTGATCCTTCTCCTGATCTAAGTATCTCAAAGGTACAATTGGAAGATGCCACCATCAAGACTCATTCGACTGACGGAGGAAGAAGACATCCAGCTACGGGAGATCGAGCAGGATCCCCATCTCAGGCCCAAGGTGCGCTTGCGTGCCCAGGTTCTGCGCCTCTCCAACCGAGGATCGAACATGGCGACCATAGCCTCCTACACAGGCCGCAGCCCGCAGAGCATAGGACGCGACCTCGACCGTTGGGCACAGCGGGGCGTCGAGGGACTCGCCGACGGCGCCCCTCCGGGCAATCCGCCGCGCGTAAGCGGGCCTATGAGGGACTTCATGGAGGAGAGACTTGCGGAGGCGCGGACTTGGAACGCCACACAACTGACCGAGGCTCTTGAGGAGGGCTTCGGACTCGCGGTGACGCCGGAGGCCGTCCGGCAGCATCTGCTTTCCATGGGCTATTCGTGGAAGCGCACCCGCTACGCTCCCGCCAAGGAGCCGGACCCTGAGGAGGAGAGGGAGGCCCGCAAGGAGCTGGGGGAGCTAAAAAGGGGGCCGCGGAGGGCCGGGTGGTGTTGAAATACCTTGACGAGAGCGGCTTCTCTTTGTGCCTGCCCCCGACGTGCACGTGGACGAGGAGGGGCCAGCCCCACCAGCATCGGGTGCCGACGAGGTGGGTGTCGCGCGGGCGTGTCAACCTGATCGGCACGCTGTGCCTGGAGGGGGGCGAAGCCGGCGGGCGTCTGGAATACTCGATGCTCGACGGGCCGTGCCGAACCGGGGAGGTGGTTCTCTATCTGGACGCTCTGGCCGAGGATGCCGAAGAGGAGGTCGTGGTGGTATTGGACAACGCGCCGTTCCACACGGCGAAGGCAGTGGAGGAGAGGCAGCCCGTCTGGGAAGCGAAGGGGCTCAGGCTCTATTACCTACCGGCGTACTGCCCGCACCTCAACCTCATCGAGGGGGTGTGGCGCAGGCTCAAGGGCTTCCTCATGCCGCGTCGCTTCTACGACTCGGTGGCGGAGTTGAAGGGGGCCATCCTGCATGCCCTGCGCCTGTTGGGGGCCGTAGAGGTTCATTGTCAGCTTGGAGATACTTAACCTCGAACAATTGCGAGCCAACACTTGACAGAATGACACCCATGAACAACAATAAAACGGTACTGTTTAGTTTACATACTGAAGGAGGCAAGTTCTGGCTACTGGCTCTGGAGAACGAAGTTCGCGGGAACGGGCGAAGCGGGAGCAGATCCTGACCGGCGCCCGGCGGGTATTTTTGCGGGAGGGATTCGCGGCGGCGAGTACGGACGTGATCGCCCGTGAGGCCGGGGTCTCAAAGCGCACCCTATACGCCTACTATCCGAGCAAGGAAGAGCTTTTCGGCGATGTGCTGCGCGGGCTCACAATCGAGAACCCGCAGACGCAGTTGTTGGAATTCTTGCGGGGGATAGAGCCGGGTAGCGTCGAGGAGTTGCGCGAGGCGCTCGTCGGGCTGGCGAAAAAGATCATAGCTACCATGATGGACCCGGATTACCTGGCGTTGATGCGGACGATCATCGCCGATTCTCACCGTTTTCCGCAGCTCGGTGAGATCTTCCGTTCCACGGTCCCGGAGAGGGGTATCAGGGAAGGAGGCGCCATGATCCAACGTTCCCAGGAAGCGGGCGTAGTTGTCCAGGGGGACCCGGAGGTCATGGCGCGAATGTTCATGGGTCCCCTGCTCAGCTACGCTATGATCGACGGCCTGTTCCGTCCCGATGACGAGCCGCAACCGCCCGGCCCCGAAAAAATCGACGAGATAGTGGACCTGTACATAAAGGCGATCTCCAATGGAAGTGAGCCGGAGAGGAGTAAAGGATGAATACAGACACAGACGTACTCGTGATCGGCGCGGGCCCCGTGGGTCTTTCGGTGGCGAACGTGCTGGCCCACTACGGTGTTGACTTCAAAATAATCGACAAGAAGTCTGGACCCACTGACGAGTCCCGGGCGCTTTGGGTCCAGCCCAGGACTATGGAGTACTGGGCAAAACTCGGCTTGGCTGAACGGGCCACCGCCGAGGGCCAGACCGTGACGGAGTTCTACGTGTTGGTGGACGCGAAGAAGTATGGCCCGATCGCCTTCGGCGGCGTCGGTGAAGGGCGTACACCCTATAATTCCGCGCTAGTCCTGGAGCAGAGCAAGAGTGAACGATTGCTGCTAGGCGGTCTCGAAGACCTCGAAACGCACGTAGAGTGGGAGACTGAACTACTTGATCTACGGGAAACCGAAGAGGGCGTGACGGCGATTCTAAAGCGCTCCGACGGCTCTGAGGAAGAAGTCTCCGCTGACTGGGTAGTTGGGGCCGGCGGCGCCCACAGCAACATTCGGCACGCTTTGGGTTTGACGTTTGAGGGGAGAACCTACGAACGGGGCTTTTTCGTGGCCGATGTGGACATGGAGTGGCCTCTAGGTCACGAGAACATCTACCCGGAGTTCACCTAAAACGGTTTCTTGGGATTTTTCCCCATGCCCGAAGGAGAAAAGCACTTCAGGGTCGTCGGCACCCTAACACCGGAGCTAAAGGCCAAGCGCGACGCTGGAGAAGAAGCGGACCTCGACGACATACAGGAGGCTCTCGAGAAACTGAGCGGCGTCGAGATAAGGTTGACGGGCTCGCACTGGATCAGTCTGTACACCGTACAGCAAAGGATGGCGAACCGCTTCCGTTCCACCGGGACGGGCAGGGTCTTTATAGCCGGTGACGCGGCCCACACACTCGCCGGCCGGAGGCCAGGGCATGAACACCGGTATCGGGGACGCCTTCAACCTGGGATGGAAGCTCGCGTTAGTCGTAAAAGGTGAAGCGAAGCCCGAGCTCCTCGACTCCTACGAAGCTGAGAGGTTGCCGATAGCACGCTACATCCTCGACAAATCGGACAAACTATTTAGCTTCGAAGTGACGAGCAAGGCGCTCGTGGACAGGGCCAAAATGTTCGCGCTACCGGGCATCCTCAAGCTCGCCATAAGTACCAACTTGATAGACAGAGTGTTCTTCAGGTTTAACTCGCAGATAAACCACAACTATCCTGGTAGCCTGGCCGTGGAGCAAGCGCAGAAAGCACCTCGAAAAGGTCCAAAGGCCGGCGACCGCGCGCCCTACGGTCTCTTCCGCGACGGCACAGACCTCTACGAACTAATGCTGGGATCCGAGCACGACTTGCTCTTTTTTGAGGGCGCGGCTCCGGATCCCAGCAGGATGGAGGCGGCCCTTGAGGAGGTCGAAGTCTTGCTGGACCGTTATGAGTTGCCTGTCAAAGCTCACCAGATACATACGGAGGATCGGGAACTGCACGAGCGCTACAGCGCGAAGAGCCCGAGCTTGTTCCTGATCCGGCCCGACGGCCACGTGGCCTACCGGGGCGAGGCCACAGACATTGTTGGTCTGAAAATGTATCTGGATAGACTGTTTGTGAAGTACCGTGGCGATCAGAATGGCACTTCTCATGGTACACGGAAGATCGTGAAAGCATGAATACGCTGAGGGTGCTTGCGAGCCCGAGAGTCTGGCTCCCTCCTGTAGGTACGGTAGCGGTACTAGCCTTGATCTTCTTCGCTTATTTATCCGCCGTGGCGAGCCCGGAAGAGAATCTGAAGGACCTACCCGTGGCCCTGGTGAACGAGGACCGGGGTGGGGAACTCGGTGGAAAGCAAGTCGAACTCGGGGATCAGGTCGTGGAGAGACGTGGTGGAAGTCAGGCGGCTTCTGGCGATGTCCGGACTGACCACGCTCGTGGGAATCGCTAGTGTCATCGAGTACGTCTTCCTCAGCGGAGACCTCTCGCTCATGCCGCTTTTGGTCATTCCCGGTATCTTCGCGCTGGTGATCGGGCTCGTAATCCTGGGCATCGGCGTCTTTCGGTCGGGGGTGTTGCCGCGTTGGGTGGCGGTGTTGCTTGTCATGGGGGCGCTTGCGATGCTCGGGTCCAACGAGCAGACCGCGCTTGAGTTGCTGCTGGTCCCTCTCGGGATCGCATGAGTCCGCCGTGGGCTATGTGCTCTGGCCCGGGAGGGAAGTAGTGAGCGGACAGGCCGCGCGGGTGAGATGAGCGATACACTGACTGGGTGAAGGAGACGAAGATGGGACGTATTATCAAGGTAGTGACACTGTGCGCGCTGGCCCTGGGGATGGGTTTACTCGCTATAGATCAGGCGCCGGCGGCTTACGCCCACGATCACCGGGTACCAAAGACGGTGCTGATGAGGGGCCAGCAACAGTTGCAAACCGGCTACCGGGTAAACGAGTACAGTTGGACTTACCCCGCTGGCGACGGTACGTGCGCCAACGAGCAAGCCTTGCTCGAATCGCGCTTCCCCGACGCGAAAAGGGTCAGGGCTGGTAGCAGGCTACGCGTCCGAATCCTCAAGGTCCAAAGACCCGACTCCTCCAAGGTGGCGGCGTACCGGGCCGTGGACGGAAACGGGGTCCCAACCGGCAAAGGACAGTTGCCGCGGAAGTCCTTGAAGCCCGTGGTGCAAGATGGCCGGAGGATAGGCTGGGACGCTGTCTTCTACGTAAATCGCCCCGGTCGAGACTACTACCTCGTAACCGAGGGACACTGGAAGGACCGGCAAGGCTGTGGAGCGGACCAGTTCGCCCAGTGGAGCTTCCACGTGAAGACCTCGTAGTCCTTGGGACAAGCGAGGAAGATCCCTGCTTGAATCTTCCTCGCTTGCAGCATTCTATTTTCGTACGGTAGGGCATCGTCCCCGCGATACCAGGCGTGGACAAACTCGGGTCCGTCGCGGTCGGGCATAGAGTGTCCGGTCTCGGAGGTCTTGGACCTTGCCGTGACGATGGTATGATGGGTTTATGAGCTCGGCAGGTTACAAAACTATCTTTTCCGGCCCTCGACTATAGGGTCCCGCGCGTTTTCCACGGTTCGGAATCAGTCGGCATCACATTTTAGAAGGAGTCTCTCGTGAGCGAGACGAAACCGAGAAAGACCTACGATCCCACGGCGCTGGAGCACCGCTGGCAGGAGCGGTGGGCCGAGAGCAGCCTCTACGAGACAGACCAGGGTCCAGCGAAGCCCAAGCATTACGCCCTCACGATGCTTCCGTACCCGAGCGGAGACCTGCACGTCGGACACTGGTACGCCATGACGCCGTCGGACACGCGGGCGCGATTCATGAGGATGAACGGCTACCGGGTCTTCTTCCCGATAGGCTTCGACGCATTCGGGCTTCCGGCGGAGAACGCCGCCATAAACCGGGGCATTCATCCGTACAAGTGGACGATGTCGAATATAGAGAACATGCGCGGCCAGCTCCGGCAAATGGGGGCGATGTTCGACTTCGACGCCGAGGTCGTGACCTGCGACCCGGAATATTACCGCTGGAACCAGTGGTTCTTCTTGAAGTTCTTCGAGAAGGGGATCGCCTACCGGGACTATGCGCCGGTTGACTGGTGCCCCAAGGACAACACGACGCTGGCGCGGGAGCAGGTCGTCGGGCCGGATCGCAGGTGCGAGCGGTGCGGGACGCCGGTAATAAAAAAGGACCTCGCGCAGTGGCTGTTCAGGATCACCGACTACGCCGAGGAGCTTCTTGACTTCTCGAAGATAGAGTGGCCCGAGCGGGTAGAGACGCTGCAACGGAACTGGATCGGTCGCTCGGAGGGCGCGGAGATATCTTTCGACATCGAAGGATATGGTCCTATCGAGGTCTTCACCACTCGCCCCGACACGCTCTTCGGCGCCACCTTCTTCGTCATGTCCCCGGAGCACCCGGCGGTCGAGAAGATAACGACGCCGGAGCAAGCCGACGAAGTCCAAGCCTACGTCGAGAAGGCAAACAGGATGAGTGAGATAGACCGGACCGACGTCACCCGCGAGAAGACGGGCGTCTTCACCGGAGCCCACGCCATCAACCCCGCGAACGGGCAGCGCATCCCCGTCTACGCCGCCGACTATGTGCTCATGGGCTACGGGACCGGCGCGATCATGGCGGTCCCCGGCCAGGACCAGCGTGACTGGGACTTCGCCGCTAAGTACGATCTTCCCATCATTCGCACCGTCGAGCCGCCGGATGGTTTCGACGGGGAAGCGTATACGGGCGAGGGACCGGCGATCAACAGTGAGTTCCTCGACGGCCTCGGGATCGAAGACGCCAAAAAGCGCATGATCGAACACCTCGCGGAGCAGGGTAATGGAAGGGCGGCGGTGACTTACCGGCTCCACGACTGGCTCATCTCGCGCCAGCGCTACTGGGGCACCCCTATCCCCATCGTCTACTGCGATGACTGCGGTACCGTTCCCATCCCCGAAGAAGACCTGCCGGTCCTGCTCCCCGAGGACGCCGAGTTCACCCCGACCGGAGAGTCGCCGCTCAAGCTGGATGAGGACTTCCGGTACACTGAATGTCCGAGCTGTGGCGGCCGGGCCGAGCGCGAGACGGACACGATGGACACGTTCATGGACTCCTCGTGGTACCAGTACCGTTACCTCTCTCCCCACTACGACGAGGGGCCATTCGACCCGGAGGTGGGGGAGCGGTGGCTCCCGGTGGATCAGTACACCGGCGGCATAGAGCACGCCGTCATGCACCTGCTCTACACGCGCTTCTTCACCAAAGTTATGCGGGATCTCGGGCTCGTTGACTTCGACGAACCGATGAGCAGGCTCTTCAACCAGGGGATCATCCTGGGCGAGGACGCTGAGAAAATGAGCAAGAGCCGCGGTAACGTCGTAAACCCGCAGGAGTTCGTGGACCGCTACGGCTCGGATGCGCTGCGGTGCTTCCTGATGTTCATAGGGCCGTGGGACCAGGGGGGGCCGTGGGACGGACGCGGCATAGAGGGCATCTCACGCTTCCTGCGGCGGGCGCTCTCGCTCGTCTCCGAAGAAGGCTCCTCGAACGCCGAGGCGGACCCCGCGGAGCTGAACCGACGGACCAACCGCACGATAAAGAAGGTTACAGAGGACCTGAAAGGGTTCCGCTTCAACACGGCGCTCGCCGCGCTCATGGAGCACACCAACTACCTGCTGGCGGTAAAGGAGGAGGTCGAGGACAGTGAGTGGGCCGAGGCCTTGCGGACTTTCGCGCGTCTTCTCGCGCCGCTCGCCCCGCACCACGCCGAGGAGTTGTGGGCGAAGCTGGGGGAGCCGCACTCGGTCCACGAGCAGAGATGGCCGGGCTGGGAGGAGAGCCTCATAAAGACAGAGGAGATCACCTTGATCGTCCAGGTCAACGGCAAGCTGCGCGACCGACTCGACGCGCCGGCGGACATCTCCGAGGAAGCGGCGAAAGAGCTGGCGCTTTCGAGCGAGAAGGTAGGACCCCACGTAGAGGGACGTGAGATCCGGAAGAGCATCTACGTTCCAGGACGCCTGGTCAACATCGTAGTGGCTTGATCTCGGCGGTATCAGCGGAGTGACCAGGTACGGGGCTTGCCGTTGATCCGGGACGCCGCCGGGCTCGCTGACCGTATAAGAGCCATACACGAGGCGATGCGCGACGAGCTGGTGGAAGCGTGCGAGAGCAACACTCTGGAGGTAATGTCCAGAGTCGCCGCCGACGGGCCGGGCGACACGATGTTCGAGATCGACCGCGTTTCAGAGGTGGTACTGGTCCACCGCTTCGAGGACCTGGCGCGGGAATGGTCGTTCGTGCTGATCTTTGAGGGCCAGGAGTCGGAGGATGGAGTCGTCCTGCCTCGCGGCACAGATCCCGAGAGGGCCGAACTACGAATAATAGTTGATCCGGTAGACGGTTCGCGGGGTTTGATGTACCAGAAGCGGAGCGCCTGGACCTTGACCGGCGTCGCCCCCAACCGCGGCCCTGAGACGAGCCTCGCCGACGTCGAGATAGCGGTTCAGACGGAGATCCCAATCCTCAAGCAACACCTGTGCGATAGCCTCTGGGCCATCACGGGCGGTGGGGCGTCCGGCGAGCGGGTGGACCGGATCTCCGGCGGGCGCTCGTCACTCCATCCGAAACCTTCTGGAGCCGAGACCATCGCCCAGGGTTACGGCGGGCTGGCCCGCTTCGTACCCGGCGCCCGCTCGGATCTTGCGGCGATCGACGACCGCGTACACGAACTGGTTCTGGGGCCGATCCGCCGCGGAAAAGCTCAGGCGTTCGAGGATCAATACATCTCGACCGGAGGCCAGCTATACGAGTTGGCAGTAGGCCACGACCGTTGGATAGCCGACCTTCGTCCGCTGGTCGAGCCGGTGCTCCAAAGACGCGGATTGGAACTCGGTCTGTGCTGTCACCCTTATGACCTGTGTACCGAACTCATCGCGCGCGAGGCAGGCGTCATCGTCGGAGACGAACACGGGCGGCAACTTAGCGCCCCGCTCGATACGACCTCGAACGTCGCATGGGCCGGCTACGCCAATGCGGAGATCCAGGCTCAGGTAGCGCCCGCTCTACTGACGGCGCTGCAAGAGCGCGGGCTAACCGACGAAGGCTAGACAGATCACCGTCTAGAACATCCGGCCGCCGGGTGGGACGTCGTGGTCCGGCGCAAGCAAGACTACCTCACCGGCCTCATCCGGCACGCCGAGGACGAGCACCTCGCTCTTGAAGCCGGCGATCCTCTTCGGCGGGAAGTTCACGACCGCGACCACCTGCTTGCCGAGTAATTTTTTAGGATCATAGTAGGTAGTGAGTTGGGCGCTGGTCTGGCGCGTACCGATCTCCGGTCCGAAGTCTACTGTTAGCTTTATGGCGGGCTTGCGGGCCTCGGGGAACGGCTCCGCCTCCACTACCCTTCCGACCCGGATCTCTATCTTCTCGAAGTCTTCCCAGCTTATCTCGGACAAGCTATCTCCTCTCCATAAACTATTAGCTCAGCTTCCTGACCTCGAATAACTCCCGAACGACGTGCAGGTTCAGATGTCCGGGCAGGAAGATGTCCCGCGACCACTGCGCCGGGCGCCCCTCCGTAAGATACATGGTCTGCGTCAGTGAGAGCGCGGCGGATACTGCTTCGAGTTGCAGACGAGACCCGGTCTCATCGTCCGGCTCGACCAGTACCGCCTCAATGGACATCTGGGAGTACCCGACTGGAACTCCCCTTGAGACCAGGAGATCCAACAGCATCGCATCCGGCCGAAACCGCTCCCATACTTCCTCGATCCCGATCACGGCCTCCGGCACCACGTCCACCATCCACGCTGCCCTCTTTCCCGCCATCAACAACACCCGTGAGACCCGCACCAGCGAACTCCCCTCCGGGACCTCCAGCGCGGCGGCTTCGTCCGGACCCGCCGGAACCGCGCTGATCTCCAGGTCCTCGCTGCCCAGCTCCAGCCCGAGACGCTCGGCGTGAACGGTGTAGGTCTCCAGACGCTCAAGGCCGGCGGCGAGACGCGCTCCTCGCGGCGGACGAACCAGAAACGTACCGCTCCCCTGCCGCCGCTCCAGCACGCCACGCTCCACCAGCCGCGCCAGACCGGCCCGAACCGTGATCCGCGACACCCCCAGCGAATCCACCAGCTCGACCTCCGGCGGGATGCGGTCCCCGGCCTTATAGCGGCCGCGCAGCAGGAGATCCTCCATCCGACGCTCGACTTGCAGGTACAGAGGAGCCCCACTTGGCGCTCTCGTTTTTCGACCTTCCAACCCGACCGCTCTCTCCTCTCTCGCCCGTCCGGGTTAGAGGATATACGGCAATGCGCCCGAGCGCCGCATCTTTAGCCTCGTGTATAACAAATTGGTATTAACTATGATGGGATTGTAGCCATCGAGCCAATGCGGGGGTGAGTGGTTCGGGCGTTCGGCTGGGTTTTGCGCGATGGGTGCGGTCGTCTACTGGAGAAGGGAGAGTCTCGGATGAACGAATCAGACAAGAGGGGGGAGCAGGGGCGCCGAGTACGAGGAAGGCGGCGCCGATTACATGGATCAGCGCCAGTTGCAGCAAGGCGCCGCCGGATGGGTGCTGCTGGCCGGGCTCGGGGTCGCCTATGTAATTTCCGGAGACTTCGTGGGTTGGAACTTCGGGCTCGCCGAGGGTGGATGGGGCGGTTTGCTCGTCGCCACGCTGCTCATGGCGACGATGTACACGGCGATGGTCTTCGGGCTGGCGGAGCTCTCTTCGACGATACCGACGGCTGGTGGAGGGTACGGCTTTGTCCGGCGGGGGGTTCGTGTGAACGCGCTGTGTCCCGGCCCGGTAAACACGCCGCTCTTGCGGGAATTATTCGCCAAGGACCCGGAGAAGGCGGCGCGGCGGCTGATCCACCTGCCGATGGGCCGGTTCGCCGAGGCTACGGAGATCGCCAACGCCGTCCTCTTCCTGGCCTCCGACGAGTCTTCCTACGTCAACGCCTCGACCTTTCTAGTTGACGGCGGACTCTCGGGGGCGTACGTTACGCCCGAGTAGGAGGTGCGGGTATGAGCTACGGTCTATCGAACAATATCCTCGACGCCATCGGGGGCACGCCACTGCTGGAGATAGAGGGCATTCACTGCAAGCTGGAGTATTTGAACCCGTCCGGTTCGGTAAAAGCTCGGATCGCCAAATACATGATCGAACGCGCCGAGAACGAAGGTCTCCTCAAACACGGTGACACCATCGTCGAGGCAACGAGCGGCAACACCGGCAACGCCCTCTCGATGGTCGCCGCCGTCAAGGGCTACAGGATGCTGGTCGTGATGCCGGAGGGGATGAGCGGTGAGCGGGTCGCCATAAGCCGCGCTTTCGGGGCGGAGGTCATGGAGATCGGACACTTCCACGTAAACGAAGCCCTCGCCAAAGCAAAGGATCTCGGAAGAGAGCCCGGCTACTTCTGCCCCTCGCAGTTCGAGAGCGAGTGGAACGTCGAGGAGAACCGCACCTGGCTGGGACCGGAAATTTTGGCCCAGCTACCACCGGACGGCGTCCCGGACGCGGTCGTCATGGGCGTCGGTACTGGCGGCACGCTCATCGGTGTGGGCCAGGCGTTCCGGGAGGTCAATCCATCCGTCAAGCTCTTCGCGATGGAGCCCTCCGAGTCATCGACCATCCTGTGCGGCGAGGTCGGGGATCACCTCATAGAAGGCATCTCCGATGGCTTCGTCCCCGGCATCTTCGAGCGCCACAGGAGTTCAGTGGACGACGCCCTAACTGTTGACTCCGAAGAAGCCGTCGAGGAGATGCGCCGCCTCGCCAAACAGCACGGCCTCTTCGTCGGCCCAAGCAGCGGAGCGAACCTGATCGCCGCCAAAAAAGTCCGCGAGTCCTACCCGAAGCTAGAGACCATCGTCACCCTATTCTGCGACGAGGGCGAGAAGTACATAAGCGAGCACTTCGCGGCGAAGAATGAGGTCCAGGTTACCTCCGAGACATACTCGTAGAGTAATCTCGGGCATAACCAGCGTCGTGACCGTTATGCTATAGTCCGAACTTGTCCGAAGAGGATCGCGGGAGAGAGTTGTGGGGACCGGGGGGAACTCCGAACAGCCGCCGAAGGTGAAAGGGTTGCACGAGCAGTCTGAATCTCTCAGGCAGAAGGACCGCGGATCGGAGGGCGTCCTGGAGAGTCCGGCTCTCCGTAGCTTCGCTGGGCCGGCGCCGACGGGGTAACACTCTCAGGTTTGGGACAGGGCGGAAAATGTAACGCTCACCCGATAAGGGGGTATAGCCGCGTGGCGCGATTTACACCGCACACCGAGGAAGACGTACGGGAGATGCTGGACGCAATCGGGGTCTCGACCCTGGATGACCTCTTCGCCGACGTAGAACCCAAGATCGAGGGGGAGTTGGGCCTCCCGCCGGCTCTCTCTGAGTACGAGGCGCTCCGGGAGGTGGACGCGCTGGCGAAGAAGAACGTCGCCGGGTTGCCGATCTTCCTGGGCGCCGGGGCCTATGACCGTATAGTTCCATCGGCGGTCGGCGCGATCATCTCCCGAGGCGAGTTCCTGACCTCTTACACCCCATACCAACCGGAGATCAGCCAGGGAACCCTGCAATCCATCTTCGAGTTCCAGTCCATCATCTCCGAACTCACCGGCCTCGAAGTCTCCAACGCCTCCGTCTACGATGGCGCAAACGCCGTAGCCGAAGCCGCCCTTATGACCGCCCGCCTGACCAAACGCGATCCAAAAGTAGCCGTATCGAAGGGCTTGAATCCCCGCTACCGCGAAGTCATAGAGACTTACCGCGTGGAGGTCGTCGAACTACCGTTGGAGAACGGAAGGACGGACTACGCGAACGTCCCGGACGACGTCTCCGGCGTCTTTGTGCAGAGCCCCAGTTTCTACGGGGTAGTCGAGGATATATCGGCGGCGTCGGAGGCGGCTCATGCGGCTGGGGCGCTCTCGGTGGCGGTGTGCGATCCGATCTCGCTGGCAGTCCTGGAAGCTCCGGGTAACCTCGGCGCGGATGTCGCGGTAGGCGAGGCCCAACCGCTCGGGATGCCGCTCCTCTTCGGTGGACCTTACGCCGGATACATGTCGACCAAAGCCGAGTTCGTGCGCCAACTACCGGGACGCATCTGCGGCGAGACCGTGGACAAGGACGGCAAACTCGCCTACGTCCTCACTCTGCGAGGCCGCGAGCAGGACATCCGCCGCGCCCGCGCCAACTCCAACATCTGCACCAACCAGGCTCTAACCGCCCTAGCCGCAACCGTCTACACCGCCCTCATGGGACCGGAGGGACTGCGCGAGGTCGCCGAACTCTCCACCTCCAAAGCCCACTACCTGGCCGAAAAACTTGGGGAAGCCGGACTGAAGCTCCGTTACCCGGACGCTCCGTTCCTGTGGGAGTTCGCTGTAGAGTTGCCCGATGTAGCGCGTGTCAATGACGCATTATTAAGTAACAATATGATTGGAGGTCTGGATCTCGGCGACGGAGCCATGCTCGTCGCGGTGACGGAGAAGCGAACAAAGGACGAACTCGACGCTTTCGTGGAGGTGGTGCGGAATGCTTAACAACCTGATCCGGGACCGGGGCCGCGAAGGCCGCCGCGGTTTCACCCTCCCCAAACCCGACACGGAGACGAAGAACCTGAACGATATCATCCCCAAGTCCGCACTCCGCAAGGAGACGCCGAACCTCGCTGAGGTGGACGAGCCGACCGTGATCCGTCACTACACCAACCTCTCCCGCCAGAACCAGGGCATCGACACCACGTTCTACCCCCTCGGCTCCTGCACGATGAAGCACAACCCCCGCGCCAACGAAGTCGCCGCCGCGGTCCCAGGCTTCGCCGGCCTCCATCCCTTGCAGCCCGAAGCTCAGGGCCAGGGCGCGTTGCGGGTCATGTACGAACTGCAAGGTTTCCTCGCCGAGGTCTCCGGGCTACCGGCGGTCTCGTTGCAGCCGCTCGCCGGGGCGCAGGGCGAACTGACGAGCATCCTGATGGTGAAGAAGTTCTTCGAGGCCGCCGGGGACGACACGCGTACCACGGTACTCGTGCCGTCCACGGCTCACGGGACCAACCCGGCGACGGCCTCGATGGCGGATTTTAAGAGCAAGGAAATTGGGCTTGATGAACACGGCTGCGTCGACGTTGATGAGTTGCGTTCGATGGTCGATGCGTCGACCGCGGCGTTGATGATCACGAACCCGAATACCTGCGGCGTCTTCGAGCGGAACATCGCCGAAATAGCCGAAGTCCTGCACGAAGTCGGCGCGTTCTTGTATATGGACGGCGCGAACATGAACGCCAACATGGGCCGCTTCCAACCCGCTGCCGCTGGCGTGGACATCATGCACTACAATCTGCACAAAACTTTCTCCACCCCCCACGGCGGCGGAGGGCCTGGCTCCGGCGCGATAGCCTGCGTCGAGCGACTCGCCCCCTTCCGTCCGGACCCCGTAGTCGGAAAAGATGGCGACAAGTACGCCTTCGTCGCCCCGGAGAAGACCATCGGGCGCGTCACGACCTTTCACGGGAACTTCGGCGTGTTGCTCAAGGCTTGGAACTACATAAAGATGCACGGCCCGGAGCTTCGCGACGTGACCGATATGGCCGTTCTGAACGCAAACTACGTTCGGGCGAAGCTGCGCGGCACGTACCGCATTCCTTACGACGAGCTTTGCAAACACGAGGTCGTCGCGCAGCCGGCGGAGGGCAAGAAGGCGCTCGACATAGCGAAGGGGCTAATCGACCACGGTTATCATCCTCCGACGATTTATTTCCCTCTCGTCGTAAAAGAAGCCATGTTGATAGAGCCCACCGAGTCCGAGTCGAAAGAGACCCTTGACGACTTTATCGGGGCGATGCTGGAGCTCGCCGAGACGAGCCCCGAGGAACTCGAAGCCGCGCCCACGCACGCCCCAACCCGCCGCCTCGACGAGACCCGCGCCGCCCGCAACCTGAAGGCCCGGTGGTAGCCGATGCCGGACCTACGCCGCACCCCGCTCTACGAGGAGCACATGGCTCTAGGCGCCCGGCTCGTGGACTTCGCAGGCTGGGAAATGCCCGTGCAATATGCTGGCATCAAAGCCGAACATCAAGCCGTCCGCAACCACGCCGGACTCTTCGACGTCTCGCACATGGGCGAGGCCGTCTTCCGCGGCCCGGACGCCGAAGCCGCCATCCAGCGGCTCGTCACCCGCGACGTGTCCAGGCTCGCGGAGGGCCAGGCCGGTTACGCGGCGGTCTGCTACGAGGATGGCGGCACCGTGGACGACGTGCTCGTCTACCGCC
Organism: Rubrobacterales bacterium; assembly: GCA_038198445.1. Lineage (GTDB taxonomy): Bacteria > Actinomycetota > Rubrobacteria > Rubrobacterales > Rubrobacteraceae > JACDDK01. The sequence goes on from JBBPZZ010000121.1 coordinate 43,499, forward strand.
GTCCGGAGGACTTCCTCATCGTCGTCAACGCCTCAAACCGGGAGAAGGACCTCGAACACTTCCGCGCCAATACGAAGGACCTGGAGGTGGAAGTCTCCGACGAATCGGACGATTGGGCGCTGTTGGCGTTGCAGGGACCGGAGGTCGCCGGGATGCTTCAGAGCTTTACCGACATGGACCTCTCGCCCATAAAATACTATCGGTTTGTCGAAGGTGAGGTGGATGGCGCGGCGGCGACCTTTTCGCGCACCGGCTATACGGGCGAGGATGGGTTCGAGATCTTCTTGCGCCCGGATTGCGCTCCACGTGTCTGGCGGCGGCTGGTCGAAGCCGGAGCCACCCCTGTTGGACTCGGGGCGCGCGACACGCTGCGCCTCGAAGCCGGGATGTGTCTCTACGGCAACGAACTGGACGAGGAGACGACGCCGCTGGAAGCTGGGATCTCCTTCGCCGTGCATCTGACGAAGGAGCCGGAGTTCATCGGGCGCGGAGCGCTGCTACGGGAAGACCTGGAGGGGCTTCGCAAGAAGCTGGTTGGCTTCGAGCTGGAAGGACGCGGCATCGCGCGCCACGGCCACACCGTCACGGAGGGCGCGGAGATCGTAGGCCAAGTCACCAGCGGCACCCATTCTCCTACGCTGAACCGGGCCATCGGACTTGCGCTCGTCGAGCCGGGGGTACGAGATAGGTTCTCGGTGGTGATCCGGGACCGTCCCGTACCGGCCAGGACCGTGCCACTACCGTTCTATAAGCGCGAAAAGAAGTAGGAGAGGAGATACATGAGCTTGCCGGAAGACCTTCAGTACGCCAAGAGCCACGAGTGGATCCGCACCGAAGAAGATACCGTCACCATCGGCATAACCGACCACGCCCAGGACGAGCTGGGCGACGTCGTCTTCGTCGAGCTTCCCGAGGAAGGCGATACCTTCGATGCTGGAGACTCATTCGGAACGGTAGAGTCCGTCAAGGCCGTCTCCGACCTATACACCCCGGTCGGCGGCGAGGTAGCGGAAGTCAACGCGGCACTCAACGACAGCCCGGAGAAGATCAACGAAGACCCATACGGAGACGGCTGGATCGTTAAACTCCGTATCTCCGGCGAAGGACCGTCCAATGACAGCCTCCTCTCCGCCGCCGACTACGAAAAATTCCTCGAAGAAGAAGGATAGTCCTCTCTGAAGTCGCCCGGAGGGTCTCCCGAGAACGTCCTCCGGGTGGATTTCTCTACACACATATGTGCAATTTACAGATATTGACAAAATGTTTCTAGATTCTTTGTTCCAAGCCCTTTACAAAGTGTAACTAGCGCAGTATCATTCTGTTTGTCGGTTGGTGCGAAACCAGATCGACACAATTAAAGAGCCTGGGGCGCTACTCCTCCTTTCCCTTTCCCCACCTATCACCCCTAGGTTGCGTCTCAGGCTCTTCCCCTTATTTATCCGACAGGCAACCTCAACGAAGAAACCGTTGCGCCGTGGTTTGTGTTGCGAAAAAAGAGGCTACCGGAGGGATCCAATAGCCTCGGCTTCTTTGGGACCTGTAGCCCGGAGCTTACGCTACGAGGCTTCTCCTACCTGTGTGAGGTAGTAGAGGGTGTGCATAAGCTGGGCGGTTGGGTCTATGCGGTGAATCTCCACGTCGCTGGGAACGTGAAGCAGGACATCGGTGTAGTTGAGGATTACCCGTATGCCGGCGTCTACCATGAGGTCGGCGACCTCCTGGGCGGAGGACGAAGGGGTGGCAATGATGCCGATGATCTCTTCCGCCTCTTTCACGCTTTTCTTGAGCTCATCGAGGTGTTTGACCACGACGTTGCCGACCGTGCGCCCGGCCTTCTCGGGGTCGTTGTCGAAGACGTCGTGTATGACGAATCCGCGCTTGGGCAGGATGGTGCTGGAAGCAATGGCGCTACCCAGGTTGCCGGCCCCCACGAGCGCGATGTCGTAGGTCTGCCTCAGTCCCAGGATACTCCGAACCGCCTCGACGAGGTCATAGGCCTGGTAGCCCACCCCGCGAGTACCGGAGAAGCCTATGGCGTTAAGGTCCCGGCGTACCTGCACCGGGTTTATGCCGGTGAAGTCCCCAAGCTCCTTGCTCGAAACCGCGTCGCGGCTTTCTTCTATGAGCTGCTGTGTGGTACGGAGGTATTTCGTCAGCCTATTCGTAAGGCCCGGTTGTAGCGTGGCTCGCACCTTGTATCATGCTCCTTATGTTTCGTCCAGTCGGATATGGTGAGAGCATTGTAACAAAATGGTCTGCTCTTGCAATAACGATGCTCCTAAGAGACGACAAATCAGTAAGCAAGCTAGATTACAGCACCGTTGATAGCCAAAACCACAGGCTCAGGGAACTGTCAAAAGGGTCAGATGGAGGGATCTGTGGGGTAGCGGCATCGGGGTTGAGATGGAGTCAGGGCCGGTGAGATCTCTTCTGGAGGCCAGCCGATTTGGGAGGCAGCGCCACCAGTGGGACATCGGGAGCAAGGTATCGTCGGAGGAGGTCTCCGGGATATACGGCATCCGCGAAAGTGATATTCACCGGGGTTAGATGCACCGGGTCGAAATACCTGCTATGATCGCGGTCGTGGAGAGAGACCACATAGAGTTTATTTCCAGCTTCCTCACCGGACGGTGCCCTCGACCGTCCCTGCCCCGACCGTCCCTGTAGGGATCGCGCTCGGGGCATCCGCGTTTCTCCGGCTATTTCGGAGTAGTCTGCGGAACAGGCTCAATCCACGAACCATATTGAGTAATCGGGGGAAACCTTGCTGGCTTTCAACACAAGAGAAGACTTAGACACAGAACAAACCGCTTCGCGCAATGGGTTGCGTCTTGTATCCGGGGCGGATTCCGGGGTCCGGGTACGCAGCATGAGCGATGTGGACCTGGGCCGCGTCATGGAGTTGAGGAGCGTGGTCCGGTGGTCCGCCGACCCCAGGGCCTTCGACCTCCTGCGTGGCATGCGCGAGGCTCGATGGGCCGTAGCCGAAGCGTCCGACGGTTCGCTCGCCGGTATGGTCGGGGCGGTGCCGCTCGGAAATATCGGCATCCTCTGTCACCTGGCCGTCCACGACGAATACCGCGGCCTCGGCCTCGGCGCCCGGCTCTCCGCCTGGGCCGTAGCCTACCTGCGCTCCCGGGGCGCCCGGACCATCCGTCTCTACTCCACCCGTCAGGCCGAGAGCCTGTACGGTTCGCTTGGTTTCCGGGGCACTACGGCACGCACTATATACCGGCTGGAAGAAGCGCCCAGCAAAGCGCGGGCGCGGGAAGAAGCCGATGGTCACCAGGTTACAACGCTAACGATGGGAGACCTACCTGAGATCTACGGCACGGACCATTGGACATACGGGGCGGACCGTTCGGCTCTAATATTCGCGACCCTGCGGCTGCACCCCGGACAGGGTCTCATCGCCCGTGATGGTTCCGGTCAGGTCAAGGGCTATCTGGTACGAAGCGCCCTGGGCCGGGCGACCCGCATCGGTCCCTTCGTGGCCTCGACACCGGATGTCGCCCGCTTACTGCTGGGCCGGGCTCTCGATATGGAAGGCGGCGCGTCCGTGGAGGTTACTGTCTCCGGTCCTGCGGACAGCCCCGCCCACGGCCTGCTCCGCGAGTTCGGGTTCGCCGGTCGCGCGGATCGGATGCGGATGGAGCTAGGCGAGCGGCTATGTTCCTGCCGGGCGGGCCTTACGCATTACGGCACGACGCCGTACCTCGCTACATAGCGCAAGTTGTCAAGAGGCGCAACCGTTGCACATGAGTAGATCGTTCGGCCGGACGCTTCGCCGCGCTCCTTCGGGTGTGGAGGCGATTAGTCATGCGCTGCTTCTGCGAGCCGGATTTATCCGGCCGTTGGCCGCGGGGATCTTCAGTTACCTGCCTCTGGCGAGGAGGTCGATGGACAAGATCCAGACCATCATGCGCCAGGAGATAGAGGCTATCGGCGGCCAGGAGGTTACGATGCCCGTCGTCCAACCGGCGGACCTCTGGAGAAAGACCGGACGCTGGGAAGGAGTCGGCCCGGAGCTTGGACGTTTTCGGGATAGATCCGGGCGCGACATGGCGCTCGCCATGACCCACGAAGAGGCCATTGCGGACCTGGCGCGCATGGAGGTCCACTCGTACAGACAACTCCCCGCCCTCGTCTATCATCTCCAGACAAAGTGGCGCGATGACGCGCGGCCACGAGCCGGTCTAATACGGACCCGCGAGTTCACCATGCTCGACTCTTACAGCCTCGACCGCGACGAAAAGGGCCTGGACCAGCAGTACCGCGCCCACTACCAGGCGTACTTGAATATCTTCGGCCGCTGCGCCCTGCCAGCGGTAGCTGTCGAATCGGACGTCGGGGTCATGGGCGGCAGCATGGCCCACGAGTTCATGTACCTGACGGCAATCGGTGAAGATACCCTGCTCCTATGCGCCGGCTGCGGTTACACGGCGAACCGCCAGATAGCCCGGTTCACGAAGCCCATACCCGAGCCGGAGGAACCGAAGCCCATCGAAAAGGTCGCAACCCCTAGCGCCGACACCATCGAAGCGCTGGCCCGGCTCCTCGACATCCCGCCTTCCAGGACAGCGAAGGCCATCTTCATGGTCGCTGTGGCGGAGGAAGGCGAGAAGCTCATATTCGCCGTCGTGCGCGGCGACATGGAGATGAACGAGACCAAACTGGCGAACGTGGTGAAGGCCAGAGCGCTGCGTCCCGCGCGTACAGAGGAGATACGGGCCATAGGGGCCGTACCGGGATACGGGTCTCCAATCGGCGTGACAGGCGCGCTCGTGGTCGTGGACGACGCTATTCCCGGCTCCCCCAACCTCGTCGCCGGCGCAAACGAGGAAGGCTTCCACTTCTCGAACGTGAACTATGGCAGGGATTTCGAGGCCGACGTCGTCGCCGACATAGTCTCGGCGGGAGACGGCGCCGCCTGCCCGGTATGCGGGAGCGTCATGCGCGCCGAGCGGGGCGTTGAAGTGGGAAACATCTTCAAGCTCGGCACACGTTACAGTGAGGCGCTCGGGGCGAGCTTTCTGGATGAGGGAGGCGAGTCCGGAAACATCGTGATGGGCTCCTACGGCATCGGTGTCGGGCGGCTACTGGCCTGCATCGCCGAAGAGCACCACTACGAGGACGGTCTCGTCTGGCCCATCTCCGTTGCTCCATATCAAGTCCATATCGTGGCGCTGGAAGCGCCGGGAGGTGTCGCGGAGGACCTCTACGGGAAGCTTATAGCTGAAGGTGTCGAAGTCCTCTACGACGACCGCGAGGAGAGTCTCGGAGTCAAGTTCAAGGACGCGGACCTGATCGGGTCGCCGATACGCCTGACGATCACGCCCAGGTCCCTGAAGAACGGGGGCGTAGAGATCAAACTGCGCCGGAGCGATGAAAGCTCCATCGTATCCCCGGAGGAAGTAGAGGCCGCGATTCTAGAGAGGATAGCCTTTCTGGAAGAAGAGGTCTCCACCAGTGCTGGGCTTCATGAGCGCCTGGGCGGTATACGACGGGCGCGCCTGTAAGCTGCGCGGCCGAATCCACGGGCCTCGCCTACGGGGCAGCCCAACGGCGCACCGTCTCATGGTGAGGCGACCACGCCTCCCAGGACGACTCCGCCCACTCTCTCACACGCTCGACGTACTCGGTAGGGTTCTGCGCGTTGTAGACGTCGAGGACCGTCACTTCACCGGGTGACGCCGGAGGTTCGAGCCACACGAAATTTTTCTTCCCCTCCTTGCCGAGGGAGGCGGCCTGTTGGCGGGCGGCGATCATATCCTTGGGAGGAAGACCGCATTCCAACTGGAGGTGGAGGGAGATCAGATGCACCGCCACCGATTGGATCGTCTGCGGCGAAGGAGACCCCGGATGCTGCGCGCAGTAGGCCTCCACACTGAGCTGGTGCATGCGCGCATACCGGAAGTCGCCGTATTCCTTTTCGAGCAACTCACAGTAGGTAGCCCAGCAGCCCGGTGAAGCGCCGAGGTAGCGGTGTACCGGGCCTTCTGTCTTGGAAACGAGGGCGCCGCACCCGAAGCAAGGTTCCAGCACGGCGCCCGAGATCCTACTCTTCCCGGTTAGGGGCCGCGAGAGCCAGTGAGACGTACTCCATCATCTCGCGCATCCGTGCGGTGTCGATACCGTGAATGGTCTTCTCCTCCCGCCACATGTTGCCCACCGAACGCGCGATGCCGGGGTCACCCCCGGTGAACTCGCCGACCAGATCCATCCAACGTCCGGCGAGCTTTTGCACGCGCGCGTCACGCGGGTCGGTACCCGCTTCCATCTCGGCGCGTACTTTCTCCATGAGAGCGGGCCACTCGTCCTCCACGGCCCGTATCCGCTCTTCGCCCAGGGTTTGCTTACTCTTTTCGAGGTATTCCAGTTGCTCCTGGGTGTAGTATCTCTCTATCCTTTCGGACATCTCGATCACCTCCGTTGCCGTTCGTATCAACTCTTCGGCCGGGACCTCTCCTGCTGAACTCAGTCGTGCCGCGACCGCTTCGAGGCGGTGAAGAAGCTGCTGCCTCAGATGGATCTGCTCTTTCAGCCCAGCGATGTGAAGCTCGACCACCCTCCCCGGGGAGAGAGTGGAGTCTTCCAGGCACTCCCGTATCTCCTCCAGCCCGAAGCCCAAAGAGCGCAGCGACCGGATCTGCTGCAGCCTCAGAACGTCGTCCGCGGAGTAGAGTCGGTGTCCCGCGCCGGTCCGGGAAGAAGGCGAGAGAAGACCGATCTCGTCGTAATAATGCAGGGTACGCACCGAAAGCCCGGTCTTCTTCGCCAGATCTCCCACCTTCCAGAGAGACTCCCGCGACGATGAATCCGCTCCACCACGTTTATTGTCAACGTCCATGTGTATTAGGATACGACCTCACGCCACGTCAGGGTCAAGGGATATCCGCGAAAAGTCGAAAAAATTCTCGTGACCGGTTCCGTGCCGCGTCGCCGGGACTTGAAGAGACCTGCGTTACGTTGGATGATGGGCGCACTGAGCGGAGCGAACCCCGTGAACAGGAGATGATGCTGGACTTGCCCGCGGAGAGCGTTACCCTGAGCCAGTTGTACGTTTATCCTCTCAAGTCCGCTGGCGGCATTCCGCTGGAGAGTGCCGACCTTAGCCCGACCGGGTTGCGCTACGACCGGCGCTGGATGCTCGTCGATGCGGAGGGAGAGTTCATGTCGCAGCGGCGTCACCCGCGGATGGCTTTGATCTCCGTCCATCTCTCACCGGAATCCCTGGTGATCGAGGCTCCGGGCATGCCCACTCTGGAAGTCCCGCTGCACACCGAGGCCGAAGGTTTCATCGACGTCTGGGTCTGGGGAGATCCCTGCCGGGGCGCGACCGTGGACCGGGACGCCGACCGCTGGTTCAGCGAGTTCCTGGAGTTCCCGTGCCGGTTGGTCCGCAAGCCCGACGACGACGTTCGTCCCGTGGATTCTCTCCATGCGGCGGAGGGGGATCAGGTCGGATTCGCGGACGGGTTCCCTTTCCTACTCATCTCCGAGGCTTCTCTTGACGACCTGAACGGCCGGCTTGAGAAACCCGTTCCGATGGACCGTTTCCGGCCCAACTTCATCGTCGGGGGCTGCGAGGCTTTCGCGGAGGACGGTTGGACGAAAATCTATGTAGGACAGGCTTGTTTCCGGGTCGCGGAGCCGTGCCCGCGGTGCGCGATCACGACGGTGGATCAAAGCACCGGCGTCCGGGGCAAAGAGCCGCTGAGAACGCTTGCCGAATACCGCGGATCCGGCGGCGAGGTTATGTTCGGGCGGAACCTGATCCACGAGACGCTCGGCGCCGTGCGTATTGGCGACACCGTGGAGATTACTCCCTCGCCGTAAGACTTCATCCACCGAAGCCGCGCCGCTGAAGACCCTCACGGGAATTGTCAATGTAAAGTAATCGAAACGCTCTCTTAAACATATCGTAACAACGCATCTCTATAATGCGTTCCATGCTTGTCTATCCCGACTTAGCCTCGACATGAGGCGGAACCTGCTCATTATGTTGGTGCTGCTGCTCGCCGCGTCCTGCTCGAACGTCGGTTCGGCGGATCACAGCGGAAAGTCTTCCAGCGAAGCGAACGCCAACGTAAATTCTCAGGCCGGTAGCGCTTCCACGAACACTACCGGGCAGGGGGAGGCTACACAGGCGACCACCGGAGTTGCTTCTACAACGGAGCTGACCAATTCCTCGACGTTCGGCAATGCCGCCGAGGAGACGACTTCCGCGGCGGTCGCCGGGGAGACGACATCCGGCGGAGTATCAGAAGCCGGCGCATCGGAGGGGCCGTTCGTTGCCAGCCCGGAGACTAGTGGCGGGTCCGGCTCAGCGGCGGACACGCTTTTGGCGATGCGCTACGGGACGCACGAGGACTACGAGCGGGTAGTTCTGGACCTCGGTACCGGCTCGGACGCCGCCAGCGCGGTCCCTGCCTGGTCTCTCATGAGTCCGTCCGGGGATGGCCTGTTGCGCGTGAAGCTCACCTCCGTTAGCGCGACCCGCGTCTCGGACGGCAAGTTCGGCGGCGCTCTTCTCAAGGACTTCCACGTCGTGCGCGGCCCGGATGAAGGTATGTTCGTGGACATATTCGCCAGCAAGGCATTCACCTACCGGGTTATAGAGTTGCAAAACCCGGCCCGGCTCGCCGTAGACTTCAAGACCTCGGGCATGCCGCTCAGTATGCCACTCCCGGCGGAGGGCGGAAATACCGTCCTCACTGAGCCGCGCCCCGGCTCCCGCATTCGCAGCCCTGTCACCGTCAGCGGCTACTCGCGCAACTTCGAGGCCGCGAATACCATCACCCTGGCTGATTCGAAGGGCAAAGAGATCGCCCGTAAGACGGTCCAGAGCAACGACTGGAGCGCCACCTGGGGCTACTTCGAGGCCACCCTCGATCTGCCGTCCTTCTCAGGCAAGGGTATCCTGCGAGTCGGTACCCAAAGCGCCCGCGACGGTACCTTTGAAGGCGTCGAGATACCTGTCCGTGGAGACTAGCGCCCGAGGAACTTCCGTCCTTTAGCTGAGTGATTTCACGAAATAGTCAGCGTTCAGCGGTTCTCCGGTGGCCCGAAGCACGGTATCTTTCCAGCTCTCGCGGGCTCCAGGTCCGAAAAAGGATTCCAGGAGGTAGCGTCCGGCCGCTTCGTTCTCGTAGAACGGGCCGCGGGTTATGTGGGTCTCAAGGTAGTTACGGAGTTGGGCGGAGATCAAATGTCCCAGCACGTAGTTGTGATAGTAGACAGGGGCCATGGCGATGTGGAGCTTGGCGGCCCAATCCGGCTCGTCCCGGCCTGGCGGTCGGGTCACCATCTGCAAACGCTCCACGAGGTCCCACCACATGGTATTGAGGTCGTTCCGGTCAGGGTCGGCGTAGAGCGCCTGTTCGAAGTGGAACATAACAAGCGCCCAGCGGGTGAAAACAAGCCGGTTGGACCGGTATCTGGCGGCGAGCCTGTCGCGGTTTTCCTCCAGGCTTCCCAGCGGAACTCCGGCCACGGAGGAGAGCCAGCCCTCATCCTCCGAGAGGTTGCCCATCATGAGCGCTATAGCCTCGGTCGTATTGATGTGGGCGACGGAGCGCAGGAAGTACGGAAGCTTTGGGTTGATGTGACGATCATAGACAGCGTGGCCAAACTCGTGCAGCATCGTGTCCGCCCAGTAGGCGTCGGCCTTACCGGGCTTCAGGTTGGCGAGTACCCGGACGTCGTAGGGATAGTCCCGCCCGACACCGAGACAGAAAGCGTGCTGGCTCTTGCCTTCCCGCTCGTAGAGGTCACTCTTCGCCATGACTCCACGCACGTCGAGCCCCAGGATGTCGTAAGTCTTGCGGGTCAGGGCTTCGAGGTCCTTTCCCTCGAAGTAGCAGTCCATTTCGAGGTCCGGATCCTCGGGCGGCTCTTGAAAGAACGGGTCAGACAGGTGCCACGGCATCACGGACTCGACCCCGAACTGCTCTTTTATCCTTGAGTCGAACCGCGTTTTCAACTCTCTAAAAGGCGCATCTGTCGCGGATTCGAGATCGGACATGATCCCTGCAAGCTCTGCCGCGTCTACCTCCTGAAGATCCAAGGAGCGGTGGTAGTGGTCGGGATACCCGGCCTCGCGGGCCAGCCGGTTGCGGAGCCGCGCCAGCTCCCGAACCGTCTCCTCGACCTCGCGTCCGATCGTCTTGGTCGCCTCCCATGCCTCGCGGCGCAGATTATCGTCGTCGGAGGAGCGGAGTATCTCCCGGACCTCGTTCTCCCCAACTTCCTTACCATTCACGGTCCCCCGGTGGTTGCTGTAGACGGAGTTCGCCTCGGCCTCCAGTTCCTGTATCTTCTCCAGGACGTCTTTCTCTCCCTGCGTACCGGCAAACTCGCGGTAGACGACCTCTACTTGCCGTCGGAGCAGCTGGTTTTCCAGGGACTCCCGATCCTCGTGCCAGCCCCTGATCTTCTCGTACTCTTCCCTGTCCGCGAAGAGGGCGTCGTAGGCGTTTCCGGCTGCCACCAGTTCTCTCTGTGCCTCCTCGGAGCCCGAGGTCGAGAGCTTCCACCATGCCTCGCTTACGGCCTTCTCGACCGGGGCTACGCGTTTCTCAAGGCCGGACAGAAACGTCTCTAATTCGGTGTGGGAGACCATGGGACTTCCTCTCTACGAAGGTGAGTGGCGTTCAGCGTCCGGGGCGGTCGCGGCGGTTGCCGAGGTAGATCACGCCGAGCAAGATGACGATTCCCAGCGCTGCGAACTGCAAAAGTCCGCCCGGTCCTCCCTGACCTCCGACGACGAGCGCCGCCACGAAGACCAAGAGCACCGCGCCGTATCCGGCCTCCCGGTACGCAAAGTACGAACCGACGAGCCCGACAAGAGAGTACAGGATCGGCATAAACGGGGCCAACACGGCTACGCTGGCCAGAGATCCCGCGCTCGCGGGATTCGTGGCCCAGAGACCAATCTGTCCTATGATGATAAACGCCAGGAAGGCGCCCACGAAGCTGAACGCGCCCGTCTTCCAGTTGATGGGTTCGGGATCGAAATCGTGCGGCTCGTACCAGCGGGCCGTGCGCTCCTCCCGGTAGCGCCCGCGGCTCCTCCGGCCGGACCCGGAACTCCGGCGGTCGTCCCGCGGACTCTCGAACGGGTCTTCCTCTTTCTTACCGAAGCGCCCTCGCAGACGCTCGCCGAAACTCGGACCGCTGGATTCTCGCTGCTGGCGCTTGGCCGCGAGCTCGTCGCCCAGAGAGTCGAAGTCCAGGCCCGCGAGTTGGTCGGCGGCGAAGGCCAGGTCCAGGGCTTCGTTGTGCTGGCGCCTGCGGTTCGGGTCCGAGAGGACGGTATGCGCCTCCTGCAAGCGCGAGAAATCCTCCGCGCTCCCGCCCGGATGGTCCGGGTGGCGTTCCTTCGCCAGCCTGCGGTAGGCGTTGCGGATCTCGCTTTGGGAAGCCTCGCGGGAGACGCCCAGAACCTCATAGTAGTTGACTTGCTTTGCCATGGTCATCCTATTCTAACGCACCGATGCGTCCGCGTTCCCGCGTTTCAGTGCGAGACGTATCTCATCCAGACACCAGGCATCTTTCTCCCCGGCAAACGCCTCCCGCAGCGCCGCCTCCGAACCGCCGATCTCCCCAAGCGCCCACGCCGCGTGTCCACGAACGAGCGGCGAAGAATCCTCTCGCAGACAAGAGATCAGCGCCGAAATAGCTTTTCCCAGCTCCTGGTTCCCGGCCGCCACGCAGCAATTGCGTAGTAGACCGGCGCGGCCGGGACGGGTCAGGGGCGTGCCTGCGAAGCGGCGCTCGAACTCCTCCTCGGTGCGTATCCCGAGCACTTCCACGATGTCCAGGTACGGTCCCGCCCCGGCGGCCTCGTTAAACTCCGGCCAGCGGCTCTTCGTGGCTTTCGTCTTGTTGTAGGGACAGACTTCCTGGCAGATGTCGCAGCCGAAGGCCCAGTCTCCGACCTTCGGGCGCAGCTCGCGCGGGATCTCACCCCGGTTCTCGATGGTCAGGTAGGAGATACACAACCGGGCATCCACGACGCCGGGAGCTTTGATCGCCCCGGTGGGGCAACGGTCCATGCAGCGGGAGCAGCGTCCGCAAGTGCCCGTCCCGTGAACGTCCGATACGAGATCCAGGTCGACGATCAGGTCCGCGATAAAGAAGTAAGAGCCGATCTCACCGTTGATGAGGCATGAGTTACGTCCGAAGAACCCGAGCCCCGCGTGCTGGGCAGCCGAGCGTTCCAGAAGCGGCACCGCGTCCGTAAAACCGCGGGCTTTGATCCTCCCCCCAAGCTCTTCCTCCAGCTCCTCCCGCAGCCTATACAGCCGCTCCTTGATAACGACGTGATAGTCCTCGCCCCAGGCATACCGCGCTACTCTTCCGCCGCCCTCCGTATTCTCTGGATGGTCCCCCGGATAGTACGAAACGCCCAACGAGACGACGCTCCGGGCGCTCTTCTGGAGCTTCTTCGGGTCGGAGAGGAGCTCGGCCGGCCGCTGCATGTAGCCCATGTCGGCGGCCATTCCCGCCTCCTGCCAATGCCTCAGGCGCTCGCCGCCCTCTTTGAGAGGCTCCGCGGACGTGACACCGACGAGATCGAAGCCAGCAGCCCGCGCGCGTTCTTCCAGGATGCGCCGGGCCTCGGCGGGAGCTACTTTTTCGCGGCTTTCCATAATCGCTCTGATTGTATCCGGTCGTCCGGCCCTTTCAGTCCCGTCGCGGTAGAATAGAGAACCGGGAAGGAGGTAGTCCGCGTGTACGATTGGATCAAGGTTAGCTCGGCCCCTAATGAGACCGCTGCTTTGCTTATGGAGGGGTTGCTAAACGAGGCGGGTATTCCCGCTCTCATCCAACGAGCCGCCGGTTTCGACATCCCGGACTTCCTCGCCGCCGGCCCCAGGGACGTGCTCGTACCAGAGATCATCTTCGAGGAGGCTCGCCAACTCCTGGAGGACACTTCCGGGCTGGGTTCCTGGGCGCCGTAGCGTGGTGACGGGTTTGCTATCCTACGGGATTGAGGGAGAGGCGATAGGGTATACGGTTCTAAAGATGCGTGTTCGATTTTATTGAGGCTAATTCGACCAGGAGGGTTTATCTTGGCTATATCCACTATCAGTCCGGTCACGGGTGAGGAGATCGAGAGCTTCGACGAGTTGACGGATGAGCAGATAGACCAGAAGCTCCAACTCGGCGCCGATACGTTCCGCGAGTACCGTAAGACTTCCTTCGAGGAACGCTCGCGCATGATGATTAAAGCGGCGGAGATCCTCGAAGAGGAGGCGGAAGAGTTCGGCCGCATTATGACGACGGAGATGGGCAAGACGCTTGCCTCCGCCATCGCCGAGGCCGGGAAGTGCGCCCGCGGTTGCCGCTACTACGCGGAGAACGCGGAGAAATTCATGGCCGACGAGGAGATAGAGCTGGAAGGGGCTCAGACGTTCATCCGCTACCAGCCAATTGGGCCGGTGCTGGCGATCATGCCGTGGAACTTCCCGTTCTGGCAGGTCTTCCGCTTCGCCGCCCCTGCACTAATGGCGGGGAACGTCGGGCTCTTGAAGCACGCCTCGAACGTCCCGCAATCCGCCCTCGCTATAGAGGACATCCTGCACCGGGCAGGCTTCCCGGAGGGCGCGTTCCAGACGCTCCTGATCGGGTCCTCCAAAGTCCAGGCCGTTATTGACGACCCGCGTGTCCGGGCGGCGACGCTTACGGGCAGCGAGCCGGCCGGCCGCCAGGTGGCGGGCGAGGCGGGGGAGAACATCAAGAAGACGGTGTTGGAGCTCGGCGGGAGCGACCCGTTCATCGTCATGCCGTCCGCGGACGTGGATAAAGCTATAAGCGCCGCCGTCACGTCGCGGACGCTCAACAACGGGCAGTCGTGCATCAACGCCAAGAGGATCCTCGTCCACGAGGAGATCGCCGACGAGTTCGAGCGCCGTTACGTGGAGGCGATGGCCGCCCTGAAGGTCGGCGATCCGATGGAGGATGACACGGACATGGGACCGCTCGCCACGGCCCAGATCCTCGACGACGTGGACGGCCAGGTCCGAAAGAGTGTCAAGGCGGGGGCGAAGGTGCTGACCGGCGGCAAGCCGGGCGATGGACCGGGCAACTTCTATCCGCCGACCGTCCTGACTGACATCCCCGAGGACTCGCCGGCTTACCGGGAGGAGATCTTCGGCCCCGTCGCCTCGCTCTTCCGAATCAGAAACATAGACGAAGCCATAGCGCTTGCCAACGACTCGGACTTCGGACTCAGCTCCTCCGCCTGGACGAACGATTCCGCGGAGCAAGACCGGTTCGTCGACGAGTTGGAGGCCGGGATGACCTACGTCAACCGAATGACCGAATCCACCCCGGAGGTCCCATTCGGCGGCGCGAAGAACTCGGGCTATGGGCGCGAGCTTTCGTACCTCGGTATCCGCGAGTTCCTCAACGTGAAGACGGTCTGGATCGACCGTAGCGCCAAGAGCGCCGGCCAGACAGCGTCCGAGTAGTATGTGTATCGTCGAGCCCGCGTGAAAGCTCTTGCTGACACTCGGGCGCAACTCGGGTAGCTTTACTGTTGCGATGAAGACGAAAACACGCAACCGGCTGATCCTTCTGGGCTTCCTCTGGGGCTTGCTGTTGGCGGTCGTACCGGCCGCCGCAATGGCGCGGCCCTTTCAGCTCTCCGGGTTCCTCGCGGTCGCGCTCGTCTGCGCTGTTCTCAGCGGTATCGTGGGCACGCTTGCCGCCGGGAAACGGGCCTCGCGGGTCAAGAGCGGCAAGCGCCGCAAGGTCCTGGCGGGCCTGGGGACCGGGTTCTTTCAGGGGCTCGTCGGCGGGGTGGTCGCGGCGTTTTTGATCTGGGCTTTGATGTCGCTGACTCTTTCGGGGTTCTCGTTGGCGGGTCCGGTAGATGTCTCGGTACTCATGAGCCCGCGCGTGTTCATGGGAAGTTTCTTCGTCGCGCTCTCTGTTTTCCTGTACGCCGTCGTGGGCGGAATACTGTTAGGACCCGCCTTCGGCACGCTCGTCAACCGCTGTGTGAGATTCGAGGAAAGAACATGATTCTGCGTCTTCTAGGTATCGGAACAGTTTACGGACTGGGGTTCGCCCTCATAAAATCCCTCTTCCCAAGCCCGATCATACTGCTCATGTTCTCCGACGCGACGACCGGCGATGGCAACCCCGTGCTCCTCGTGCTCGTCTACATGGGGTCGGGCCTTTTGGCCGCCCTGATTGCCGCGCCCATCTTCGCCGCGTTCCTGTTTCAGCGTCGCAAGTCCAGGGCCGAAGACGGCGACGCGCCCTCCTCGGGATCGAGGTTCGTTTTAAGCATGAGTTTCGGCCTGCTGATGGGTTTGATCTCCGGCGTTCTGATCCTCGCCGCCTATGCCGCCGGCATACTTCCTCCAGGCGGAGTCCTCGACCCCCTCAAGCTCATAAGAGCCTCCAACTTCCCGACCGGCACGCCGCTCCTGATCGCCTGGACCCTCGCCCGCGACATGCTCCCCGCTGGCCTGACGGGGCTTTTCCTCGCTCCCGTAGGCGGTGGTCTATTGCACGGACTCTACGCGGGCGACAGCCCGCTGGTGCAGAAGACCTACGACGAAGACTTCTAGATAATACTTACGAGCGGAGAGATCTTGCACTCCGCCAGGGCGTAGTCGTCCGTCCGGCGGGCGGAGCGCACCACGTACTCCAGGCAGTTGCTCCGGCAGTCAACCTTGCCGCACGGAGTCTCGATGGTCCCCAGGTTCTCGACGACGCGCACCACCGGGTCAAGACCATCGCCCGGCATCGCGTCCTTGCGGCGCACGAACTCACCTTCTTCGTAATTATCCCGCCCATATCGAACGACCACCATGCCTGAATTGTACACTTGTTTGACCTGGATCACACAAGAAAGAGGAACCCATGCCGAGCCTGGAGGTCATGGCGGATGTCTTCGCCGAAGAGAGATACGCTGACAATCAACCCGCTGCCCGCCGGGGCGCGGAAGACCTGCCGTACGCCATACTTCAAAAGCCAGGCAACAGCGGGAGGACTAATGAATGACAGGCCAGACCTTCAAAGACGCGTCGCCGGGTTCGTGGAAGAATACGGCCTCGAATCTCCGGTTCAGGCCAGAGTCCTTGACTTGATATCCGAAATCGGGGAACTCTCGAAAGAGACCTTGAAAGCCACGGGCTATGGCCGCGAAGCATTCCAGAAACCGGAGAGCTGGGACGACGAACTTGGCGACGTATTCTTCTCTCTCGTCTGTCTCGCCAACAGCACCGGCGTCGATCTGGAGGCAACCCTTGACGGAGCGCTGGAGAAGTACCGGACCCGGTTCGCGGGGCGGGGCGGCATAGGATCTGGGGGATGAGATGACGAACGGTTTACGAGGAAAAGTGGCGCTGGTTACCGGCGCCGGACGTCAAGGGGGAATCGGGGCGGCGATCTGCCGTGCGCTCGCCGCCGCCGGGGCGGATATCCTCTTCACTTACTGGAAAGCATACGATCGGGAAATGTCGCCGGGAAATAGCGAAGGCGATCCGAAAGCCCTGCGAGAAGAACTGCGCGGCATGGGCGTCCGGGCGGAGGGTATTGAGATGGATCTCGCACTCCCGGAATCTCCGGAGCGACTCCTCGACGAGGCGGTGGAGCTTCTGGGAGTGCCTTCTATACTCGTCAACAACGCCGCGTACTCGACCCGCGACGGCTTCGAGAAGCTGGACGCCGCGACCCTCGACGCCCACTACGCCGTCAACCTGCGGGCCACGGCGCTGCTCTGCGCGGGATTTGCGCTGCGCTTCGACCGGGGAACCGGCGGCAGGATCATCAACCTCACCTCCGGGCAGTCGCTTGGCCCAATGATAGACGAACTCGCCTACGCCGCGACCAAGGGGGCCATCGAAGCGCTCACGGTAACGCTGGCGGCGGAAGTCGGACGCAAGGGAATAACCGTCAACGCGGTCAATCCCGGTCCCACGAACACCGGCTGGATGACGGAGGAGCTAGCGAGGAAGCTTGCGGGGAAGTCTCCGTCCGGGAGAGTTGGAGAGCCGGAGGACGCGGCCAGGCTCGTAACCTTCCTGGCGGGAGACGAGACGGCCTGGATCACCGGCCAGATCATCCACTCCGAAGGAGGTTTCCTCCGCGCGTGAAACCCGGCGATGCGTCCAGAGCGCGGATTGCTTCCGTATAAGTCTTCGAGATGCGAATGGACGCTACAAAATCCTACAATCACGAGCACTTGGTTTTGGGGTATTTAGACGCATTCAGAACGATGCGTCCTATGATATAAGAGATCGTGGCCGAACGTAAGAAACAGCCAAAAGAGGACCGCCGCGGACTCTTCAACGGTCCGCCCAAGTCCCTGTTCGACGACTACGAGGATGAGATAGAGGTACGCGTAAGAGGTCCGCTCTTCCCGCGGCTGGTATTCTACGCGCTGCTCACGGTTTTCGGCATCTCTCTCATGCTGACAGTAGATTGGTTCGGGCTCCTGCTTTTGAACGCGAAGGGTGTTTTTCGTCAGATCGGGGTCCTGAACGCTCTTCGCGTGATGGCCGCCTTGATGACCGGCATATCCATCCCTTCGGTATTGCTCATGCTTCACTACAAGTTTCTCTACTCCTACACTTCCGAAGAGAATGTCTTCTTCGCAACGACCTTCTCCATCTCTTTCATGCTCGGGCTGCCCTGCGCGCTCGCCTTTTTCTTCGCCTAGCGTTCTTGGTTTTATCCAACGGGCCGAAGCGCGAGCCGCGGCTAACCCTTATGCTTGCTTGAAGTCGAAGCCCACCAACGCCCCCGGAGATAATATGATGAGATTTGAGCGCGAGTTGTCCGGCCCGAACGAAGTTTTCACCGCCGGGAACGAGCCTTTCCCGCACTACCGGAAGGTGCTGGATGAGATGGAGCGCATGGGGCCGCAAGAGTGGGAACGGAGGACCAGCCGCGCCCACGAGAGGCTGTTGGAGGAGCAGCGCGATCTCGGCATCTCCGGCGAGGACAAGGCCCACCCGACGGATTACGTGCCGCGGATCATACCCTCGGGAGATTGGGAGGTGTTGGAGCGCGGTCTCATCCAGCGGATGCTCGCGATCAACGAGTGGCTGCGGCGGTTGGAGCGCGGCGATGATGAGATCGTGCCGAAGGAAGTCATCGCGTCCAGTTCACTCTACGATCCATCCATCCCCACCCGGTTCGGGGAGGTGCCGAACCGGCAGATGGGCATAGACATCGTCGCGGAAGAGGGTGATGGCGGCTGGAAGTACCTGGTGATCGAGGACAACGCCAAGATGCCCGTGGGCATCGAACCGATGAGCATGATGCGGTCCCGGACCGCCGAGGTGCTTCCCGAGGCCTACGAAGCTCTGTCCGTCCGCTCCCTCGACGACCTGATGGGGCGATTCGGCGAAGTCCTGCGGATGGCCTCTCCGAACCCTGACGCTACCCTCGCCATCCTCTCCACCGGCCCGGATGATCAATACTACCTGGACCACAACTACTTTGCCCGCGAGTTGGACGCCATCCTGGCCGAGAGGCACGAGGTCGAGATGGACCGCAGCGGATACCTGGTCCACAACAAAAGCGGACGCCGGCTGGACATCATCTACGAGCGCATCGAGAGCGGTAGGATCTACGACGATATCCCCGGTCTTATAGAGGCCCAGGCTTCGGGCAAAGTACACGCGATCTTCGCCCCCAACCTCGGAATCGCCGACGACAAGGGCGTCTACCCGTTCATACCGGACATGATCCAGACGTACCTCGGCGAAGAACCTATCCTCAAAAACGCCGAGACCTTCTCTCTAGCCGTTGAGGAAGACCGGCGCTACGTCATGGACCACTTCGACGAGCTGGTAATAAAGAGCCGGAGCGGCTGGGGCGGCAAGGACGTCCTCATAGCCCCCGAGGAGTCCAGAGAAACCATCGAGGTGTTCCGGGAGCAGGTCCAAGAGAATCCCGTCGAATACATCGCCCAGAGGATGCTCGACTTCTCCACCCACGTCCTCTGCGAGACTGAAGGCAACGACTTCAACCTGCGCGACT
This sequence comes from Rubrobacterales bacterium, assembly GCA_038198445.1. Classification (GTDB taxonomy): domain Bacteria; phylum Actinomycetota; class Rubrobacteria; order Rubrobacterales; family Rubrobacteraceae; genus JACDDK01. The sequence goes on from JBBPZZ010000121.1 coordinate 62,513, forward strand.
CCTACGCCGACTACCGGATACACGCCCTCGCCACCGGCCCGGAGACCGTAGAGGCCGTCCCCGGCGCCATGACCCGCGTCGCCGCTCCAGGCAGCAAGCTGGTCAACATCTCAAGCGGTGGCAAAATGAAAGATACGTGGGTGCTGTGCTAGATCTCATCTGATAGGCGATCTGGTTTTTGGTAGCTACCGGCTATTCTCCAGCCCATTCTGGAAAGCGGTCCAGGCCAGGGTGGCGCACTTGATGCGGGAAGGGTATTGGATCACTCCCTTCAGCGCCGCGAGGTCGTCGTCCTCGGGGAACTCCTCGTCTCCGGTCATCATGGACTTGAAGCGCTGGATCTCGGCCTCCGCCTCCTCGCGGCTCTTGCCGAGTAGCCGCCCGGTCATCATCGAGGCCGAAGCCTGTGAGATGGAGCAGCCGCGTCCCTCGAACCCTACGCCGGTTACTTTGTCTCCATCGAAGCTGGCATAGACTGTAACTTCGTCACCGCAAAGCGGGTTGAGGATATGTTCCTCCAGGTCGGCGTCCTCCAGGGCGCCGTGATGACGCGGACGCTGATAGTGGTCCATGATCGTCTGCGCGTAAAGCTCTCGTATCATGCTCATGCGGCTGACCCCTCCAGGCGAAAGGGCTCACCGGTTGCTTTAAGCCTCAGGGCCTGTAAGTTGTATCTTGTTTCTTCGGAGTCGTACAACCCTATCTCCCGTGAACTTTTGACGCTTCGTAGAGAATTTTATCAGTCCCCAGGGAGTGGAGGGTTTTGCAATCCGCCGCGCGGTACGCGTTGCTTTCAGCGGTTACTCTGACGGATACAACTCCACCTCCGCGAGCGTGATCAACCCGCGATCGAGCACTTCGCGGATTCTCGGCAGCGCCGCTTCGACCTTTCCCCGGTCTCCCACGGCCTCCACCACCAACGGCAGGTCCTGGTGGAACCGTAGAGGTTGGCCGGAGATGACGCCGGAGGCCGGGTCGAAGCCCATGATGCCGTGATGGACGGAGACATCCCGCAAATCCGCTTCTCTAAAGGCGTGGACGATTAGCTCGTGAGCCGGTTGTCCCTCGAAGGTCGCGGAATCTGACAGGTAGATCCTGGCCCTGACGGCTGTTGAAGCTGCCACTTTTTATCCGCTCTCTTCGTTGGGGACTATCTGCTCGGCCTCTACGTCGGAGCAGAGCACTATTCCATTCTTGACCGCGCGACGCAGGAAGGGAAGGAAGCTCTGGATCTTCTCTTCGTCGTCTACCATGTCCACGACTAGAGGCAATTTCTCCGCCAGTAGCAGGATGTTGGCCGAAGAGACGTCGGCGTGCGGAGCGTAACCCATGAAGCCCTTGAAGACCGTCGCCCCGGACAGACCGTTATCCCTGGCGGCGAGCATGATAGCCTCGAAGAGCGGGCGTCCCCGGTAGCGCTCGTCCTCGGAAACGAAGACCCGCAGACGCTTGGCCGGTTTCATAGGGTCCGCAACCATTCTCCGAACTGTAGCGCCAGCAGGAGCGCCGGAAGTCCCAGCGCGACGCTACCGACGACGTTGAAGAACGCCCGGTCGTGTTCCTTCGCCTGGGCCAGGTTCAGCGTCTCCAACATGAGAGTCGAGAACGTGGTGAACCCGGCGATGATACCGCTGCCGAGGATGAACGACAGAACTGTGTCATCAGCCGCTGCTCCGTGGAGAAAACCTAGACCCGAACAGCCAAGAACGTTGACGGCGAGTGTACCCCAGGGAAAAGCGGCACCCGTGCGGTGGCTGATCCAACCACCGATCACGTACCTGAACACCGCGCCAATACCTGCCCCGACCAAAGTGATAACCAACTCGAATACGTTCATCTGAGTAGCTTCTTTGCGAGCCAGATCCCCAAAAACGCGGCGCAGAGACCCAGGGCCATACTCCCGCCACCGTACAATCCTCCAAGGAACTCGGACGTTTTCCAGCTCTCCGTTGTTTGAAAGATATACGAGCTAAACGTGGTGAAGGATCCCAGGAAACCTAGTACCCAGAACATCCTCTCCCGCTCACCGAGGAACCTCTCCGAGAGCAACGTGCCGAGCGCTGCTATGGCAAAGGAGCCTACGACGTTCACGAGCATCGTACCCCAGGGAAAAACCTCATCGCCCGGACTCACGTACCTGGAGCCCGACTCGACGAGTAGCCGGGTTCCGGCTCCCAGCACGCCTCCGGCAAAGATCCAGAGTAGTTGCTCTGCCCCGGCCCGGAACGGTCTGGGCCTGTAGGCGCCTCCACTCAGGAAGTCGGAGGGGGCCAGGTGGACTACTTCTTCGCGGACTATCGAGATGGGTACATCGGGGACCACCTTCCGCAGTTCGGGAAGGAACTCTTCCAGGGCTGGCGCTTCGTCCATGAAGATGGCGAAGATCAAAGCCCCTCCGTTTTCTGGTCCCCGATACGCCGTCGCGGAGGCGAGCCCTCTTTGATGGGCTATGCGTATAACCCGCTCGCACTCTAGCTCGGAGCGCAGACGCAGCGTAGCCTGGACCACAGTCCCGGCGGCCCCGTTGGATACCGCTCCATTGTTCCAGTTGTGTCTCTCCAAAAGTCCTCCGCTCCAGAATCTCCAACGCGGTCCCGGACAAGAGAAAAGCCTCTGCCGGGCCTGAGAGCCGCGAGCAGAAGCCATCAGCATCGAACGATGCGGTTAGAGGTGAGCTTCATCACCTGCCACATTGTAACCGGTAGCTTACTATGAGTAACGTGTAAGTTACAAGAGCTTTCGGCGCGTGGATTTCCCTCATACCGTAGAATCAACGGAGTCTCTCGTTATTCGACCGCCTCGCCAGGTTTAAGGAGCAATCTTTATGGGCTATTCTGGTAAACGTCATGACATGATCGTCCGCCTTCGTCAACCCTACAACGCCGAGTCCGCCCTGATACCTCTCCGGGAGAGCCTGGTGACGCCCCTGGATCTTTTCTACGTCCGGGGCCATGGTAATGTGCCCGGTGTGGATCCATTACGCTACCGTCTTGAGGTGTCCGGTCTGGTCGAGCAGCCGCTCATAATCTCGCTAGAGGAGCTTAGGAACAACTTCCCTAAAGCTACTGTTACCGCAGTCCTCCAGTGCGCCGGCAACCGCCGCGATGAGCTAATGGAAGTTACCCCGATACCGGAGGAGACTCCTTGGGGCGCGGGAGCAATCGGCAACGCCCGGTGGACCGGAGCGCCTTTGAGAGATGTGCTGCTGGCGGCGGGAGTCGGTGCGGAAACCCGGCAGGCGGCCTTCTTGGGGCTGGACGACGTCGAGGATGAGGGTGGAATCAACTACGGGAGTTCGATCCCCATTGAAAAAGCCATGAGTCCGGAAGTCCTTCTAGCCTACGAGATGAACGGCGAACCGCTCAGGCCCGAGCACGGCTCCCCATTGAGAGTTGTTACGCCAGGCTATATAGGAGCCCGCAGCGTAAAGTGGCTCTCCAGCATTACGCTTCAGACTGAACCTTCCGACAACCCGTTCCAGGCCCGCGAGTACAAGCTCTTTCCGCCCAACGTGACGGCCGAGACGGTAGATTACTCGGAGGGTTTGATGCTGGGTGAGGCGTCTACGAACGCCGTCATCTGCGAACCGTCTGATGGCGCTTCGCTTGTGGCGGGTCCCGTCTGGGTTCGAGGGTACGCCCTGGCGGGCGGAGGACGGCGCGTGGAGCGGGTGGACCTGACCGCGGATGAGGGGAGTTCGTGGTCGCAGGCAAGACTGTCGGAGGACGAAGATCAACCCTGGGCATGGCGTTTCTGGGAAGCGAGCCTGGACCTCGCTCCCGGTACGCACCGAATTGCCGTCCGAACCTTTGACTCCGCCTCGAACACACAGCCGGAGGACGCCGGCGCCATATGGAACTTCAAGGGCTACGCCAATAACGCCTGGCACAAGATCAAAGTAAACGCACGTTAGCCTCACGGTAAAGCTCCAATCGCCGATGCGAGATGATATTCTTCCGAGAAGAGCGAGAGTTAGCGGGGGCGTAATGGGGTCTCTTGGAGAGAAAGTTTCGAAGCTTTTCGGCGAAAGCGAGGAGACTTATCGCCCCGAGAGTAACACCGAGGTCAGGGAGCATCTGGCCAACGAACGGACGTTGCTCGCCTGGGTAAGGACGGGGGTTGGGCTGATCTCCGTCGGTTTCGTAGTCGAGCGGGCGGGGGCTCTTGTGGCTGGAGCTTCTGGTCAGGAAGGAACGGCAGCGGCCTCGGAGGTATTCGGGCTCGCCCTGGTTGCTCTGGGCTGTCTGGCGCTCATCTTGGGTGCAAAGCAATTCCTCGACAACCGGCGGATGATCCAGCAGGGAATCTTTGTCTCCCGGATGGCGCCCTACACTGTGATCGTCGTTGGGAGTGTTAGTCTGGCGATCGCCTTTATCGCCTACGCGCTTTTCGTCGGCTCATAGGAACTCCAGGTTATGGCTAGACGGCACAAAATACCGGAGGGAGAGACGCTCTCCAGAGAGTACCTGGCGAATGAGCGGACACTGCTCTCGTGGGTGAGGACCGGTGTCAACGCCATCGGGGCTGGCATATTGCTCTATACCGCGGCCGGGGCCATGGATACGCTCTCCAGCGGGGCGGCCCCCGATAATATAAAGGTGCCGGACTTGGGTAACCTGGCCCTTTTCGGCGTGGTCCTGACGGCATTTGGGGTGTTCGTGGAACTTATGGCGGGTGCCAAGTTCGTCCAATACAGTATGTCTATCCGCCGGGGGTACTTTACGTCGTCCGCCCCGGTGTACCTCCTGGTGGGTTTTGGGCTGACCTTCCTCGGCGTCGCCTTCATTATCTACACTGTTGTTGCGTGACCTCCGCTACCGCTCCAGAACGATTCCGGCAATAAGATTGTGTGAAATTCTATCTCCTGCGGCCTCGTCCGCCACCGAGTTTCACCCGCTTCGGGTTGAGTGAGACGTACACGTGTCCATCCTCTACCTTCACCTCGTGCTTAGGCACGGGCTTTACGGCTGGAAGGCTCTTTGCCGCCCCGGTTTTCACGTCGAACTTCGCGCCGTGGAGTGGGCACTTGACCTCCGAGTCGGTGAACTCGCCCTCGCTCAGGTGCGTGAACTGGTGCGTGCAGACGTCTTCGAAGGCGTGGAACTGACCGTCCACGTTGCACAGGGCCACAAAACGATCCTCGACCTTATACTGCTTGATCTCTCCGGATGCGACCTCGTCCGCCGCGGCCAGCTTGTGGAACTCCGCCATAGCTTAAGCTACCCGCTCCTCGAAACCCAGACCGATCTTACCCTCGATAGCCCGGTCGAGCTTCTCCTTGAGGCCTTTCAGGGGGATCTTGCTCGTCACCTCGCCGAAGAACCCGAAAACAACCAGCTTCTCCGCCTCGCGGCGCGGGATGCCCCGGCTCATCAGGTAGAACAGGTCCGTCTCGTCCACCTGCCCCGTCGTCGAGCCGTGCGAACACTTCACGTCGTCCGCCATAATCTCCAGGTTCGGCAAACTCACCGCAAAGGCGTCGTCCGTGCCGAGGATCAAGTTCCGGTTCGTCTGATAAGCGTCCGTCTTCTGCGCCCCTGGTTCGACCCGGATGAGCCCGGAAAAGACCGCGAGCGACTCGTCGCGCAACGCACCCTTGTACAAGAGGTCCGAGTGCGCGTTGGGCGAGATGTGGTCCTGAAGCGTGTGGTGGTCAAGAACCTGGTTCTGGTCGGCGAAGTAAATGCCGAGCATCTCCGAGTCACTGCCCGGCGCCGTCAGGCCCGCCTCGACGTTGGTGCGCGAGAGCTGCGAGCCGAACGAGACGACGAGGCTCTTTATGGTCGCGTCCTTCTCCGTCTGGCTGCGGATAGTGTTGAAGTGCAGCACGTTGCGCTCCCAGTTCTGCAACGAAACGTAGCGCAACGAAGAGCCTTCACCTACGTACAACTCGACCGCTCCGTTACTGAACGCCGGTTCTTCCGCGTCGGCCGAAGCGTACTCGTCGATATACGTCACGGACGAGCCTTCCTCGACCACGACGAGGGTGCGGGGCATGATCGAGCCGATCACGTCCAGCCAACGGTAGCTCTGGATCGGCACCTCAACGTCCACTCCGCGCGGCACGTACAGGAACGACCCGCCCGCGAAAGCCGCCGCCGACAGCGCCGCGAATTTGTCGTAGTCCTCCGGCACCAACCCGAACAGTTTCTCTTTCACCAATTCCTCGTGTTCCGCGAGCGCCGTGTGCAGGTCCGTGAAGATGACGCCCTTGCGCGAAAGCTCCTCGTCCACCCGGCTAAAGGCAGTCTCGGAGTTGTGCTGCACCAGAAGCGCCGAGTTCTCTTCACCCTCCCGGATGAGCTGCCTCACGGCTTTGGGAAGGTCCTCCTCGCTCGCCGCGGCCGCGCTCGGAGCGTAGGGCAGGAAGTCCTCTATTCGAACGTCCGAGATGTCCGTGTAGCGCCACGCCTCATCACGAAGGCTCGGCATCGGCAGCTCTTCGAAGGCCTGCCACGCATGTAGGCGCTTCTCCGTGAGCCAGCCCGGCTCGCTCTTGAACGAAGACAACGCCTTTACTGTCTCCGCGCTTATACCCTTACTCTTCAGAACTTCCGGCACGCCGTTCGCGCTCATATATCACCTTTCCTCGTAAAAACGGAGCGGACTCCCGGAAGAGCCCGCCCCACCAAACTTGCTCCGTTGCTACAAGACTTCGGGTCTTATCCGACCGAGCCTTCCATCTCCAGTTGGATCAGGCGGTTCAGCTCTATCGCGTACTCCAGCGGAAGCTCCTTGGCTATCGGCTCGATGAAGCCGTTGACGACCATAGCCATAGCCGCCTCCTCCGAGAGACCGCGGCTCATGAGGTAGAAGAGCTGGTCCTCGCCGACCTTCGAGACGGTAGCCTCGTGCTCGGTGTTGACCTTCTTCTCCTCGATCTCGATGTACGGATAAGTGTCCGTCCGCGCATTCTCGTCGAGCAAGAGCGCGTCGCACTCGACCCGGCTCTTGGAGTTGACCGCGCCCTCGTGTACCTTCAACAGACCGCGATAAGTCGAACGTCCGGTACCCCTGGAGATGGACTTGGAGGTGATGAGGCTGGAGGTGTTCGGCGCGGCGTGGACGACCTTGCCGCCCGCATCCTGGTGCTGTCCGTCGCCCGCGTAGGCGACCGAGAGGATCTCACCGCGAGCGCCCTCGCCCATCAGGTAGACCGCCGGGTACTTCATCGTGAGCTTGGAGCCCAGGTTCCCGTCCACCCACTCCACGGTAGCGTTCTCCTCGGCCACGGCCCGCTTCGTCACCAGGTTGTAGGTGTTGTGCGACCAGTTCTGGATCGTCGAGTAGCGGATGCGCGCGTTCGGCTTCGCTATAAGCTCCACGACCGCCGAGTGCAGCGAGTTCGAGGTGTACGTCGGGGCCGTGCAGCCCTCGATATAGTGAACCGAAGAACCCTCGTCGGCGATGATGAGCGTCCGCTCGAACTGGCCCATGTTCTCCGCGTTGATGCGGAAGTACGCCTGAAGCGGGATGTCGATGTGAACCCCCGGCGGGACGTACACGAACGAGCCGCCCGACCAGACCGCGCTGTTGAGCGCCGAGAACTTGTTGTCGTCGTAGGGGATGATGGTCCCGAAGTACTCGCGCACGATGTCCTCATGCTCGCGCAGCCCCGAGTCCATGTCCATGAACACGACGCCCGCCTTGTCCCACTCCTCCTTGAGCGAGTGGTAGACGACCTCGGACTCGTACTGAGCGCCGACGCCGGCAAGCGTATCGCGCTCGGCCTGCGGGATGCCCAGCTTCTCGAACGTGTTCTTGATGTCGTCCGGCACGTCGTCCCAGGTGCGGCCCTGGTTCTCCATCGGGCGGATGTAGTAGTAGATCTCGTCGAAGTCCAACTCGCTGAGGTCGCCGCCCCACTGCGGAGTCGGCTTGGCGAAGAACGATTCCAGAGCCTTCAGCCGGTATTCCAGCATCCACTCCGGCTCGTTCTTGTGCTTGGATATCATGGCGACAATTTCCGCGTCGATACCCTTCCGAGGCGTCTTGAAGAAGTACTCCTCCGGGTCGCTGAACCCAAACTTGTACTCGTCTAACCCAAGCTCCTGAATTGTCTTGTCTTCGGGCATTACTCCTCCTTAGTTTAGGCGGCTGAGCCGAACTCCTGCCGCACCCAGTCGTAGCCCTTGTCTTCCAGCGTCAATGCAAGATCCTTGCCGCCCGAAGTTACTATCCTTCCATCGAGCATCACGTGGACGTGATCCGGCTCGATGTACCGCAGAATCCTCTGGTAGTGCGTAATGATCACCGCCGAGAACTCCGGTCCCTTGAGCTCGTTAACGCCCTTGGATACCACCTGGAGCGCGTCGATGTCGAGGCCCGAGTCCGTCTCGTCCATGATTGCGAGCTTCGGCTCCAGCATGAGCATCTGGAGGATCTCGTTCCGCTTCTTCTCGCCGCCGGAGAAACCTTCGTTCAAGTACCGCTCCGCGAACTTGGGGTCCATCTGCATGATCTTCATCTTCTCCTGCAGGAGCCGGTACATCTCCATAACGGAGAGCTCCTCTTCACGCACGGAGTTGACGGCGGTCCGCAGGAAGTTCGCCACGCTTACGCCCGGCACCTCGCTCGGATACTGGAACGCGAGGAACATGCCGAGCTTGGCACGCTCGTCAGCCTCCAACTCGAAGACGTCTTCGCCCATGAAGGTGACGGCGCCACCTGTTACCTCGTAGCGCGGATGGCCCATCAGGACGTTCGAGAGCGTACTCTTACCCGAACCATTCGGACCCATGATGGCGTGGATCTCACCTTTGCCTACTTCGAGGTCCAGACCCTTCAGAATCTCCTGGCCGTCGATCTCCGCTCTCAAACCTTCTATCTTTAACATCAAACCCCTGCCGTTTGCTCATGTAAAAACTTTGCTACAGCGAAGCTATTAAATCACAGGCCACCAACCCTCACAACGTAAAGAGATCACGACCAAGAACTTTTCCTGGAATTCGTGAAAACCCGCTTTTTATAAGGATTTTCGTTATACTCTCGTGTATGTGAAACACTGTCGGGAGCCATTCCCAAACATACCTCTATGAGCCGCGCTTGTAACACTCAGATGGTCCCAATACCGATGTTTGTTGAGAATCGTTCGCAATAAGTGGCGTCGCAAGGTCTTGGCTTGAGTCTATTGATCGGAAAGGCAGTGGCGGGAGTGGTGAAGACTTTTACGGTGGACTCGATTTTTATTTCGGGCGGAGGTTGAGACAAGCGCCCCTCCAGTAGTAAGATACGGGCGTTCGATAGCTGGAGGGGCGACGAATGTGTTTGTATTACGACTCAAGATACCCGACGCTTTGCTGCGATGGTTGGCAGGGGCATGCTCTGTCGTCCAGGTGGGCGCGATGAAATACGGACGCGTCTTTAGCGAGAGTGGCGTAACTTCGGGCGAGAGTAAAACTTGCGGCAAGTTCCCCTTCAGATCGATCGTCGACAGGACATCCACCCTTTCCTGAGGGTATGAGTAAAGAAGAGGAACGTCTGAATGCCGCAGGACCCATCGCCCGCTAAAAGCGCGGATAGCATCATAGATACGACGATGAACGACAGAGATGGGGCGGTACCAGAACCGCCCGCGGTCTCCGGGCGCAACTCCAACGAGAGTAGGGGAGTGCGGTTGCCGCATCTGCCTGGGCTCGATGGGTTGCGCGCGCTCGCGGTCATCGCGGTGCTCCTTTATCACGCGGACTTGAAGTGGATCCCCGGCGGCTTCCTGGGGGTAGAGGTCTTCTTCGTCATCAGTGGTTATCTGATCACATCACTGCTTCTGGCGGAGTGGCGGCAGCATGGACGCGTGGATCTCAAATCCTTCTGGTTCAGACGCGCCCGCAGGTTGTTGCCCGCACTGTACCTGCTGCTCGTGGTCACGCTGGCGTTCGCAGTGGTGTTCTTGCCGGGTGAGGTCGCGAGCTTGCGTAATGATGCGCTTGCGGCGTTCGCTTACGTGACGAACTGGTACCAGATACTCGTACACCAATCCTACTTCCAATCCGTGGGCCGGCCTTCGCTGTTAAAGCACCTCTGGTCGCTGGCGGTGGAAGAGCAATTCTATCTGCTGTGGCCGCTGCTATTTACCGTAGGGATGAGCGCG
>JBBPZZ010000122.1:0-84876 GCA_038198445.1 Rubrobacterales bacterium
CGTTCTCCGGCCCTCCATGCCCCAAACTCAATAGCGACATAGAGGGCGGCGCGTACTCGCCAGGTTCAGTCATTCTATTCTCCGGGAGCCCCGGCACCTGGGCTTCTTTGGGAAGTACGACCTCGACCTCGTCCGGCTCCCACGGAAGGGAGGGTTCTCCATCTTCCCTGTCTAGCTCCGGGTAGAGGTCTACCACGCCTTGCGGTTGAGGTTCACGTAGATCTTTGTGTTTCTTGGCCGGCTTTACGAGATTTTTGTCTTCGATCTCGATCTTCTTCTTGCGTTCCTTGCGGCGCTCCGACAGGGATTCCGCGGCTTCGCGGCTCTTCGCGAACGCCACTCCGGGGCCGATACCCGTAACTAGAGAAAGACCAACTGCATAGAGTATGATCAGGGTGAGCGCTACTCCAACCGTGCCCGCGGTCCAGAAGACGCCCCCGTAGATACCACTGCCTACTATCCCACCTGCTCCCTCGTAGGAGTCGGGCTTAAAGAGCACGGCTTGCGGTAGCGTTGCCGCGAGCGTAGCGCATATGGCGAGAAGCAGCAACGCCACGCCCAGAGCCCGAAGTCCCAGCCCGCGCCCCAAAAGGATCCAACCTCCAGCTACCACGGCAAGCGGCGCGGCGAGAATACCAGCAAGCCCCATAAAACGGGTCACCACCAAAAGCCCTGTGTCCCCGAGGAAGGCCCCTCTTCCGCTCACGAACGCGGCCGTAAAGAACAACCCCAGTGCCAGAAGCGCTCCACCCGCCACCCGCGATGACCAGAGATCACCCAGTCGCTCTCTAAAGCGGGACAACCTGGTCTTACTACGGCGAGAGCTGGAACCCCGGTGGCGCTTGCCGGTAGGCTTTTTGGCTTTCGTGGACTTCTTTGACGCGCTCTTACTCGGTGGCATGAGCCGTATTTTAGCGTATAAGACTACAGCTAACGTTCAATCACACCATATAGTGCCAGTTTACGGTTAGACCTCAACTATTAGCGGCAGTATGATCGGACGCTTGCGCGTGCGCTGGGAGAGAAAGCCGGAGAGATCCTTGCGGATGGCGTTCTTCAGTTCGCCCCAGTCGGTCAGTCGCTGTTTGGCGGTGCGTTCGAGCGTCTGTCCTACGATGTCGATAGATTCCTCGACGAGCCCGTTCGTCCCCTGGGGGTTTGCGAAGCCGCGGGAGATCACATCGGGCGGACCCAACGGTTGCCCGGTCTGGCCGTTGATACGGGCCACCACGATGAACATTCCGTCCCCGGCGAGCTGCTGGCGCTCTCGGATGATGCTTTCCGAATCGTCGGCGAGGCCCCCGCCGTCCACCAGGAACATACCAGCCTCAACGGGTTTCATCCGCCGCGCGTTTCCGTTGTTGAACTCCACGCCAGAGCCATTCTCCAGGATAAAAATATTCTCGTCGGGGATGCCCATGCTAATAGCGGTGTTCGCGTGATGCCTGAGCATCCTGAACTCGCCGTGGACGGGTACCAGGAACTCCGGCTTCAGGAGCGCGAGAACGATCTTCTGCTCCTCCTGAGCGCCGTGGCCCGAGACGTGTACCGCTTCGAGCGGACTGTAACGGACGTCGGCGCCTCGCTTCATCAGACCGTCGATAGTCCGGGCGACGCCGCGCTCGTTGCCGGGTATCGGATGGGCGGCGATGACGACGGTATCGTCCTCCCCGACCTCGATGGTACGATGCGTTCCATTCGCGATTCGAGAAAGCGCCGCCAGCGGCTCGCCCTGAGATCCCGTCGTCAGGACTACGATGTCCGAGTCGGGGATTTTGTTGACGTCGCGCTGGTCCACGTACATCGATTGAGGAAGGTCCAGGTAGCCTAGCTCGCGAGCGATCTGGACGTTCCGGATCATGGACCGGCCCGTGACACCGACGAGCCGTCCGTGCCGCTTGGCCGCCGCGACGACTTGCTGCACCCGATGGATGTGCGAGGCGAACGACGCCACGATGATCCTGCCCTGGGTATCCTCGAACACCTTGTTGAGCGTATCGCTCACCACGCGCTCAGAGGGCACGTAGCCCGGCCGTTCAGAGTTGGTCGAGTCACCGAAGTACGCCAATACGCCTTCGCCGCCGAGGGCCGCGAGTCGCGCGAGGTCCATCGGCTCGCCCTCGGTTGGGGTCAGGTCGATTTTGTAGTCGCCTGAAAAGACGATGAGCCCAGCCCTCGTGCGGATCGCGATGGCGATGGCGTCCGGGATAGAGTGGTTGACGTTGATAAATTCCAGCCCAAAGCCGCCCAGGTTCTGGGTGCCGCCGGCCTTTATCTCGCGCAGGTCGCCCTTCTTGATACCGAACTCCTGGAGCTTGCTCCTTAGCAGTCCTAGCGTTAGCTTCGTCGCGTACACCGGTACGTTGAACTCCCGGAGCAGGTACGGTACCGCTCCCACATGGTCCTCGTGACCGTGGGTCAGTACGATGCCCTTCAGTTCGTCGGCGTGCTCGCGCAGGTAGCTGAAGTCCGGCAGAACGAGGTCGATGCCGGGCATCTCCTCATCCGGGAACGCCATACCCGCGTCTACCAGGACAATGCCACTATCCTGGCGAACGGCAGTCATATTCTTGCCGATCTCCCCGAGTCCTCCAAGGGGAACGACCTGCAAGGTCTTGTTGTCTAACAGCGTGAATTACCTCCTTCAGTAGCCCTCAGCGTTCAGCCTCTTTCTGTTTGGTCGATCTCTGACGGCTAGTTTCTATTCAGATACTGTCCGAGATCCAGCTCCTTCGGCCCGACGGCGGACAAGTACATTTGGTTCAGGTTCAGGTGTTTCTCGGCCAGGCGCCGGATCTGGTCCGGCGTCACCGCTTCGATGCGGGTGGATATCTCCTCCGGCGTTAGCAACTCCGCTCCGGTTATGACGCTCCGCCCGATGCGCGTCATCCGCGCCGCGGTGCTCTCCAGGGCAAGCAACGTCGAGCTTTTTAGCTGCTGCTTGGTGCGGTCAAGCTCCTCCTCGGAGACCAGCTCTTCGCGCACTTTTTCGAGTTGCTCGGCGATAATTTTTACAGCCTCTTCGACGTTTCCAGTGGTCGATCCGACATAGGTCTTTATCGCCCCGGCGTCTGAGTAGCCCTGGTGATAAGAGTAGACGGCGTAGGCCAGCCCGCGTTTCTCACGCACCTCCTGGAAGAGCCGGCTGCTCATGCCTCCACCGAGTACGTTGTTCAGCGCGGCCATCGCATAGCGGTCCTCGCTCTTCGCCGGAATTCCAAGCGAGCCGAGGGAGACATGATACTGCTCCGTCTCCTTGAACTTGTAGAAAAAGCGGCTCTCGGGCTGCTTCGGGTCTGCTTCGCGGACGAACGGTTCGCCCTCGGGCAAACCGGACAGCTTCTCTTCCACCATCCGCTCGAACTTTTCAGGGTCGAGCTTGCCCGCACCAATGATGAATATGTTCGATCCGGTGTAGGTGTCATGATGGAAGCTCTTCAGGGTCTCGTGATCTACGCCGCGAACCGTCTCCGCCGACCCGATAATCGGGCGTCCGAGGGTATCGTCGTGGAAGATCAGGGACGAGAGGTACTCGTCGGCCATCTGGTCCGGCCGGTCCTCGTACATTTTGATCTCCTCGACGATCACCTCCCGCTCTCTTTCGAGGTCCGCGAGCGTGGGCCGGAGCACCATGTCGCTCATGATGTCCAGGGCGCGCTCCAGGTGCTCGGGCAGAAATCTCGCGTAGAGGACGGTGTATTCCTCGCCCGTCGCCGCGTTCTCCTGGGCGCCGATGCTCTCAAACGCCTGGGCAACCTGGAGGGCGTCCATGTCGGGCGTTCCCTTGAAGAGCATGTGCTCCATGAGGTGCGAGATACCGGCGACCTCATCCTTCTCGTCACGGCTGCCGGCACGGATCCAAACCCCAAGTGAGACGCTTGTAGCCTCATCCAGAGGCTCCGAGAAGATCCTGAGTCCCCCCGGAAGCTCCTTCAACCTTACGTTGGGATCGCTCAAAGGTCAGTCCTCCAGTTTTTCCAGAGAGATGCGCTTCTGCTTGTCTATCTCCAGGACGCGGACCTTTATCTGGTCTCCCTCGCTCACCACGTCCTCGACGCGCTCGACACGCTGCTTGCCCGGCGCGAGGCGCGAGATGTGGACGAGGCCGTCCCGGCCCGGCGTCAACTCGACGAAAGCGCCGAAGTTGGTGATCTTGACTACCTTGCCGGTGTAGATCTCCCCCGCCTCGACGTCCTTCATCATGCCCTTTATGGCCGAGGCGGCATCCTTGGACACGACACCTTCGCCGGCCACGTAGACTGTTCCGTCTTCTTCGACAGAGATATTCACCCCGAACTCGTCCTGAAGCGCGTTGATGGTCTTCCCGCCGGGGCCTATGAGCATCCCGATCTTGTCTTTTGGAATCTTCAAGACCTCGACCCTCGGCGCGTAATTAGAGACCTCGGAGCGGACCTCGGAGATTGCCCCGCGCATGGTCTCAAGGATCTCCAGCCGTCCCTTCTTGGCCTGTCCGAGCGCTCCCTTCAGCAGCTCGGCCGAGACGCCGGTGATCTTCATGTCCATTTGCAACGCCGTTATGCCGTCGCTGGTGCCCGCCACCTTGAAATCCATGTCACCGAGGTGGTCTTCGAGGCCCTGGATGTCGGTCAGGATGACGTAGTCGTCGCCTTCTTTCACGAGACCCATCGCCACGCCTGCCACGGGCGCCTTGATCGGGACGCCGCCGTCCATGAGCGCCAGGGTCGAGCCGCACACGCTCGCCATCGAAGACGAGCCGTTGGATTCGAGGACCTCGGAGATGATGCGGAGCGCATACGGGAACTCGTCCTCGGACGGAACCACTGGCAGAAGCGCCCGCTCGGCAAGGGCGCCGTGACCGATCTCCCGCCGCCTCGGACTTCCGAGACGCCCTGTCTCTCCCGTCGAGTACGGCGGGAAGTTATAGTGGTGCATGTACCGCTTGGTAGTCTGCGGCTCCAGCGTATCGAGCCGCTGCGACAGCCCCAGATCCGCGAGGGCGAGGGAGCTTAGAACCTGCGTCTCGCCCCTGGTAAAGAGGCCCGTACCGTGGACCCTGGGCAGCACGCCTACCTCGGCGGAGGTCGGACGTATCTCATCCATCGCCCGCAGGTCCGTGCGCTTGCGGTCTTGAAGCAGAAGCTCGCGGAACGCCTCTTTCTCAAGGTTCGAGAGTGCGGAGAGGATCAATGGAGCTTCCTCTTCCTCGTGGCCTTGCAGCAACTCGTCGCGCAGGTCGTCTATTGCCTCGTGGCGGGCGCGGCGGTCTGTCTGGACGATGCCTTCTTTCATGCGACCAAGATACTTCTCGCGAAATTCGCCGATAAAAGGATTCTCCTCGGCGCTCTCGATCTGCTGCTTCTCTTTCCCATGCTCTCCGGCCCACTTCTCTATGGCCTCGGCCTGAGCCCGAATGACATCTTGGGCCGCCTGTAGCGCCTCTACCATGACGTCCTCGGGGACCTCGTTGGCGCCGGCCTCCACCATCGTGATCGCGTCCTTCGTACCCGCCACCACGAGGTCGAGGTCGCTCTCTGCTATCTGATCGTAAGTCGGATTGAAGATGAAATCGCCGTCGAGCGAACGTCCGACGCGAACCGCCCCGATGACCGCGGCGCATGGTATGTCCGACAGCGCAAGCGCCGCCGAAGCCCCAACCATGCTCACGGTGTCGTAAGGGGTCTCCTGGTCGGCCACGAGCACGGTCCCGACGACCTGGATATCATGATGATAGCCCTTGGGGAAGAGCGGCCTCAGTGGACGATCCGTGAGGCGCGAGGTAAGTATGGCGCGGTCCGACGGACGGCCCTCGCGCTTCAAGAAGCCACCGGGGATCTTACCGGCGGCGGGGGTCCGCTCCTCTATGTCGACGCTAAGCGGCAGGAAAGTCGCGCCGACACGCGGGTTCTGGGAACGGGTAGCGGTCGATAGCAACATCGTGTCGCCGAGCCTCGCCGTGACGGCACCGCCGGCCTGCTTCGCCAGCTTCCCGGTTTCGAGCACGATTGAGCGCTCGCCGACGGGGATCTCTAAACGCATATTCATATTCTCCTCTTGCTAATGGGTGTTCTCGGAGCGCTGCTTAACGGCGCAGGCCGAGCTTGGCGATGAGCGCGCGGTAGCGCTCTACGTCCTTTTTCTGAAGGTACTTGAGCAGCCGGCGACGCTTGCCGACCATCTTGAGCAAGCCGAGCCGCGAGTGATAATCGTGCTTGTGCTCGCGCATGTGGTCCGTGAGATGGGCTATGCGCTTCGTGAGCACCGCCACCTGCACCTCTGGCGAGCCTGTATCGTTGTCATGAGTCCGGTTCTCCCGGATAGTCGTCTCTTTTTTCTCGATTACCGCCAACTTCTTCTTTCTCCTCTTTGATATCTTTGTCTTTATTTCACTCTAGTTCACGCTATATGCTACCACAAGTATCAAGTACCATCGCCAGCAGCGATCCGGCGCGCGTCCTCCACGTCTTGCATTATTTGCCGTTTGAGTTCCTCGATGCCGGAGAACTTTTTCTCGGGCCGTATACGCTCGACGAAGCTAACGTCCACGACACGTCCGTAGAGGTCTCTCTCGAAGTCCAGGAGATACGCCTCGATCCGGTTCTCGCCACGCTCGAACGTCGGTGCTACTCCAACGTTCGTACACGTCGTATAACGTTCCCCGTCAACCTGCGCGAGTCCCGCATACACACCGCGAGCCGGGACGACAACGGCCGGATCAGGGAGCACGTTGGCGGTCGGGAACCCTATGGTCCTGCCGCGGCGGTCGCCCTCGACCACTTCTCCCCGGATAACGTATGGCCGCCCGAGGAGTCCCGCGGCCGCACGGACGTCGCCCGTGGAGATCATGGCTCTAATACGGGTCGAGCTGATCTCTTCTTCCTCATTCACCGCGCGTAGAGGAACAGCATAAACTTTTCCACCAGCCGAACGCATGAGCCGCTCCAAATCCTTCACGTCCCCCGAAGCCCTGTACCCGAAGCGAAAGTTCTCTCCAACCACCACGACCTCCGCCCCGATGTCGCCAACGAGCACGTCCCGAACGAACTCCTCCGGGCTCTTCCTGGATAACTCCTCGTCGAAGCGGATAGCGTACATCTCGTCCGCGCCGTACATCATCAAAGCCTCACGCCGCAAGTCCAGTGTAGTCAGCAGCCTCGGCTCGCTGCCAGGATGGAGCACCGCCTGAGGATGCGGATCGAAGGTAGCCGCGACGACCTTCGCGGCCCGCTTCTTTGCCTCCCTCACCGCACTCCGCAGAACCGCCTGATGCCCGACATGAACCCCGT
Source organism: Rubrobacterales bacterium (assembly GCA_038198445.1). Taxonomy (GTDB): domain Bacteria; phylum Actinomycetota; class Rubrobacteria; order Rubrobacterales; family Rubrobacteraceae; genus JACDDK01. The sequence goes on from JBBPZZ010000122.1 coordinate 7,266, forward strand.
CGAAGTTGCCGAGCGCCACTACTATCCCCCGCACAACACGACCTCCGCCCGGGCTTCGGTCCCATCACCACGATAGACCGCCAACATCTCCTCACCGCAAACTACCGCAAACGCCCCGAACCTCTCACACGGAGAGATCTTACGCCCGTTACAGATGCTTTCTCTACCTTGAAGGCCAACCCTTAGCCGCGGCAAATGGGCCACTACAGCATCGCTTGTATGTATTATGTGGTTTTGTATAACTTCGGCGGTGATCTCGTCAGGCATTGTTGCGCGTTGGAGGGTCAGGTGGCCCACGGAGTTGCGCCGGAGGGAAGTCAGGTAGGCGCCGGTCCCGAGGGAGTCGGCGAGGTCGGAGATCAGGGAGCGGATATAGGTTCCGCTGCCGCAGGAGATGTCGAATGAAGCGGTCTGGGCGGCGAGGTCAATATCCGTGAGGTCCAGGGTGTGTATCGTCACCGGACGGCTCTCGCGCTCGACGGTTATGCCCCGGCGGTGGAGGCTGTACAGACGCTCCCCTCCGACCTTGATGGCGGAGGCCATCGGCGGGGTCTGAAGGATGTCGCCAACGAAGTTTTTAAGCGCGGCGCGCAGTTCGTTTTCATCCGGCATCGGTGCGTCGAGTTGGACGATGTTGCCCTCGGCGTCGAGGGTATCCGAGGTGGCGCCGAAACGGGCGGTCGCGGTGTACGCCTTATCGAGGCCGGTGACGTAGCGGGAGAGTCGCGTGGCGCGTCCTATGAGTAAGACTAGAAGGCCGGAAGCGAGCGGGTCGAGGGTGCCAGTGTGGCCGATCCTGGTCTTCCTGGGGAGCAATCGCTTTATTAGCGACACGGCCCGGGCGCTCGTGATGCCGGATGGTTTATCCAGCAGAAGCGCGCCGGATAGAGGCCGGTCGGCTATCTCGCGTCTCCCAGGTCAACGACCCCTTCGAGGTTCTCCAGGAGCTCTTCACGGGCCTCATCGGGGCGTATTCCAAAACGGGTGTAACCGGCGGCCAGCTTGTGTCCCCCACCGCCGAAGCGGCGCGCTATCTCTCCCACGTCGACTGTCTCGGAGCGCAGGGAACCTTTGGTGCCCTTCGGCACCTCGCGCAGGTGCGCCACCACGTCTACCCCGGAGACGGTACGAAGGGCGTCGATGGACTCCTTCGAGTCGAGCTCCGTGCCGCCAGTTTGCTCGTAGTCGCCGTTGTCCACGGTCGCGATAATGGCCTCTCCGTACTGTACGGCGTTCGCCAGCGTGACCCCGACGATGTTGAGTTGCTGGATCGTTCCAGTACGGTTGATCCGATCGTCTACTTCGGCCGGGACGACGCCGGCCCGCAATAGCTCCGCGACCAGCTCGTGTACCTCGGGAGAGATGTTGCGGAAGCGGAACCCACCCGTATCGGTCCTGACGCCGGTGTAGATAGCCTCGGCGGCGGACTTGTCCAGCGGAACGCCGAGTTCGGCGTAGAGGCCGGCCACTATTTCGGCACTCGCGGCGGCGCGAGGTTTCACCAGGTTGAACTCAGCGTAAAACGGGTTGTCCTCGTGATGGTCGAGGTTCAGCCGGGCGCCGGAATCCGGGATCTCAACTCCCGCCCGGTCGGATCGGGAAGTGTCGACGACCAGAAGGTCGAGATCCGGCGGAAGCTCCCTCAGAGCATCGGGGATAAGCCACTGCAGGTAATTCGGCACCTCCTCGGCGTGACAAAACACGGCCTCCGCGCCGAGAGATCGCATAAGACGCAATAGCGCCGCCGAGGCCCCGATGGCGTCGCCGTCAGCCCCGACGTGCGTCGTGATGGCGACTTTATCCAGGGTCTTCAAAAACTCCGCGATCTCGCGTATGTTGTTACCTGTCGTGCGGGTTGTCATCCGCCTTTACCTCCCTCAAGGCTGCCTCTATTTTGCTTGCCTGTTCTACTACCGGGTCCGGCTCGAAGTGGAGCCGGGGCGTTCGCTTGACTCTCATCTGGCGTCCTATGGCGGCTTGAACCCGGCCTGCGGCGCTCTGCAGGCCTTCGTCGGCCTCTTCTACATCCTCACCGGCGAGGACACTGTAAAAGATCGTCGCGTGCGCGAGATCCGGGCTTACACGGGCTCCAGTCACGGTCACGAGGCCATTGATCCGCGGATCGGAGAGGCCGGAGACCTCCTCGCCCACGATCTCCCTGAGTTGGGACTCTATCTTGCGGGTGCGTTCGCTCATAGCTTCAAAAACTCCTCGCGCCATTCGATCACGGCGAGATTCTCGTAGTTCAGGAGGGTGCGCCGGATCTCCTCCCGCTTCTCTTCGGCGGCCCCCCGTGACACGGCGGCGAGCGCCAACTCCACCGTCGCCCGCTGCCACGAGTCCTGATGATCTGACTCGACTACCGAAACGTTCTTACGGCGCAGCCTATCCTTAAGAGACCGTATCGTCTGGCGCTTGTCCTTGAGGCTGGAGGCGAAGGGTAACTCCAACTCCAGCCTTACGGTACAGAACAAAGGTCCGGGTTACCTCGGTGTCTCGACCATCTCGAAGAACTCCAGCATGTCGCCTTCCTTCACGTCGTTGAAGTTCTCGACGCCGATGCCGCACTCGAAGCCCTGCCGCACGGAGCGCGCGTCGTCCTTGAATCGCTTCAGAGAGGCGATGTTGCCCTCGTAGACGACCGTACCGTCGCGAACCACGCGGACGCGGTTGGAGCGGAAGATTTCTCCGCTCGTCACGTAGCAACCAGCGATAACTCCGATACTCGGTACCCGGAAGATCTGGCGGACCTCCGCCGTACCCGTCTCGTTCTCGGAGATTTCGGGAGCGAGCATCCCGCGCATGGCGGCTTCGATCTCCTCCAGCGCCTTGTAGATAACGTCATAAGTACGGATCTCCACGCCCTCGCGCTCGGCAACCTGCTTGGCCGTGTTGGTCGGCCGGACGTTGAACCCGAGCAAGATGCCATCGCTCGCCGAACCGAGCATGACGTCCGAGTCCGTGAGCGCCCCGACGCCCGACCGCACGATGTTCACGCGCACCTCGTCGGTCGAGAGCTTTGAGAGAGCCTCCTTGAGAGCCTCCACTGACCCGGCGACATCAGCCTTGATGACCAGGTTGAGGTCCTGCATACCGCCCTCGCCGAGCAGTTCTTCCAGCGTCCGGCGCGAGCCGCCCTGTGCAAGCTCCTGCCTCCTCAGCGCCGCTTCGGCCTGCTGGGCTTTGTCACGGGCCACACGCTCGTGCTCGACGACCTCGAAGCGAGTACCGGCCTCGGGGACGCCCGAGAGGCCGAGTATCTCCACCGGACTGCCGGGACCGGACTCCTTGATACGCTGTCCAGTGTAATCCAGCATCGCCCGGACGCGCCCGTAGGCCGTACCGGCGAGCACCACGTCGCCCTTGTGGAGCGTGCCTCGCCTCAAGAGCAGTGTGGCGACCGGCCCGCGGCCGGGATCCCGCTCGCCCTCGATCACGTACCCGCTCGCCGGAGCATTGGGGTTGGCTTTCAAGTCCTCCAACTCCGAGACAATGAGTATGTTCTCCAGAAGCTCATCGATACCTTCACCGGTCTTCGCGGAGACCGGCACTGTTACGGTCTCGCCACCGTAAGACTCCGGCATGAGTCCCTGTTCCGAGAGTTGTCCGAGAACGCGGTCCGGGTTGGCATTGGACACGTCGATCTTGTTCAGCGCAACGACCATCGGGACCCCGGCCGCCCGCGAGTGCTCTATGGCCTCCTGGGTCTGCGGCATGATGCCGTCGTCCGCCGCGACCACCAGGACGACTACGTCGGTAACCTTCGCGCCGCGAGCGCGCATCTCGGTGAACGCCTCATGACCCGGCGTGTCGATAAACGTGATCCTCTTGTCGCCGCTCTGGACCTGGTACGCGCCGATGTGCTGCGTGATACCTCCCGCCTCACCCAACTGCACGTTCGCCTTGCGGATGCGGTCCAGCAGAGAAGTCTTCCCGTGGTCCACGTGTCCCATGACCGTGACGACCGGCGGCTTCTCGACGAGGTCCGCGGGGTCGTCTTCTGGGAGGATTTCCTCAGGCGCCGGCTCTTCGATAGCCCCGACTTCCACTTCCGCCCCAAGCTCCTCGGCGATCAACTCTATCTCTTCGGTTGACAGCGTCTGCGTAACGGTCTTCATCTCGCCCAGCCCCATGAGTACCTTGATGATCTGGGTCGGAGGGATGTCCAACGCATCCGCGAGGTCCTTGACCGTCGCGCCCGGCTCGACGCGGACGGCGCTGCTCTCGGGCTTCTCTTCAACGGGGGCGGGCTTTTCCTCCCTCGGGGCGGTGGGAGCGGCAGTCGGGCGCGGTCCCCGATTCGTGGCGCTCGCGTCGATAACGACCCGGCGGCGCTTCCTGGCGCCTCCACCCTTTTGTTTCTGGCGGCCGCTATCCGGCACCGACACCGGCTCCTCGGCCGGCGCATCGGAGATCGTGGCGGCGTGGCCGGAATGTTCCGCCTCGGCCCTGGCCTCCCGCGCCTCTGTCTCCTGCGCCTCCGTCCGGCCGTTGGGCACGTCAGCGCCGCCGTTGCCGAAAACCCTCTCGAACACCGGCTCGTCCACCGAGGACGAGTGGCTTTTTACATCTACGCCGGCTTCTTTAAGACGACCAATCACCTCTTTGCTATCCACGTTCAATTCTCTTGCAATCTCGTATACGCGCTTACTCATCCGCAACCTCCCGCGAGCCTTCGATCAGCCCCTCGAACTCCGCCGCCTGTTCCTGATGCGAGGGGATTCCGCAGAAGAGCGAGCCAGGCAGCGCCATGTTCGCGCACCTCCGACCGTTGGAGAGGACCGCGCGGCAGCGGTGCATCGCGGAGTCCTCATCCGGTTCCCAGTCTTCTTCCTCGTCCTCGAACTCGGTGGCCTGACTCTCGGGCTTTATATCTATCTTCCAGTCCGTCAGCTTGACGGCCAGCCGGGCGTTCTGCCCCTCGCGCCCTATCGCCAGCGAGAGCTGGTCGTCCGGCACGATCACCTCCGCCTGCCTCTCGTCTTCATCCAGGTAGACTTCGCGCACCCGAGCGGGACTAAGCGCCTTCGCAATGAACCGCGCCGGGTCCGGGTCCCACTGGATGATGTCTATCTTCTCGTTCCGAAGCTCCGAGACGACGGCCCGCACGCGGCTTCCGCGTGGGCCGACGCACGCCCCGACGGGATCTATGCCGTTCTCCTTCGAGTACACGGCCACCTTGGAGCGCAGGCCAGCTTCGCGGGCCACGGCTTTGATCTCCACGAGCCTGTCATAGATCTCCGGCACCTCCAGCTCGAAGAGCCCCCGTAGAAGCCCCTCGTGACGGCGGCTGACCGTGAGACCCGGACCACGTCCGGGCTCCCGGATCTCCAGCAGGTAGACCTTGATCCTCTGCCCGTTCTCGTAACGCTCGTTTGAGATTTGCTCGCTCGCCGGAAGCAGTGCCTCCACGCGTCCGAGGTCCACGAGCGTCATCCTCCGGTGGGCCTGCTGGACGATGCCGGTCACCACGTCGCCCATCCGATCGCCGTACTCCTCCAGGAGCTGAGCGCTGTTGATCTCATTAAGACGCTGGTAGAAAGTCGTCCGCATCGTCTGGGCCGCTATGCGGGTGAAGTCGTGAGGCGTTATGTCCTCGTCCTCCTTCATCACCCGAAGGTCGCCCGTCTCCTGGTCGAGTACGACCTCGGCGCCTTCCTCGGCTCCCTCCCGACCCTCGTAGGCGGCGAGCAGGGACTCCTCTAACACGCCCTTCACCGTCTCGAAGGGGATACCTTTGTCTAGCTCGATCTCATGTAATGCCGATAAAAGTGCAGTGTTCATCTCGTTATATGTCCTCCTTGAGGTACGCGCGGGTTACGGAACTGAACAGCAGTTCCACCTCCGCTTCCCCCTCTAAGAGTTGTAGTACAAAAGTTTCATCCCCAGCTTGCTTTATGGTGCCGGTGAAGTTGCGTTGGCCGTCCAGCGGTTCCCCGAGCTTCACCTTAGCCTCGTGTCCGGCAAAGCGCCTGAAATGCTCCGGCCTGGTCAGGGGACGCTCTATACCCGGCGAGGAGACCTCGACCATACCATCGTAGCCCTCACCTTCGAGCGCCGGAGAGACAGCGGTGACGACGCGTGAAGTGAACTCGTGGTCCACGGGGCCGTCCTCCCGGTCCACGAGCAGCGTAAGTAGCGGCCCCCCGGAGAATCGAGCCTCTACGAGCTCCGCATCCTCTGGAAGAGTCCGCTCCACAACCGCCGATAACTTCTCAAGTCGGGTCGTCGTTCTCACCTTCTCCGAACATTAAAAAAGCAACGAGTCCGCGAGGACCCCTTGCTCCCGTACAACGTTAAACATTTTACATCAGAGTATGTAGGTTACAAGGATCGCTAACGAATGAGGCGGCGGGCGTTCAGCTACGCCACAGTAGCTAACATCATCCGCAACGTGAATTGCGCCATCTAGCTACTGCGTAACACTGTCCCGGCTAGACTCATCCTCCGACACTGTTCACGTCTGAGGCGACCGTTCCAACCGCGCCCCGTAACCGGCGCAAAGGTGCATGCCAGTGATGGCCCAACGATCTCCCGCCTTGACCATGTGGATATCGTACATCCCCAGGCGGCGCTTCTCCTCGCCGTTCTCGATGTAGCGCGTCTCGTGGAAGCTTAGGACGTGGGCGACGTCGCCCACTAGGTGCGAGCGGCGTGCGGTCTCATGCTCGGAGACGGCCGTGATCGAGCCCTCGTTCAGCACCCAGTGGTAATCACGTATGTAGCCGTCCACGCCCGTGAGATACGTGTCGTCGTGCTCCACCTCGACGAGTTGGGCGTCAGGAAGGAAGAGAGAGCGGAAGCGATCGAGGTTCGGCAATCCACCGTGCGGGAAGGCTAGGGACTCGTAGAGAGAGATGACCACACTCTCGGGGGGGTCGAGCACGTCCCGGTCCACGCGACCGGCCGGGCCGATCAGCGAGTCCAGGATGAGCCCGCGCTCGGGGTCTCTCGGCGGCCCAGGGCGCCCCTGGTCTGGCTCACCGCCTTCACTGCGGCTGCCTTCACAGCGGTGCAGCTCGTCGTCGGTCGCCTGCATACGTCGCTCCAGCTCGAAGGTTTCCTCGATGGCCTCCGCGTGCTCCTCCCGTATCCGGTCCGAGAGCCACCGGTGGAACCCCACGACTACGGGCTCGTACGCATCTATTATGTCATCTAGCTTTGCCTCCTTGTCTAGGGACTCCAGGTACTCGCGCGCCTTGCCCGTCCAGTCGCCCCACTCGCGCATCCTCTCGACGTTGAGCCAGAAGCCGTTCTCGAAGTCATGTCCCCCGTCGTCGCGCCTCTTGAACTTCGTCATGGCCTTCGTCGGGGGTAGGCGGTGGTGCAGCGTGTGGTTGCGCAGCCGTTGCAGGAAGCGGTGTAGCGGGGCCTCCGCGAAGTCCTGCTTCACGCGCGCCTCGTACTCATCCATGAGTCGCGTGCCCGCATAGTGCTTCTCTACAAACCGTCGGGTCGAGTCCACCAGGGAGAAGGCAGCGGCGATGTAGTTGTGCAGGAGCCGGGCGGCCTCGCGCTGGGCGTAGTCGAGCCGGTAGCGGTGGGCCTCCGCCCACATGTGGGCCATCACCGACGGGGTGGCGACGTTGTTCAGGAAACTCTTCAACTCGGCGTGGTTTCCCCTGAAAACGTCCAGGCTGTTGGTGAGCGAGAGGCTGCGGGACAGCACCTTGTGCCCTCGCTAGCGTCGCGCGCCTCCCAGAGCCGCATGTACTGCTCGCGCAGTTCCTGCTCTCGGTCGTTCGACGTTGGTCTTTCGCTCACGATTTCCTACTCGACGCGTCTTACCGCTAGCAAAATAGACGTTGGCAAGATGGCTCAGTTACTTCCGCCCATCCTTTGCTATCTCTTCGAAGAGGGCGTCGAAGATGTCGTCGCGCTCGACCTTCCGCAGGGGCTGGCCCTTGGAGAAGATTACACCGTCATCCTTGCCCCCCGCTACTCCATAATCCGCGTCGCGGGCCTCGCCGGGACCGTTGACGATGCAGCCCATGACGGCGACGGTAAAGTGGTCCTCGAAGTGCTTGAGCTTGTTCTCCACGTCGGCGGCCATGCCGATCACGTCGAAGCCCAGCGTGCGGGCGCAGCTCGGACAGGCGATGACGTTCGGGCCACGGTGGCGCAGGTTGAGGGCGGAGAGGATATGGTACGCGACCGGTATCTCCTCGACCGGATCCTCGGCGAGCGAGATGCGGATGGTGTCACCTATGCCGTAGGGCAAGAGCTGTCCCAGCGCCGCCGCGCTCTTTATGGCGCCCGGCAGCTTGGTTCCGGCCTCCGTTACGCCGAGGTGGAGTGGGGCATCGGAGTGCTCGCGGAACTTCCTGTTCGCCTCCACCATCTCCGGGACGTGGCTGGCCTTGAGAGACACCTTGAAGTTGTAAAAGTCCATCTCCTCGGCGATCTCCACCTTGTGCAGCGCGCTCGCCACGAGGGCTTCTTCCTTTGGCAGGTCCCAGAAACGCTTCTCCACGGAGCCGGAGTTGACCCCAATTCGCATCGCGACGCCGGTCTCCTGGCACTTTTCGATCACCTGCCGATAGCGATCATCGCTCCCGACGTTGCCGGGGTTGATGCGGACGCACGCTGCTCCGGCATCGGCCGCGCCGAGCGCCATCCGGTAGTCGAAGTGGATGTCCGCGATCAGGGGCACCGGCGAGCGCCAGACGATCTCCCGGAACCCCGCGAGCGCCTTCGAACCGTTGACGGAGACACGAACGAGGTCCGCGCCGGCGGAGTTCAGGTCGTAGACCTGTTGGACGGTCGCCTCCACGTCATTGGTCATCGTGTTCGTCATGGACTGGACGGCGACCTGCGCGCCACCTCCGATAGGTACGTCGCCCACCATGATCCGGCGGCTTGTGATCGGACGTTCCTGTACAACTGCCTCTGTCATCTCACTCCCAGGTTCATGTTTATGTAGTTATTTTAGTCCGGTATGAACGGTTGTCCGGTAAAGATTTTACTAAGGTCCGAGTAAGTTGCGAACAGGAACAGCACCAGCACCAGCGCCATCCCCACGGCCGCGACCTTACCCATCGTCTCCGGGCTTACCGGACGGCCGATCACCTTCTCCGCCGCTATAAAGAAAAGGTGTCCCCCATCGAGCGGCAGCATCGGCAACAGGTTGAACAGCGCGAGGTTCAAGCTGATAAACGCCAGAAGCTGCGGGAAGAAGCCCTGAGAGACCGCCGTGCTGCCGACCGAAGCTATTCCAACCGGCCCCGTCACGTTCTTGGAGAAGCTCTGCTCGCCGGTTATGAGTTGCCCGACGAAGCCCCCAAGTTTGACGGTAATATTGCCGAGCGTGGTAACCGCCATGCCAGTCGCCTCTATCGGACCGTAGGTGGTCCTCTCGATCTCCGGCCGCACGCCTACCAGTGCCTGATCTTTGTTGTCCGGGTTGGCGCCGAGTTTGCCGGAGAACTGCTTCTTACTACCATCCCGCTCGACGGTCACGGAGATGTTTTGTCCCGGACGTTTCTCCGAAACATCCTTCGTGAAGCCGTCCCACTCTTTTATCCTCTTACCATCCACGCCGAGGAGATGATCTCCGGCATGGATGCCGCTCTTGTCGGCCATCGAGCCTGGCTCCACCTGTTTGACCACCGGCTTCCCGGCGATGGTACCCTGGATCATCAAGGTAGCGGCCAGAATCACGACGGCGGCGAGGATGTTGGCGAACGGCCCGGCGAAGATGATGAGCGCGCGCCGCCACGCGGCTTTGGCCGGGTAAGTATCCGGTCCTTCGTCATCGTCGTTCATACCGGCCATCTTCGCGAACCCGCCGAGCAGGATTATGCGCAGTGAGTAGACCGTCTTGCCGAACTTCTTCTTGAAGATCGCCGGCCCGAACCCGACGCCGAACTCCGGCACCCGTACTCCGAGCGCCTTTGCCGTGAGCATATGGCCCAGCTCGTGGATGACGATTAGCAAGATGATCCCGAACAGAGCTACGACCACCGTCATCGGCGCGCGGCCTCCCGAACGCGGCGCCCAGCTTCGTTCCGCGCCCAGCGATCTACGTTCTCTATCGCTTCCATGCTGTTCATTTCTCCAAACTCCGGCACCGTCTCAAGTACCTCCTCGATCACATCGGCTATCTGAAGAAATTGTATCCCGCCTTCAAGGAAAGCCTCGACAGCCACCTCGTTTGCCCCGTTGAGCGCCACCGGATACGCGCCACCGACCCGTCCCGCCTCCACCGCGAGCGGCAGACACCTGAAGACATCATTGCGCGGTTGGTCGAAGGTCCACGACATCTCATCGAAGTCGACACGTTCAGCCCCCACGTCCATCCTTTCCGGATAGAAGACCGCGTAAGCGATCGGTAACCGCATGTCCGGCAACGCCGCGTGCATGATGACGGAACCATCATTGAAGATAGCACCCCCATGCACCACCGACTGGCGATGCACGACTACACGAACCGCCTCGTAAGAAACGTCGAAGAGGTGATGCGCCTCTATGACTTCCAGTCCCTTGTTCATCATCGTGGCGGAGTCTATGGTGATCTTGGCCCCCATACTCCACGTCGGATGCTTTAACGCATCCTCCGGCCCAACCGCGAGAAGCCGCGCTTTGTCGAACTCGAAGAACGGTCCCCCAGACGCGGTAAGCAATACCTCGTCCACGCCATCCTTACCCTGCAAACACTGAAAGATCGCCGAATGCTCGGAATCCACGGGTATTATGCGGTTACCTTTGGCGAGGCCCATTATCCATTCCCCGCCGACCACGAGCGACTCCTTGTTGGCCAGGGCTACGCGGTGGCCGGCTTCGAGCGCGGCGACGGTGGCGGAGAGGCCGGCGAAACCGACGACGCCGTTGAGCACGATGTCGGTCGGGACTTTGGCGAGCTCGCGGGCGGCGCCTGGGCCTGTAAGCAGTTCGGCTTTGCCGCCTCTGAGCGGGCCTGGATCTCCGCTCTCCAGGGCGAGGTACTCGGGGTTAAACTCAAGAGCCTGGGCCTGAAGGAGGTCCGCGTTGGAGGCGGCGGAGAGGCCAACTACCTCGAAACGTTCAGGGTAAGCGCGCACGACGTCGAGGGTTTGCGTGCCTACACTGCCGGTCGAGCCGAGGATGGTGAGGCGTCGTCTCATGCGACGGATGTCGTGTAGGTCAAAATCATATGAGCAGAGAAATGTAGTATACTGCCGGGGCGGTAAAGAGGAGACTGTCTACCCGGTCCAGGGCTCCGCCGTGTCCGGGGAGACTTCTTCCCAGGTCCTTTATGTCCAAGATGCGTTTCAAAATGGACTCGAAGAGGTCTCCGCTCTGGCTGAGTATGGAGATGGCGGCGCCCGACATCGCCGCCTGAGGAACCGGGAAGCCCAGGAACCGCACGCAGACCCATCCGACGACGAACGTCGTCAGCACGAGGCCGCCGATGCCGCCCTCAACGGTCTTCTTTGGGCTAAGGGTCGGGAAGAGGAGGTGGCGTCCAAAGAGGCGTCCGGCGAAGTAACCGCCGGCATCCGAGACCCAGGGTCCGACCACGGCTATGAGGATCAAGGGTATCCGTACCGCGTCGGGGCGTTCGGAGATGAGTCCAAGATGCGCCAGGGGCGCGCCGACCCATATTGCCATCAGCAGTATCGCCAGCACCGCCCGCAGGGTGCGGGCCTCAGGCTTTCCAGCAAGCCAGAACAGCGCCCACGGCAGACTTAGCATGGCACCCGCCATGATGCCGGGGAGTCCGTAAGGGATAGAGAGGAGGACCGGGAGTACGCCCGCTCCCAGAGCGGCTGGAAACGGTAGAGGCTGAAGCGCGCGGGACAACTCGTAGGCGGCCAGTCCCACTACCAGCAGGACGAGTAGGAGAACGGCCCAGGTCCCCAGAAGAATAGCTCCAAGAGTGATGGGAGCGAGGATCAAGGCGGTGACGGTTCGCCACCTGAGCATTTGCCTGTACCTTTAGACGCCGCCCCGGCGCCGGGACCGGGAGGCGTAAGATTCTATAGCCCGGAGGAACTCCTCCTGGGAGAAGTCCGGCCAGAGCGTCTCGGTGATGTAGAACTCGGCGTAGGCGATCTGCCACAGCAGGAAGTTGGAGACCCGCAGTTCGCCGCTCGTGCGGATGACGAGGTCGACATTGGGGATCTCGGGGGCGTAGAGGTAGCGGGAAAACGTCGTCTCATCCACGTCGTCCGGTGAGAGGCCGTCGGAGATCATACGCCGCGTGGCATCCACTATCTCGGACCTGCCACCGTAGTTGAGCGCTATGTATACGTTCAACCGGTCGTTGTTCGCGGTTAGCTCCTCAGCGTCCTGGATCACCTGCCGCAGCGGAGCGGAGAGGTGCTCCCTTCGGCCTAGGAACCGGAGTCGGGCGCCTTTCTCGTGCATCTCGGGTACCTTGACCTTCGCTTTTTCGAGGAAGAGAGACATCAGGCCGCTCACTTCGTCTTCCGGCCTGGTCCAGTTCTCGGTCGAGAAAGCGTATACGGTCAGGTTTTTTACTCCCGCCCGCGCCGCGACTTCTATCATCGGCTGGAGGTTTTCTACCCCGACGCGATGTCCGGCCGCCCTGGGAAGCCAACGCTTCTGCGCCCAGCGACCGTTGCCGTCCATAATGATGGCGACGTGGCGCGGCGTCTTTGCCGGGTCCAGCCCGGTCAAGACGCGAGTCTCCGCGAGAGCATTGGGCGGGCGTTTTCGGACGGGCTCCAGCGCCTATACCTCCAGTAGCTCGGACTCTTTGTCCGAGACGGCATCGTCGATGCGCTTTACGTAGTCGTTCGTGAGCTTCTGGAGTTCCTGCTCGGCGCGGCGCTCATCGTCTTCGGAGACCTCGCCCTCCCTGCGTAGCTCGGAGATATCGCGCATCTCGTCGCGGCGGACGTTGCGCACCGAGACCCGGCCCTCCTCCGCCATGTGGCGGGCCAGCCGGATCAACTCGCGGCGACGTTCCTCGGTTAGCTCGGGTATGGGCAGGCGCAGGATCTTGCCGTCGTTCTGCGGGTTCAGGCCGATGTCCGAGTTCTCGATGGCGCGTTCGATCTGCTTCAGGGAACCAGGGTCGAAGGGCGTCACCGTCATCAGCCGCGGCTCCGGCACGCCGATGTTCGCGACGCTGCGTATTGGCATCCGAGACCCATAGACTTCGACCTCGATCCTGTCAAGGATCGCCGGATTAGCCCGGCCCGTGCGTATGGTCGCGAAGTGGTTTTTAACGGATTCAAGGGCGCCTTTCATCCGGCGCTCGGCGATCTCAAGGTCTACAACGTCCGACATTTATTCTTCCTCCCCGCCGGTTTCGTCTTTGTTGTTCCACACCAGAGAACCTACCGGCTCGCCCTTCAAGATACGGCTCAGGTTTCCGGGTTTAAGTATATCGAATACCACTATGGGAAGGTTCTCTCCGCTGCATAGAGTAGCCGCGGTGTGATCCATGACGGAGAGGTTTTTTGAAAGGAGGTCCATGTAGTTGAGTCGCGGCACCCGGATCGCGTCAGGATGCGTGCGCGGGTCTTTATCGTATACGCCGTCCACCTGGTTTTTCGCCATAAGCAGGGCGTCCGCGCCTATCTCTAGGGCTCGCAGGGCCGCGCCGGTATCGGTCGTGAAGAACGGGTTGCCGGTACCCCCGCCGAAAATCACGACGCGCCCCTTCTCCAGGTGGCGCGTGGCCCTGCGGCGGATGTAGGGTTCGGCGACCTCCTGGATCTGGATCGCCGACTGTACCCGCGTTGGGACCCCGCGGCTCTCCAGGGCAGCCTGCAAGGCTATCGCGTTTATGACCGTCCCGAGCATGGACATGTAGTCGGCGGTCGCGCTCTCAATCCCCAGCGCGTCAGCGACCTGCGCGCCCCGGAAGATGTTGCCGCCGCCCACGACCACCGCGAGGTCCGCGCCGGCCTCGACGGCCTCCATCATCCCGTTGACTATGGAGTCGAGGCTCGGGGGATTTATACCGTAGTCGGCCTCGCCGGCCAGGGCTTCCCCGGAGAGCTTGAGGACTACGCGCCTGACAGGTCCCAACTCCGAAACCGAGGCGCCGGCCCCTTCAGCTTCATCTCCGAGCGGACTGATCTCTTCCACGGCGCGTTAGAGCTCGTATCGGACGAACCGCCGGATTACCACGTTCTCGCCGACCTTCTGGATCGTGTCCTGCAAAAGGTCACCGACTGTCTTATCCATCTCCTTCACGAACGGCTGCGAGAGGAGAGCCTGCTCGGAGACCCACTTCTTTATGCGTCCCTCTACGATCTGGCGGGTGACGTTCTCCGGCTTGCCCATCTCGGAGGCCTGCTTCTCGGCCACGGAACGCTCCTCCGCAACGGCATCTTCCGGGATGTCCTCGGGGGCGACGCAGAGCGGGTTCATCGAGGCCACGTGCAGGGCCACGTTGCGGGCGAACTCCTTGAAGTCCGGGGTTCGGGCGACGAAGTCCGTCTCGCAGTCGACTTCGACCATAACCCCGACCCGCCCGTTAAAGTGGATGTAGGACTCGATCAGGCCCTCGTTCGTCGCGCGGGAACTCTTTTTCTGGGCCTGGGCCTGTCCCCGCTCGCGCAGAACCTTCCGGGCGCCCTCCATGTCTTCGCCCGACTCCTGCAAAGCCCGCTTAACGGCCATCATCCCAGCCCCGGTCTCCTCGCGGAGCTGTTTGATCTTCTCTATCATGCCTGCCAATGTTTACTTCTCCTCGACTTCGTCACTGTCCGCGGCTTCTTCGGAGGACGCTTCCACGTCGGGCGCCTCCGTCTCGGCGGACGCGGCTTCTTCGTCTCCCGAAGCTGCTACCTCAGCCTCCGGTTCGCTAACAGGCTCGACTTCGGGCTGCTCCACCGAAGGTTCCGGCTCGGGAGCCTCGGTCTCTACGGGCTGTGGTTCTTCGATTGGCTCTGGGTCCCCGGAGCTTGCACCGTTCAAGCTATTGCTAGAGCTGGTCGAGGCTTCTTCGATCACTTCTTCGGAGATCTGCGCCTCCTCGATGACTGGCGGAACCGGGCGGTCTTCCACCAGAACCTCATCCTCGCCAGTGCCGGCCAAAACGGCGTCCGCGACTAGCTCAGAGATCAAATTGACCGAGCGTATGGCGTCGTCGTTTCCAGGGATGACGTAATCTATGACCTCGGGGTCGCAGTTCGTGTCCGTTAACGCGACGACCGGTATCTTCAAGCGATTGGCTTCTTTTACGAGAAGCTCTTCGCGTTTGGGATCTATGACGAAGATTGCGCCCGGCAGCCGTTCCATCTCGGTGATGCCGGCGAAGTTGCGGCGCAGCTTCTGGTACTCGCGGTACAGGGCGAACCACTCGCGTCCGGTCCGGTCTTCCTCGGGCGTCTGCTCTACGGCGGTGACCAAGCCCTTGAAGTACTGGATGCGCGGTTGGATCGTCTGGAAGTTCGTGAGCATCCCGCCGATGTAGCGCTCGGCCACGTATGGCTGGCCGCAACGCATCGCCTGCTCGGCGACGGTTAGTTGGGCCTGCTTCTTGGTGCCGACGAAGAGTACCTCGCGTCCGGCCTCGGCAACGCCCTGAATAACGGACAGAGCCTTGTCCAGAAGCGTGAGCGTCTGGTCCAGGTCGATGATGTGGACTCCGGCGCGTTGGGCGAAGATGTAGCGCTTCATCTTCGGGTTCCAGCGCTTGGCCTGATGCCCGAAGTGGACACCGGCCTCCAGCAGATCTCGGACGCCTATTCTTTCCGCTGTGCTTGCCAAAACTACTTCTCTCCTTTTTCAGGTGGTTGGTGACCTCCGCCCGCGCATCGCAATCCGATATGCCTTCCACGGATCACCACCTGGGTATTCGACCCTTTCGCGAGCGTGCGTGATTAAAACCTCGGAGATGTTAGCACACGACGGGTAAGGCTTCTAGCCTCCCAAGAGCCGCATGCCACGCTGCGTACCCCTACAGAAAAGAAGAGAAAGCGCGGCTATCCGGGAGGACGCTCCGTAACTTCTCCAGGGCGCGTCGCAGGATCTGAGAGATGCGGCTCTCTGTCAGATTCATGGCCTGACCGATCTCCTTTAGCGTAAGCCCCTCGTAAAAGTAAAAAGTCGCCACCACCCGCTCCTGCTCCTTGAGACTCCTGAGCGCGCTCACGAGGTCTTCTCTTACTAGCGCCTGCTCGGCTTTCTGATCGGGTTCAGCGGATGCGGGATCCGAGACGCGTTCCTGGAAATCTATGCCGGCGCCATCTTCCGAGAATAACCTTGCATCGAGAGAACTTACGCTGGAGCGCGAGTATTCGCCAACGAGCGCACCGTATTCCTTGACGCTGATGTTCAGCGATCCCGCGACTTCCTCATCCGTTGGCGCGCGGCGCAGTTTCTGTGCAAGGCTCTGCTTCGCCTGCTCTATCTCGCGCATACGGGATCTGACGCGGCGAGGCATCCAGTCTTGCCGCCGCAGTTCATCCAGTATGGACCACCGGATCTTGGAGATCGCATAGGTCTGGAACTTCGTTCCTTTGTCCGGGTTGTAGGTCTCGATAGCGCTGATGAGCCCGAGTATCCCCCAAGAGATCAAATCCTCTTGCTCCACGGGGCCCGTCATGCGAGCGCTTACCTGACCGGCGATGTACTTGACGAGCGGCGCGTAGTTAAGCAGTAGCCGGTCCCGGAGTTGCTTCGTCTCACGTTCGAGCCGGGTGCGCGCCTCCGGGGCTTTCTCCAGTTCGCCTAACCGGTACCGCGCGCCAATGTAGTCGGACCAGAGCCGCGCCAGCGTTCTATTCGTCACGAAACCGTCATCCTCGTGAAAGCTCCGCTAGGGCTTCGGGCTACGTAGCCTTTCAACTCCAGCATTGTCAGCGCGGAGAGCAAGACGCCCATCGAGATACCGCTGCGCGCGGAGATGACATCTACTTCAGTCGGCTCAAACCCGACGCCAAGTAACGCGGCGGCCTCGTTCTCCGGCAACTCCGCCGGGACCGGCTCATCCACTCCGCGAGGTCCGTCCTCAACTTCTGGGAGCGTCCCGACGCCCTTCGGGGCAACGGAGTCCACAAACTCCTGGATATCCCATATAACTCCCGCCCCCTCACTCAACAGTTTGTTCGATCCTTTACATTCGGTGGCTCCTATTGGTCCCGGCACGGCCCACACGTCGCGCCCGGACTCCAGGGCGTGGCGAGCCGTGATCAATGCTCCACTTTTCTCCGCGGCTTCGACTACCACGATCACGTCGCACAAACCGGAGATGATCCTGTTCCGCGCGGGAAAGCGCCACGCGAGCGGCGCTTCGCCCAGATAGTATTCGGAAACCAACGCGCCGCCGCGCTTCACCGCGTCGAACAACTCCCGGTTCCTCTTCGGATATACGACGTCTATGCCGCAGCCAAGCACCCCTATGGTGGCTCCGCGAGCCTCCAGCGCGCCGCGATGCGCCGCGGCGTCTATGCCGAGAGCGAGGCCGCTCACCACGCAGGCGCCACGCTCTCCAAGCGCCCGGCCCAACCTCCGGGCCGTCACATCTCCCGAAACAGACGATTTTCTGGAACCAACGATTGCGACCGAGAGCCCGTCGGTCAAGACACCGTCCACGAAAAGCGCGGGAGGAGGATCTGGCGCCTCGCGCAGACGCTCGGGGAACTCTTCGTCGGCCAGGGTCAGCACGTCTATACCTCTGGCGGAGAGTTTTTCTGTAACGGCTTGCGGGTCGAAGGTGCGTTTCAGATCGTCGAAGGCGCGTTCGGCGCGTTCGGTCATTTTCACTTTACGTGCCAGTTCGCCGGCGGACATCTTTAAAATCGTCTCGGGCGGAAGGTCGCCGAGGCGGGAGATCACACTGCTCCCCGTCCGCGATTGGAGCAGCGATAGGAAGAGATACGCTGCTCTCTCCCTATCTGTCAACGAACCCAGACCTCCTGTAGTTGAGTGCCTCCGCGAGATGTTCGACGCCTATGTCTTCCGCGCCTGATAGGTCAGCGACGGTGCGCGCCACTTTCAAGACACGGTCGTGTCCTCTACCGGAGAGTCCCATCCGATCTATGGCCCGCGACATGAGTGATTCCGCATCGCCGCCAAGCGCGCATATTTCGCGCAACCGACGTCCCGCGAGCGCCGAGTTGGGGACATCCTGACGGCTGGTTTGAGTCTCTCTTGCGCCTGCTACCCGCTCCCGAATTACCTCCGAGGGCTCCGCCCGCTCGTTGGCGCGAAGTTCCTCGCGGGTGAGCCTCGGCACGTCGACGAACAGGTCGATCCGGTCGAGCAGCGGCCCGGAGATGCGGCTCTGATAGCGTTCGATCTGTCCCGCCGAACACCGGCACGCCCGCCGCTTGTCGCCCGCGTATCCGCAGGGACAGGGGTTCATCGAACATACGAGCGTAACCCTCGCCGGGTAACTCAACGTTGCCGCGACCCTTGAGATGGTTACGTGCCCGTCCTCCAGCGGCTGACGCAGGACTTCGAGCGTGTTCCTGCCGAACTCCGGGAACTCGTCGAGAAACAGAATCCCATGATGCGCGAGTGACACCTCTCCAGGCCTCGGGTTGCTGCCGCCACCGGCGAGCCCGGAGGTAGAGATCGTATGGTGCGGAGCGCGGAAAGGCCGCGTCTGAATGAGGGAACCCTCGCTCTCGCCGGCGGCGCTATGGACCTTCGTGACCTCGATGCTCTCTTCCACCGTAAGCGGCGGCAGGATGCCCGGAAGCCTCCGGGCGAGCATGGTCTTGCCGGAGCCCGGCGGACCACTCATTAAAATATTGTGTCCACCGGCCGCCGCGACTTCGAGAGCGCGCTTGGCGTAACGCTGCCCAGCAACGTCCGCGAAGTCGTTGTCGGCTACCTGGGTTTCCTGATGGCCGTTAGTCGCGGCCTTCGTCCGCGGGACTTCCGTCAGGCCTCCGAGGAAATCCACGGCTTCGCGCAGCGTCCGCACTCCGTAAACACCTACACCGCCGATGGAAGCCGCCTCCGGGGCGTTGCTCTCCGGAAGGATCAGACGCGGCAACCCTGCGCGTCGCGCTCCCTCCGCCATCGAGAGCGCGCCTCGCACGCCGCGCAACCCTCCGTCGAGCGACAGCTCGCCTACTACGCCGACCCCTTCCAAAATTTCCAGCGGGACAGTCCCGGACGCGGCGAGCACGGCGAGCGCTATCGGCAGGTCGAAAGCCGGGCCTTCCTTGCGGAGGTTCGCCGGGGCGAGGTTGACTATGACTTTCTTCGTCGGGAACTTATAGCCGCTGTTCGAGATCGCCACCCGCACCCGCTCGCGCGCCTCCTGGACAGCAGTGTCCGGCAGACCAACGATGGAGAAGCCCGGAAGCCCGGCGCTCACGTCCACCTCGACCTCTACGGGCAGCGCATCTATACCTAATAGGGTCAGGCTCCGCGCCCGGCACACCGACATTACCCGAAGAATCCTTTCTTATAAAGACTCGCCCGCCTACGTCCTGAATACGCCGACATGTGCAGCGTAGATCACAAATTATATAGCAACATGCTTCGACGCAAAGAACATTCTAATTCACGGATATTTCAGATGGGGCAATCAGTCAAAAGGCATCCTCCACATGGTTGATCTCTGGAGAACCCTCGCCGGAGAGAATCCCAACCACGTCGAAGCGTAGTTCTTCGAATTCGGGCTCGTGCTCGGCGAGGTACTGCTCGGCCATCGAGCGGACCGTAGCCTGTTTCCGAGCATTGACGGCCTCCAGCGGGTCGCCGAAGCCGAGGCCCCGGCGCAGCTTCACTTCCACGAAGACGAGCGTTTGATCTCTGCGTACTATGAGGTCGATCTCACCGTGGCGCGTGCGGTAGTTCTTCTCTATGAGAGAGTAACCCCGGCCTTCAAGGTACCGCTGCGCGATCCGCTCTCCCCGGTCGCCGATCCGCCGCTTGTTCAGCTCCCGACTCCCGCGTAGCTCAACCGATGTACGCGGCAGGCTCCAGCTTCCGCAAGTCCCCGCAGATGCTCGGGCGTACCGTAGCCGCGGTTCCGCTCGAACCCATATCCCGCGTGCTCCTCGGACAGCGCGCGCATCGCGCCGTCACGCAACACCTTCGCCACCACACTCGCCGCCGCGACAGCCGCGCTTGTCCCGTCGGCCTTTGGCAGACATTCTACCTTTGGGCCAAGCCGGAGGTTACCATCAGCCAGGCTACATCCGGCATGCGGCTCGAGAAGGGTAAGGGCTCGCGTCAAAGCCTCCCGGTTGGCGGCCCCGACTCCGCGCGCGTCGATCCACCACGCCGGGATCAACACGAGCGAGACGGCCATCGCGCACCGCAGCACCTCACTCACCATCCTCTCCCGCACCGGAAGGCTGAGAGTCTTGGAGTCATTGATCCCCGAGATCACCTCGTCGCCCAGGATCACCGCCGATGCGACCAGAGGCCCGGCGAGCGCCCCCCTTCCGGCTTCATCCGCCCCGGCCAGCGGAGCCCCGCGCTCGATGGTCCATGCCGCATCGAAAGCGTAGAGGGAGCCGCTCTTGGTAGAGTGACTCCCTCCGTTTACGCCCGCCACGGACTCTAGAGAAGCGTTACTTCGCCTTCTTCACGCGGGCCTTGCGGCCGATCTTGTCGCGGATGTAGTACAGCTTCGCGCGCCGCACGGCGCCGCGGGATGACACTTCAATCCTGGCGATCTTTGGCGAGTGAAGCGGGAAGATACGCTCCACGGAAACGCCGAAAGAGTTCTTTCGGACCACGAACGTCTCGCCGATACCGCTGCCCTTCCGAGCGATACACAGCCCCTCGAAGATCTGTGTACGTTCCCGGTTGCCCTCTATTACGCGGTAATGCACCCGAACCGTATCGCCAGGACGGAACACCACGTCTTTCTGCTGCAAGTTCTCACTCGTTATCATATTCGTCTCCTCTCTCGGGAATAACTGAAGAGCCGGTTCCAGACCTCTCGTCCGTCCTCGCTCGCGCTCTATTTCGCGCCTCACGCTCGCGCCAGGCGCGGATCTCCGCATGATTGCCGGATAATAGCACGCCTGGGACTTCCTCTCCATCCCAAACGGCCGGACGGGTGTACTGGGGCGGCCCGATAACCCCCTCTTCCGAGAACGACTCCCCGATTAGGCTCTCCGCGTTCCCCAACACGCCTTCGAGACGCCGGATCACCGCGTCCGATAACGCCGCCGCGGCGATCTCCCCTCCCGACATCACAAAATCGCCCAGCGAAACGGCCTCCGTAGCAAGCTCCATCCGCACCCGTTCATCCATTCCGCCGTACCTGCCGCAGATAATTGTCAGGTCTCCGCCGCCCGCAGCTACCTCCTCGACGTAGCCCTGCGTGATCGTCCGGCCCCACGCTTCGGTCAACACGACGCGCCGCGTGTCCCGGACCTCCCTCGCCGGCATTCCGTAGACTTCCTCCAACGCCTGGGCGACAACGTCCACCCGCGCGATCATGCCCGCTCCGCCACCGAATGGCATGTCGTCGATCCGGCCACCCGGAGCATAGTTACGCAAGTCGAAGCTCCGATATTCCACCACGCCCCGCTCTATCGCCCGTCCCACTACTCCTGCACGCAGGGCGGCATCGACTACCTCAGGGAAAATGCAGAATACGTCGATACTCTTCATAAAAGTTATTCTTCGGGCAGACGCACGACGATCCGTCGCGATTGCAGGTCCACCTCGGGGACGTGCTCCATCGTGAAGGGGACGTAGGTCTCCGTGGAGGCGTCGCCGTGCTGGTCTCGAACAACCAGAACCTCGTGAGCCGGGGTCTGGAAAGCACTCATGACAGTTCCAAGCACCTCTCCGGTCGAGTCGACGGCTTCCAGATCGATCAGGTCCGCCACATAGTATTCGTCCTCTTCGGGCGTATCTAGCTCTTTGCGATCCAGGACCATCTCCATACCCCGCAACTTGGACGCTTCCGGGCGGCTGGCTACCCCGTCGAGGTCTATAAGATAGCCCTTGGGTGTAGGACGCGACTTCTCTATGCGCCGCCGTTTCTCGCCTACCAGAGGTTCGACGCCTTCCCGCAGATGCGAACCCGAGCCTGTTGCCCGGACTCGAATGGTCCCGCGTACGCCGTGAGGTGCGCCTATGATCCCGATAACTACCGGATCGGAGATCTCCTCCACGAACCTAGTCCAGGACCTCCACGTTGACGCGCTTGCCGGCCTTGACCGACGCAGCCTTGACGACCGTTCGGATCGCCCGGATCGTGCGTCCCTGACGGCCGATGACCTTGCCGATGTCATCCTGCGCGACCTGAAGAGACAGGTCCACCCGCGAATCCGTCTCGGTGCTTGTGACCTCGACCTTGTCGGGCTCGTCGACTAGCGAACGGGCCAGGATTCTCACCAACTCTTCAAGCTGCGCCACGTCTTATCCTTTACAGAACGCCGGAGATCTTGAGCAGCTTCCGCACCTGGTCCGTCGGCTGTGCACCCTTGTCGAGCCACTCCTTCGCCTTCTCGGCATCGACCTGGATATCCGACGGCTGGGTGCGCGGGTTGTACGTGCCGACCCGGTCTAAGAACTTGCCGTCGCGCGGGCTCCTCGCATCGGCCACCACTATCCTATAGAACGGAGCCTTGGTCGAACCGCGCCTCGCGAGCCTTATCTTTACCGCCATACTCTCACCTTTCTCGTTGTTACTCTCTACCTGAGTCCCGGCATCCGGGGCATCTTCGGCATCCCGCCGCCCTTGCCCATCTGCCGCATCATCTTCTGCATCTCGTTGAACTGCTTGACGAGCCGCTGAACGTCTTGCTGCGTCGCCCCGCTGCCGCGAGCAATCCTACGCGCCCTGCTGGGATTCTGCAACAGCTTGGGGTTGCGGCGCTCCTGGACGGTCATGGATGTTATCATGGCTTCGACCCTACCGAGTTGCTTATCGTCTATCTCGACATCCTTGAGTTGCTTGTTCAGGCCGGGGATCATTCCTAGAAGGCCCGAGAGCGGACCCATTTTCTTGATCATCTGCATCTGCTGCAGGAAGTCCTCGAACGTGAACTTGCCGCTCATGAGCTTCTTGCCCTGGGCCTCGGCCTGCTCCCGGTCCATCTGGCCCTCGGCCTTCTCGATGAGCGTGAGCACGTCGCCCATACCGAGGATGCGTCCCGCCATCCTGTCCGGGTAGAAGTAGTCGAACTCGCTCATCTTCTCACCCTCGGAGGCGAACCGTATCGGACGCTCCGTGATCGAGACGACAGAGAGCGCCGCGCCGCCCCGGGCGTCACCATCCAGCTTGGTCAGCACCATGCCATCGTAGTCCGCGTACTCCCGGAAAGCCTGGGCCACGTCCACCGCGTTCTGGCCCGTTACCACGTCGAGAACCAGGAGGACGGAGTGGGGCTTGGAGACGCTCCGAACCCGCTTTATCTCCTCCATCATGTCCATGTCCACGACCTGCCGGCCCGCCGTATCCACGATGACGAAGTCGTATCCGCCGTCCCTGGCGGCCTTGATGCCGCGTTCGGCGATCTCCTCCGGCTTCGGCTCCGTGCCTTCCGTGTATACCGGCACGCTTAGTTCCTTGCCGATCTGCTGCAATTGGTCTATGGCCGCCGGACGGTAGGTGTCGCAGGCGACGAGGTACGGGTTCTTGCCGAGTTTACGGACAAAGAGCGCGAGCTTGCCAGCCGTCGTCGTCTTGCCGTGACCGTTGAGGCCCGCGAGCATCACGACGGTCGGCGGTCTGGAGGCGAAGGAGAGCTTGTGGGACGTGCCGCCCATCAGGTTCGCAAGCTCTTCGTTGACGATCTTTACGACCTGCTGCCCAGGACTCAGGGCCTTCGAGACCTCGGCGCCGGTGGCCCGCTCCCGGACGTTCGAGACGAACTCCTTGACGACCCCGTAGTTCACGTCGGCTTCGAGGAGGGCCAGACGGATCTCCCGCGTCACCTTCTTTACCTGGTCCTCGGTGAGGTTTCCGCTGCCGCGCACCCCATCGAGCGCCTTGTTGAGCCTGTCTCCCAGAGTATCGAACATCTATAAATCTCCAAACAACGCTTCGGCGAACTCGCGGGCATCGAACGGGTGAAGGTCCTCGACCTTCTCGCCCACGGAGATCAACTTTATCGGCACCCCGATCTCACTGGCTATCGCGAGCGCAATACCGCCCTTGGCCGTTCCGTCGAGCTTGGTCAGGATGATACCCGTCAAACCGGCGACCTCCTGGAACATCTTTGCCTGCCTGAGACCATTCTGCCCCGTGGTGGCGTCGACCGTCATCAGAACCTCGTGCGGCGCTTCTGGAAGCTGCCGCCCGATCACCCGCGTGACCTTATCCAGCTCGGCCATCAGGTTGACCTTGGTGTGCAGCCTGCCCGCCGTGTCTATGAGCAACACGTCGGTGCCCTCGCGCTTCGCCGCCTCGACCGCGTCGTGGGCCACGGCCGCCGCGTCAGCGCCGCGCTCACGCGCGATGACCGGCGTTCCGGTCCTCTCGCCCCAGGTCTGGAGCTGCTCGATCGCCGCCGCCCGAAAGGTGTCTCCGGCGGCGAACATCGTCGTTCCGGGGAGGAAACGAGACAGCTTGCCGGTCGTGGTCGTCTTGCCGGTGCCGTTCACGCCGACTATCAGGATCACCGTCGGCTTGCTTGAGATATCCAGTTCCACGGGACCTTCGAGCATCCGGGTTGCGTGCTCGATCATTAGCTGACGCAACTCTTTGCCGCTGGTGATGTTCCTCTGCAAGGCTTCCTGCTCCAGCTCCGCCACGAGCTTCGCCGTCGTCGGAACTCCGACGTCGGAGGAGATCAGGATCTCCTCGACCCTCTCCCAGAACTCCTCGTCCTCCGCGTCCCGGAACTCCGCGACCGCCGCGTTCAACTGCCCGACGAACGACTCCCGGCTCCTGGACATGCCGCGCCGCAGCCGCCCGAACCATCCTGCGCCTTCCTGTTCCGGTGGTCCGGTAGCCACTTCCACCGCTATCTCAGCCTCTGGCGTTTCAGCAACCGGTTCTTCAGGCGCCGCATCGACTACCGATTCCTCCGCCGAAAATGTTCCGATGTCCTCGGGTTCTACGACCTCCGTCTCCGGCGGTTCAGGCTCCACCCGCGCTGACTCTTCCGCCTCTTCCTGCTCCGGGGCAGGCTCGATCTCGGTAGCTAACGCGGAGCTGGTCTCCTGCTCTTCCTCTTTATTCTTTCTGAAAAAGTTACGCCACGAACGAGCCATGTACTAGCTGTAATCTCCCTGCATACGTTTCGATACGACCGTGGTAGCTCCGGCGGCGTCCTGCACGACGCCGTAGAGAACATCCGCCGCGGCCATCGTACGCTTCTGATGGGTCACCAGAAGGAACTGACCGTTCGAGCGGTAAGAGTCTACCACAGCGATGAAACGGGCCAGGTTGAGGTCGTCAAGGGCGGCCTCGGCTTCATCGAGTATGCAGAATGCTCCCTGTGCTCTGCCAGGGCCGCTGAGGAAAATACTGAACAGGAACGAGAGGGCCAGCAGCGCCCGCTCCCCACCAGAGAGGACGTGCAGCGGCCTCCAGCCCTTGCGTCCGAGCCGCAGTCCGACCTCCACGCCTTCCTCCGAGAGATCCAGGACCCCAGCCGCTCCCTCCATCATCCGCGGCACTATCTCACCGAACGCTCTCCGCACCCTGCGAAATGTCTCCGAGAATCTCGTCTCTATCTCCCGATCCACTTCGTGTATTATGCGGTTAAGTTCGTTGGTCGCGGCTTCGGCGTCGGCGCGTTGTTCGGAGATGAGTTGGTAGCGTTCGCGGAGTTGTTCTTGCTGGGAGAGGGCGAGCAGGTTTACGTCGCCGAAGCGCTTGAGTTTGCGGGCGAGACGGTGACGTTCCGCTTCGTCGCCTTCGGAAGACTCTTCGGATTCGCGCCGCGCTTCGTCGAGGGTCGCGCCCCACTCGGTCTGTATCTCCTCCAGCGCTTCGGAGGCGCTGGTTTCGGCTGTTAGAAGGTCCAGGCGCGTGTGCTCGGCCTCGGCGCGGGCGGTCGCCAATTGTGCGGCAAGCTCGACCGCTTTCCGAGAGAGTATGGCGCGTTTTTCAGATTGGCTCCGGTGACGCCCGGCTGCCTCGGTACGCAGAAACCTCAGGCGATTACGGCGCTCGCGGGCCGCGACGGACAGCTTGCGCGAGAGATCCGCCGCGCGGGCCGCGGCCCGCGCGGCTCGGGCCTCATCGTGTTCGGTGTTCACTCCAAGGCGTTGCAGTTGGGTAGAGATCCCTTTGTGGCGTTTCCGCCCTTCGGAGATTGTTGACTGCAGCCGTGAACGCCGCCTGGCTGCTTCGGCGTAGGAGAATTCCGCGTTCTCGAGTGCCGAAGTCGCCTCGGCGAACTCAGCCTGGGTACGTTCGACGGTCTCTTCCGCCAGCAGGAGGTCGCGTTCGATCCCGCCGAGCTCCTCGTTGAGTCTGTTCGACTCGCGTTCCGCGTAGAGCGCCGCGTCGCGGGCGCGGACGGCCCGCATCTGCCGGAGTTTCGTTTCTCGGGCGAGCGTGTTGAGCGAGCGGTTCACGCGAGACGCAAGCGCCAGAGCCGTCTCGGTCTTTCCGAAGAGCGGCTCCAGGAGCGCCGAAGCGCTGGAGAGTCGCTCCCGGCAATCGTAGAGAATTTCACCCGGTCCCGTCTTCAACGATTCGAGACGCTGGCGCTCTCTGACAAGCAAAGCGCCGCGCGAGAAGCGGCCTCCATCAGCGCCGAGGCTTACGCTCGTCCGGGTAAGCCGTAGACCTGAACGGGTGACGACGACGTGTCCGTTCTCCAAATGGTCCTTCTCGGGTTCATCGACGACGTAGATCCCTTCGAGAATGCGTTCTACGGCCTGGGCGTATCGCTCGTCCAGTATCTCCACGCAATCAAGCAACGGTGGGCCGGGAGGACTCTCTTTCTCTTGCATCGGGCCAGCATCCAGCCTCAAAGCCACGCGTTCCTTGTCGGAGAGGAGTTTCATCCCCTCTGTAATATTCTCGGCCAGCAGGCCGCCGGCGTGGTCGCCGAGGGCGGCCTCCATCGCGCCCTCGAAACCTGGGCGCGGCCGGAGCACTTCGTGCAGGCGCGGCCCTGGACTATCGCTGGATGTCAGATCCTCCAGGGACCGTATGCTGGACTCAGCACGTCCCAGCGCCGCCTGCACGGCCCCCCGACGGCGGTTGGCCTGCATGGTCTTATCTTCCAGCCTGGATCTCTGTTTCTCCAACAGCTCCCGAAGTCCGCCACCGGCGGAATCCAGGCCGGAGACAGTACAATTTTCGAGTTCCGAAGACAATTCAGACATCTTCGCCAGATAGTTATTCGGGAGATTTGGAACGCTGGCCTCGCGCAATGCTCCACGTTCCAGGCGTCCGCGCAGGCTTTCCACTTCGCCCACCAGGCGGGAGCGCGCCTTCTCCGCGGCCGCGCGCAGGTCGCGGACCTGAACCTCATCCTGTCGTAGTTGGTCGCGTTCTCTACGCTTGGCGGTATAGAGGATCTCTACCTGCCGCAGTTCTTTCTCCATCGCCGCGAGCGCGAGCGATGTGCGGTCCAGCTCTGCCTGGAGGCGGGAAGAAAGCTTCCGGCCATCGTCGTTTCCACCAGCTTTCGCCTCAATGCGTAACAGGATGCGGTCGGCGGAGAGGGACTCGGCCCTGAGATTTTCGGCCTCGTCGTCCAGGCGCTCCGTGCTGGACTCCAGGTCGCGCATCGTGCTTTCGATGGCGTGCAACTCTGGCATCAGGCGGGATTCCTCGTCCTTCAAAGCCGTCTCTCGCGAGGAAAATTCCTTGACCAGACGTTCACTCTCCGAGAGCTTGATGCGGCGCTCTGAAAGTCCCTGGTTGGCAAGCCCGTAGAGGTGAGCCAGTGAGAGCTTACGATAACGTGATTCGATCTCCCGGTACTCGCGGGCGGCTACGGCTTCTCGTTCTATACGTCGCAACTGCGCCGCAAGCTCCTTCTCCAGCTCGCGGCTCTGCTCTAGTTGGACGCTGGCACGTTCCAGACGGCGGCTCGCCGAGATGCGGCGACGGCGGTAGAAACCGAGCCCCGCGGCTTCTTCGAGCGCCTGGCGGCATGCGGCGGCTCCTCCAGCGACTATCGCGTCTACCGCGCCCTGACGAAGAATACTGTGACGGCCCAGACCGGCTTCGCCCGCAACCGCGCGGACATCAGTAAGGCGGGCACGGGAACCATTGACCCGGTACTCCGTGTCTCCTCCGCGTGAGATGCGGCGCGAGATCGAGACTTCCTGGTATGGGAGTGAGATGGATCCCGCCTCATTATCCAGGACGAGCGTCACCTCGGCGGCGGCGGATGCGGGAAGCGTCTCGGAACCGGAAAAGATCAAATCTCCCATCGTCCCGGCCCGCAGCACACCCGCGCTCTGCTCTCCCAGCGCGAAGAGCACGGCATCCGTAATGTTGCTCTTGCCGGACCCGTTCGGGCCTACTATCGCTGTAACGCCTCCTTCGAGCGGCATTCGTACCGGCCGCGCGAATGTCTTGAACCCCTTGATGTAGACCGCCGAAAGCACTACGCGAGTATTCTACGCAGTTTTGGTCCGTAAAGCACGCGAAAGTCCCGCAAATGGGCCGCCAACGTTGGTAAATAACTCATCTCTTCGGAGGCTCCGGTAGGTGAGCCGTGCGAGTATGGGTATTCTCGGGGGCCATCGTGCATACTGGCGGCCGTAGGCAATTAAACACGAGCAGAGCAGGAGGGCGCTGGTGGCAACGCACAGGATAGAGCCGGATAGAGAGACACTGCATGGCGCCTTCTCCCGCGACCTGCCACCGGCCCTGACCATAGACTCTGGGGACACGATCGTCTTTAGCACGCTCGAAGCGGGCTGGGGACTGGAGCCACCCGACGCGACGGGGGAGCGTCGGCTCTTCGAGGACTTCCGCCCGGAATGGCGCGGTGACGGCCATGCCTTGTGCGGGCCTATCGAGGTACGGTACGCTGCACCCGGCGCGACTCTTGAGGTACGCATCGTGGACCTGCGAACCGGCCCCTGGGGGCGGACAATCTCCGGACGTTCACTTTTGGAGAAGTTTAATCAACGCCTCGGAATCGGTGACCGCGAGGAGCAAGTAGACTGGACGTTAGATCCCGACGCCTTGGTAGCGCGCGATCAGGACGGTCACACCATCGCCCTCCGGCCATTCATGGGAGTGCTGGGGATGCCGCCAGATCAAGCAGGCCTTCATCCCACCAGGCCGCCACGCGTCACCGGCGGCAACATCGACTGCAAAGATCTGGTGCCGGGAAGCTCTCTCTTTCTGCCCGTCGCCGTGCCGGGAGCTCTCTTCTCGGTGGGCGACGGACATGCGGCCCAGGGAGACGGCGAAGTGTGCGGAACGGCAATAGAGTGCCCAATGGAGCGCGTCGAACTTTCCTTCCGCTTACACCGGGACCTCCGGCTTCGGACGCCGCGAGCGCTTACGCCGGCCGGTTGGATCACCTTCGGCTTCCACCGCGACCTCGACGAGGCAATGTTCCTCGCCGTGGACGCGATGCTCGACCTCATGTACGAGTTGATGGCTATCGACCGGCATCGGGCGATGGCGCTCGCGAGCGCGGCGGTTGACCTCCGCATCACCCAGGTCGTTAACGACGTAAGAGGCGTACACGCCGTGCTGCCCCACGGCGCTATCAGATAAGAGCGATAGAGCCCAGTACTGGGAAAGCGCCGCATCCCAGCGGGCGCTAGGCGCCTACGTGTACTTCTACCGGGGAACGCGGTACGGGACGGATGCCCAATATCTCTAGCGCCGCGCGGGCCGCGGACTGTTCGCTCTCCTTTATAGAATTTCCGTCGCCGGTGGATACCTCTCGTCCCTCGACAGAGACCGCCGACGTGAAGCTCGGACGGTGCGCCGGTCCCTGTTTGGAGAGGACCCGGTACGTCGGCCGGAGTCCATCAGCTTGAAGTGTCTCCTGCAGTAGCGTCTTCCAGTCCCGTAACTCGTCGGTATCGACCTCGGCAGGGTTAAAAATCTCATCTATGGTCCTGAAAACCAAGTCGTGGTCGATCAGGTAAGCCGCCCCGATGATCGCCTCCACGGTGTCCGCGATGACCGAGTCGTTGATGACCGAACTCTCGATCATCTCTTCCAACCCCTCGCCCTGTCCAACGGTGGCGAGGAAGGTCTTCCTGACCAGGTGCGCCCGGATGCGCGTCAGGTCGCCCTCCAGAAGCTCCGGGTAGCTGTGAAAGACCAACTCCGCTACCCGAGTATTGAGGATGGAATCTCCCAGGAACTCCAGGCGACCGTTTGACTCATACGGATCTGCGACGCTCGGGTGGGTGAGCGAACGCTGCCGTAACGGCTCTGGAAGTATCGCTATGAGATCTCTTATAGACATCTAGTACCGAACTATTCTACACCTGTGAACGCTACCACGATATTGTGTCCGCCGAAGCCCATCGAGTTGGAGATAGCAACCTCGAGGTCCGGAAGCTCCCGCGCCTCGTCCTTGACGTAATCGAGGGGCTCGCAGTCTTCGGCGAGTTCTTCCAGGTTGATCGTCGGCGGCACGATTTTGTTCTTGATCGCCAGGGCGCACATGATACCTTCCGTCGCGCCGACGGCGCCGAACGAGTGCCCCGTCATGGACTTCGTCCCCGAGACCGCCACGTGCGGCATGACCCGGGATATTGCCTTAGTCTCTGGCCCGTCGCCGGTCGGTGTCGAGGTGGCGTGAGCGTTTACGTATCCCACGTCCTCCGCGCTTAGTCCCGAGTCTTCTAAAGCGAGGAGCATCGCGCGCTCGACGCCGCGTCCGTGTTGGTCCGGAGCGGTTACGTGGTACGCGTCGGTCGAGCGTCCATAGCCCGCCACGGCGGCTATTGGCTCCGCGCCGCGCCTCTCGGCGTGCTCCGCGCTCTCCAGCACCACGGCGCCGGCTCCCTCGCTCATCAAGAAACCGTCGCGGTTCGAGTCGAACGGACGGCTGGCCCGGTGAGGTTCATCGTTGCGGGTCGAGATTGCGCGGATGGCGCAGAACCCGGCCATGCTCAGAGGCGTTATCGGGGCCTCCGCGGAGCCGGCTATCACCACGTCCGCGTCGCCGTTCCGGATCAACTCAAGTCCCTCCGCTATGGCCTCGCCGCCCGTGGCGCACGCCAGAACTGGACACTGGCTAGGCCCGGTGGCGCCTAGCATGATGGCAAGCTGTCCGGCGGCCATGTTCGGGACCATCATGGGGATAAGAAACGGGCTCACCCGGCCCGGACCGCGTTCATTCAGTACCTTGTACTCGCGCTCCCACGTCGAGAGACCGCCGATTCCGCTGCCCATGACTATAGCTACCCGGTCCGGTCTATCGCGGACGATGTCCACGATACCGGCGCTTTCGGCAGCCTGGATGCCGGCGGCGATACCTAGCTGGGCGAAGCGGTCCATCCGCCGCGCCTCTTTCTTGCTCATGAAATCCGCGGGATCGAAGTCCGAACATTCGCCGGCGATGTGCGAAGGATACGGCGAGGGATCGAAGAGCGTTATCTCTCCGGCGCCGCTCTTACCGTGAAGAGCCGCGTCCCAGAAGTTCTCGACTCCCGTACCAATAGGAGTTACGGCTCCGGCCCCGGTTATCAAGGCGCTACCCCTACCATTTGAAGCGGCTTCCGTCACGCCGCCTGATGCCCGTCTACGTATTCCACGGCCTCCTCGACCGTCGTGATCTTCTCGG
Source organism: Rubrobacterales bacterium (assembly GCA_038198445.1). GTDB lineage: Bacteria > Actinomycetota > Rubrobacteria > Rubrobacterales > Rubrobacteraceae > JACDDK01. The sequence goes on from JBBPZZ010000122.1 coordinate 38,792, forward strand.
CGTCCTCGTCGGGGATCTCCATCCCGAACTGCTCTTCGAGCTCCATGATGAGCTCTACCAGATCTAGAGAGTCAGCCTCCAGGTCTTCGCGAAATGAGGACTCAGGGGTTACGTCGCCCTCGTCAACGCCCAGCCTGTCGGCGGTTATCTCCTGAATCTTCGTCAGTATCTCTTCCCGTCCCATTGCATCCTCCTGTAACGTTTTCCATGTTTTAACAACGCCCCAGCTCCTGACGGAGATAGCGCGTAGTGTAGCGCAAATCGCATTATTGCATAGTCATCCCACCATCCACGGCTATCGTCTGGCCCGTCACGTAACCCGCGCCCTCTCCAACCAGGAATGCCACGACCTCCGCCACCTCGTCCGGCTCGCCAAAACGTCCCGTGGGGACCTGAGCCCGGATCTGGTCTTTCACGTTGTCCGGCAACCCGCCCGTAAGCTCCGTCTCCACGTATCCCGGAGCTACCGCATTGACCGAAATCCCCCGCTGCGCGACCTCCCTGGCGACGCTCTTAGTAAAGCCGATGATGCCGGCTTTGGAAGCCGCGTAGTTGGCCTGTCCCGCATTTCCCACGATCCCGACGACGGAGCTAACGTTCACGATCCTGCCCCACCGCGCCCGCACCATGCTACGCAGCACCGCCCGCGTACACAGGTAAGTCCCCTTGAGGTTAGTCCGAATCACCTCATCAAACTCCTCTTCCTTCATCCGCAGCATGATGTTGTCCCGCGTCGTACCTGCATTGTTGACCAGGATATCCACCCGCCCGAACGTTTCTTGCGCTCCCTTGAACAGAGCTCCCACGTCCTCCGGCGCGGCGACATCGCCCTTGAAGATCTCGCACTCGACGCCGGCCTTGCGGACCAGCCCCGCGGTCTCCTCGGCAGCGGCGTCGTTTGAGCGGTAGGAGATCGCCACGTTCGCGCCTTCAGCGGCGAGCCTCGTAGCTATCGCCCGGCCGATGCCGCGCCCGCCCCCGGTAACCACCGCGACTCTTCCGGCTTCGATCACCGGACCTCCCCTCTATCCGCGAAGGCGAACATCAGATCCGCCTCACAGACCCGCTCGCCATCAACCGTCGCCCGACCCTTGCCCCGGCCGACCGTGCCTTTCAGCCGCGATATCTCGACCTCCATCCGCAGCACGTCTCCCGGCACGACCTGCCGCCGGAACCGGACGCCGTCTATTCCGGCGAACAGGGCCAGCTTCTGCCTATATTCTTCAATCGCCATCACACCAACCGCCCCTACCTGGGCCATCGCCTCGACGATCAGGACGCCCGGCATTACGGGATAATCCGGGAAATGGCCCTGAAAGAACGGCTCGTTCTGGGTCACGTTCTTTATGCCGACGGCCCTTACGCCCGGCTCGATCTCCTCGATCCGGTCCACCAGCAGGAACGGGTAGCGGTGCGGGATGAGAGCCCGGATCTCCGCCGGTCCCAGCGGCGCGTTCACGAGAGCGCCTCCTTCGCGGCGCGCCCTTTGATCTCTACACCCCGGAAGTCGCGAAGCATCCGCGTCAGAGTACCTCCTTCACCAGCCTCGACGATCTCCTCCACTCCCAGGTCCACGAAGCGTTCGATAACCGCGACCCACCGTACGGGCGAGAGCATCTGGTTGCTCAACGCGAGCCGCACATCGTCCGCCGTCGCCAGCACCGCCCCGTCGGTCGCGCTGACCATCGGCACTTTCGGGTCCCGAACCTCGACTTCTAGCAGCAACCGCGACATCGCCCGCGACGCCTCCATCATCAAAGGCGAATGGAAGGCCCCAGCAACGTCCAGGCTTATCTTGCGTCCTCCAACGGCTTCGGCTACCTCATCCAACGCTTCCTTCTCGCCGGAGATAACGGTCTGGCGCGGCGTGTTGAAGTTGGCCGCGACGACTACGCCATCGGCTTCATCGACCGCGCGCGCTACCTCCATCGGGTCCACGCCGACCAGGGCTACCATCCCGCCAGGATTCTCTTCTCCGGCCTCGTTCATCAGGCGGTCTCTCTCGGCCACCAGGCGCACTCCATCTTCGAGGCCGAGGCTTCCGGCGGCGAGGGCCGCGGCGTACTCGCCGAGCGAGTGACCTGCCACCACGTCAGGCTCGACGCCGCTGTCCCGCAGCCTGTGGAGCAGATCCACGGAGCTTGCGAATACGGATAGCTGGTACGGGACCTGGCCGTCTCCGACCTGTCTCCGAACCGCTTCGCGTACTTCTCCCGAGACTTCGCCGCCGGCCGTACCCTGGCCGGGGAATACTATCGCCTGCCTTATCTCCACCCCTCCCCTTTCTACTCTCAGATCCTGTACAGGTTCGCCGCCCAGGTGAGACCGAACCCGAACCCGACCGTTATGACGTATTTTCCCGGCTCAAAGCTGTCGTAGATGTCCGGGTAGGAGATCGGGATACTCGCCGCGGATGTATTTCCGAAGTGATCCACGTTAATGACAATCCGCTCCAGCGGTATGTCCAACTTCCTCGCCGCCGCTTGTATTATGCGCGCATTTGCCTGGTGGGGGATGATGTACTGCACGTCGTCGAGCGTTATCCCGTTACGCGCGACGAGCTTCTCGACCATCTCGGGCAGGACGCGGACGGCGAACTTGAAGACCTCGCGGCCATTCTGGTAGAGCTTGTTGTCATCGCCGGGATGTCCGGCGCGGCCGTAAGGCGCCATGCGTCCGTCTGCCCCGAGGATGTGGTCAACGAAGCCCGAGTCACCATCGCCGCGCTCCAGGACCACGGCGCCCGCGCCGTCGGCGAAGAGGACGGCCGTTGAGCGGTCGTTCTCGTCAACGATCGTGGTCATGGCATCCGCCCCGATCAGAAGTACCCGCTCGGCCGCGCTACTCTGAAGCATGGAGCCAGCAACGGCGGCCGCGTAAGCGTAGCCCGCGCAGGCCGCCGAGAGATCCATCGCCCCGACGGCCGGCGCGCCGATAGCCTCGCCGACCAGACATGCGACGGACGGCATCGACTCGGGACCCGTCGAGGTGGCGCAGAGGATCAAATCCACGGAATCACCGGCGATCCCGGCGTGCTCAAGCGCGGCCTTAGAGGCCTCGATGGCGAGCGTCGCGCAGTCCTCGCCCTCGGCGATGAAGTGCCGCTCCTTGATGCCCGTGCGCGCCGTGACCCATTCGTCGCTCGTGTCCAGGGTGCTTTCGAGGTCGTGATTGGTGACGACCCGGCCGCCCAGGGCTCGGCCGACGCCGAGTATCTTGCCGACCGGTGAACCGCTCACGACGAGCCTCCGGCAGTGGCCGCCCGCGCCCGCGCGAGCGAGTCCTCCAACGTTTCGGAGAGACCCGCGCCGGCGCGGGCGATACCGACCAGGGCGTTCTCGACGCCACGCGCCTCTGAGTTTCCGTGACCAATCACCACGGATCCCCGGACGCCCAACAGGAAAGAGCCACCGTAGTTCTCGGGGTCGACTTGATCCCTGACCTCCAGCAAACGCGGGCGCAGTACCCCGGCGGCCAGCTTGCTAACCGCCCCGCCGATCATCGCTGAGCGGACCATCTGAAGGATTTCTCGCGCCACGCCCTCCGCCGTCTTGAGGACGACGTTGCCTGTGAACCCGTCCGTAACCAGTACGTCCGCAACACCGCCCCCGATGTCCCGTCCCTCGACGTTGCCGATAAAGTCTATCGAGCCAGACTCACTCATCAAACTGTACGCTTCCTTCGTCAGGTCATTCCCCTTCGTCGGTTCCTCGCCCACGTTGATCAAACCAACACGAGGCTTCTCGATCCCAAAGTACCTCCGCGCGAACACGCTGCCAAGAATAGCGAAATTCACGAGGTCTTGCGCCCGGCAAGAGATCGTCGCTCCCGCGTCGAGCAATAGCACGGGCGCCGGGAACGGCAAAACAGTGGCTATCGCGGGCCGCCGGCAGCTCCTGAGCCTGCCGACTGTCAGCAGTGCGGCGGCTACCGTGGCCCCGGTGCTTCCGGCGGAGAACAGAGCATCGGCTTCGCCTTCGCGCACCATCCGGGCGATGACCGCTATGCTGGACTCTGGCCGGGCGCGCAAGGCGGCGGCGGGCTCCGCGTCCATGCCGATGACGCCCCTGGCTTCTCTAATAGAAATATTCGAGGGAGAGTCGGGGCCGAGATGATCTTCCATGAGTGCCTGGTCCCCTACCAGGAGAACCTCGTCCTCGGGCAACTTGCGAGCCGCTTCGACGACCCCGGCAACCACCGCTCCCGGAGCATTGTCTCCCCCGAGAGCGTCGACGGCTATGCGCATGAGAGCGGTTGTGTTGGTCTACTTTGGGCTGATTAGCCGTTCGCCTCGACGGCGACCACGGTTCGGCCCTTGTAGCTGCCGCAGGTGGGACAGACCCGGTGCGGCACGCGCGGCGACCCGCAGTTCGGACACGGCGACAGATTGAGGCTCTTCATTGCGTGATGTGACCGGCGCTGGTCCCGGCGGGCCTGCGAAGTCTTCTTCTTTGGTACGGCCATGATGTTACCTCCTGCTAATTGGTCGATTGGTTGATTCTAAAACTAGAAACCCGAGGCGAACAGGTCGTCGAGCCCCTGCCAGCGCGGGTCAATCTCTTGCTCGTCCGAACCAGATTGTACCGGCTCTGTTCCAGGCTTGAATACCTGCATCGGTACCTCGCTTGGCAACGCGCGCTCCGTGTAACCCGCCAGGTCCAACTCCCAGTCCTCGACGGAGAGGTCTCTGTTGTCCGGTCCCGGTAAGAACTCCGAATCCCCCAAGGTGAGATTCAATTCCATCGGTTCGAGCGTCCGGTCGCACGTCGTCTCGATGACGACCCGGACGTCCAGGTCCAGGTGCAGGCCTTCCGAGAGGCAGGTGACGCCTATGCTGGCCCGCGCGTTCTTTATCTCGTGGTGACGTCCGTAGAGGTCGAAGGGCTCGACCTCGAAGCTCTCCTCAAGCTCGTGCCGGTCTCCGGCCTCGGCGCCGGGACGCCTGAGAGGGATCAACTTATTCATGCTGGTTATTTCACTCTTCTTCGGCACCTTGCAACTTCGAGCGGCCGCGCTGGACGGCTTCCAGGAGCTTGGCGAGATTGTCTTCGAGGTTGGCGAGGACCTCGTCGGCGTAGTCTTCGGCGCCAAGACGGATCTCGCGCTCCCGGCGGCGGGCGTCTTCCATGATCTCCTGGCTGCGCTTCTCGGCGCGCTTCAGGACCTCTTCGTCGGAGGTGATCTTCTCGCCCTCTTCCTGAGCGCCGCGGATGATGCGGTCGCTCTCACTGCGCGCCTCATCCAGCATCGCCTGCCGCTCCTTCACGATCCAACGCGCCTGCTTCAACTCCTCCGGGATGGTCTGGCGCATCTGATCTATGACGTCGAAAGCCGCGTCGCGGTCTACCATCGCGGTGTTGCCGAAGCCGGGGAAGCTTCGGGCTTCTTCCACCAACTCCTCAAGCCTGTCTATTAGCACCAGTACATCCATCCTCTTAACCTACCCTATCTTTTGTCGTGTTGTCCGTGTCTTCTCTTCGCTGCCCGAATAAATCTCGCGCACTATCTCAAGTATCCCATCCGGCACAAGCCCGCGCACCTCTCCACCGAGTCCGGCGATCTCACGCACCGCGCTCGACGAGAGGAAACTGTACTCCGCCGCCGACATGATGAAGACCGTCTCGATCTCCGGTGAGAGCGTCCGGTTTAACTGCGCCTGCTCGAACTCCGATTCGAAGTCCGAGACCGCCCTGAGTCCCTTTACGACAGCCCGCGCCCCTTGCTCCCGCGCGAAGTCGACCAGAAGACCCGTCATCACCTCGACCGATATGTTATCCAGGTCGCCGGTCACCTTCTCTATGAGTCGCGCGCGTTCCGTGGCCGACAACTTGGGCGCTTTCCGAAGATTATCGCCGACGGCTACCACCACGTGATCGAATATGCCCGACGCGCGACGGATGATATCCAGATGACCGGTCGTAATGGGATCAAAGCTCCCAGGACATACAGCCACGTTCATTGCAAGCTCCGACCGTTCAAAAATGGTTATGACCGTGCCGCCGTAGCGCCGGATCTCCCCTTTCGCGCCTTTTACAACATCTCGCGTAAGGCCACTACTCTCAACAACAACCCGTCCACCGGGAGCTAGAAGAGAATGCAGGCGCGCCAAAACATCGCCAACCTCCGCCGCCGCGATTCTATATGGCGGGTCAAGGAATATCAAATTGAATAGTTGGCCGTTGTCCGCGACCCGTTCGATCATCCGTCCTACGTCCCCTCGCAAGACCTCCGCCCGTCCACTGAATTTCGTCTTTACCAGGTTCTCCTTGATTGCCGCCGCGGCCTGTCCGTCACGCTCCACGAAGAGCGCTCGCTCGAACCCGCGGCTGAGAGCTTCTATCCCCAATGCTCCCGTTCCGGCGTAGAGGTCCAGGACCCTGCCGCCGTCGAAAAACTGTCCGAGGACGTTGAACAGGCTCTCCCGAACCCGATCCGAGGTCGGACGCACTCCCGGCGGCACGTTGGCGAGGCGCACGCCCCGGGCTTCTCCGGCGATGATCCGCACTCCGCTACTCCCGGAAGAGCCACTCGACGTCAGCGCCGAGCAGTTCCCGGATCTCCCGTCTCAATGGACGGTGATCCGGGAACTTCAGGGTCGGGTCTTTCGCCACCAATTCGAACGCCTCGCGCCGCGCCTCGACCAGGATGTCTATGTCGCGCAGGAGCTTCGCCACCTTCAGGTCCGGCATCCCGCTCTGTCGGCTTCCGAAGAGCGTCCCCTCACCCCGGATGGCGAGGTCCACCTCCGAGAGCTTGAACCCGTCCTGATGCTCGCACAGAGCTTCCAGACGGCTGCGCGAGTCGTCGGTCTTCGGGTCGCCCATAAGAAAGCAGCTCGGCGGATGGAGGCCCCGGCACACCCTCCCACGAAGCTGGTGGAGTTGCGAGAGGCCGAAACGTTCCGCACCCTCGATGATGATGGCGCTCGCGTTCGGCACGTCCACCCCAACCTCGACGACGACCGTGGCGACGAGGACTTCGATCTTCCCGGAGTGGAAGTCCGCCATTACCTCGCGTTTCTCGGCGGCCTTCATCCGGCCGTGCAGGAGTCCGACGGTTCGTTCGGGAAAGATCTCCTCTACCAGTTCCTCGTAAAGCTCCTCGGCCGCTCGCACGTCCTCCAGCGCCTCGGACTCCTCGACCAGCGGACAGATAACATAAGCCTGCCGGCCCGCTTCCAACTCCCGGCGCACCGACTCGTAAGCCCCCTCGCGTTCCGCCAGGTCCACCATCTCGGTCTCGACAGGCTTACGCCCCGGAGGCAGTTCGTCGATCACGGATACTTCGAGGTCTCCGTAGAGGGTGAGCGAGAGGGTCCGAGGGATGGGGGTGGCGGTCATTACCATCGTGTCGGGGGTCTTGCCTTTCTCCCTGAAGACCGTCCGCTGGCCGACCCCGAAGCGGTGCTGCTCGTCCACCACGACCAGCGAGAGATCATGGAACTCGACGCCCTTCTGTATGAGAGCGTGCGTCCCGATCACGATTTGCGCCTCACCGTTCTTTACCGACTCGAGCACCTCCCGGCGTTCGGCCGCCGTCTGAGAGCCAGTGAGCAAGGCGACGTTCACGGTAAGGTCCGCCAGAGCCCTGGATACTGACAGGTGGTGCTGCTCGGCCAGCACCTCGGTCGGGGCCATGAGAGCGCCCTGGCCGCCGGACTCGACCGCCGATAGTAGAGCGGCGACCGCCACGACCGTCTTTCCACTGCCGACGTCGCCCTGCAACAGCCGGCGCATCGGTTTCTCGGAGCGCATGTCGGCAAGCGCGTCGGCGATGACTCGCTCCTGGGCCGAGGTAAGCCCGAAGGGCAGGCCTTTCAGGAACGGGTTGAGGAGACTTCCGTCGCCGGCGTGAGAGCGTCCGGTCTCGGTGCGCTCGATGCGCGCCTTGCGGGCGGCGAGTCCGGTCTGGATCAGGAAAAGCTCGTGAAATATAAGCCGGCGCATGGCCTGCTTGAGCCGCCTCCGGTCGGTCGGGAAGTGTACTTCGTGGATCGCGTCCTGGAGGTTCGCCAGCCGGTGACGCGCCAGTACCTCCGCCGGCAGCGGGTCGAGGACGTGTCCGACTGCATCCAGGGCGCGGTGGATCAGAGTACGCATCCTGCGCGCCTGGATGCCCTTATTCACCGGGTAAACGGGGACAAACCTGCCGGAATGCGGGCCGCTATCGCCGTCGGAGAGCGTGGCGGGGTCGTCTATTACCTCCAGGTTCTTCGCGGCGAGTTGGAGGCCGTTACGACGCTGGACTTCGCCTGAGACAAGCACCCAGTTATCGGGTATGAGCTGGCTCTGGAGCCACGCGCGGCCCCACACGGTAGCGGGGATGTAGCCGGTGCCGTCGTAGAGTTGCACGGAGAAGCCCGGCGAGCGTCCGCGAATTGGCTTTCCGATGGGCCGGGTGCTGACGACCCGCCCGACGACGGTTACTTTCTCTCCAACCCGGAGGTCGGCGATCTTCTTTACGTTCGAGAGGTCTTCGTGACGCGACGGGTAGTGCGAGATCAAATCCGCAAGAGACTCGATGCCGAGGTCCTTGAGCGCCGCCTCGATCCGCGGCCCCACACCCGGCAACTCGGTCGCGGGACGCGCCCGGAGATCAGTGAGCGTTGTCCGCCCTAAGAGTAACGAGTCCGTCCCGGAAGACTCTTCCAGGTTCCCTTTATAGGTAGGCCACGCCATATGCCCCCGGACCGACGTGACATCCGACGACCCCGCCGATCTCGGCGACCAACTCCGTCTCCACGCCAAGACCGTCCGCCAGCTCCGAAAGAAGTTCCGGGCTGTTGATGTGACCGAAGTAGAGTGGGCGTCCTGCCTCAGCCGCGGGCTTTACCTTCTCAACGAGGGCCGCCATCTGACGGCGGCGTCCACGAACCCGCTTGTATGGGGCGACGACGCCGTCTTCGATCGAGAGCACCGGCCGGATGTCGAGCGCCGTACCTACCAGACGTTGCGCCCGGCCAATACGTCCGCTCTTCGCCAGGTATTCCAGAGTGCCAACGGCGAAGAGGACGTTGCAGCGCCGAACCGCCGCCTCGGCGGCCTGGCGGACCTCCCTGAACTCCCCCCCCTGGTCTATGACCTTGAGAGCTTCGAGGAGGATCAGGCCGGAGCCCATCTCCGCGCTCCGCGTATCCAGGACCTCGACCGGCCTCTCCACCATTCCGGCCGCGACGAAGGCGGACTCGTAGGTCCCGCTGAGCTCCTTCGAGATGGTGAGTACCAATATGTTGTCGTACGCCGAAAGCGATTCATACGCCTCTACAAAGGCACCCGCCGGGGGTTGCGAGGTCGTCGGGAACTCCGTGGACTCCGCCAGCCGCTCGTAGAACTCCTCGTTCGACATATCGACTTTGTCCTCATAAGTCTCGTCCGGCCCGAAGTGGAAAGTGAGCGGCACGGCCCGCACATCCGGGCGTTCGCGCACTCCAGGAGCCAGGCTGGACGTCGAGTCAGTGACTATCGCCGTAGTCATTCGGCCACCATCTGGAGCGGGTACATCGGCTGGCCGCCGTCTCTGACCTCGACTACGGCGTCTTCGTCCAGGTTCTGGATCTTCTCGGCTATCTTGCCGAGGTCCGTTTCGGCCAAATCTTCGCCCTTAAGGAGCGTTATAACGTCGGCCCCGGTGGAGAGCATCTCCTCCGCCAGCCTCAGCGCCACCTCCCCGACACTCCGTCCAGAAGCCCGAAGCTCGCCATCGAGAAGCCCGATATACGAGCCCTCGGCGATGTCCCGTTCACCGATCCTGGCGTTGCGGGCGGCGCGGGTGATCTCCGCGTTGTGAAGGGAATCAGAGATCTCACGCATCTCCCCAGCCACCTCGCGGGCCTCGGATTCAACATCGAAGCCGACCATCACCGCCAGCCCCCCCGCGATAGTCGTGGTTGGTACGACATAGACCTCCGCCTCGACCAGATCGTTTACCTGCTCCGCCGTCGGCACGATGTTCTTGTTGTTCGGCAAGATGATGACGGCCGCCGCGCCCGTCTTCTCGACGGCTTCGGCGAACTCGGACGCGCTCGGATTCGCCCCCTGCCCGCCCTCGATCACGACCGCCCCCATGGACTCGAAAAGCTTCCGGTTTCCCGCCCCCCGGCTCGCCGCCACCACTCCGAGGTCCGCCGTAGGCTGCTCTGTTTCCGGCGGGAACACGCCGGAAACAGAGTGCGAATGAACCTGAGCCTCCATATCGTCCACCTTGACATCCGAAAGCCGCCCGAATTGTCCAGCGTAAGACAGGGCGCTTCCTGGGTCCTGGGTGTGCAGATGGACCTTTATAACGTCGTCGTCCGGGATGACGAGGACACTTTTCCCATTGGCGTAGATATAGTCCTCCAGGTCGCCCGCATCACCGTCGATCCCGGTAACGAGGAATTCGGTGCAATAGCCCCACGCCTCTTCTTCGGCGTGGATCGCATCCAGGTCCGGCGCGCCGCTCTCTTCGTCGTCCGGAACTTCGACCTTCTGGCCCGTCAGGCAGGCGTGTATGCCGTCCAGGATCACCGCGACGCCGAGGCCTCCCGCGTCGACGACCCCAGCTTCACGCAGAACGCCAAGAAGTTCCGGCGTCCGCTTCACCGAGGCGTGGGCCGCCCGCGCGGCCGCCCGCACCACCGAGGGTAGATCGGCGCTCTTGTCCGCGAGCGCCTCGCGGGCCGCGTGGGCCGCGTCCTTTATAACGGTCAGCATCGTGCCCTCGACCGGCTCCCGGATAGAAGCGTACGCCCGCTCTCTCGCCCCTTCCAGGGCCGCCGCGAAGGTCTCGGCTGTAAGAGACGCACGCTGGGCAAGAACGTCGCAGGCGCCCCGGATCATCTGCGAAAGTATGACACCCGAGTTTCCGCGCGCGCCCATGAGCGCCGCCCGCGCGCCCGCCTTGCTCGCCGCTTCAGGCGTATCGTAGGCGTTGTCTCTAGTCTCCTTCAGGATAGATTCGAGGGTTAGGAGCATGTTGGTGCCGGTGTCGCCGTCCGGGACCGGGTAGACGTTCAGCGCGTTGATCCGCGCGACCTGAGCCTTTAGCGCCGCGTGGGCCGCCGCCACGACGAAGGCCATACTTATCGTCACGGAACCAGACCTTTCACATTACGCTCCAAACCGCACCTGCCGGCATCCTCTCCCGCCGGAGTCCTGGAGGCCTCCGAACCGTGTTTACATTACTAAGAATCTGATACAATTTCCGCCCGGCGCCCGGAATCCGCAACGCGTAAGCAGCCGACTACCAGGCCCCCAAACTCGACCGGTATCCTAGCATAGGAGAATTATCATGGCGAAGATTTGCTACTCGTGCGGTAAGCACCCGAATTTTGGCAACGCCCGCAGCCACTCCCTGCGCGCAACCCGCCGCCGCTGGAACCCGAACCTCCAGAAGGTCCGGATCCAGGAAGGCGTGACGACGAAGCGCGTGTGGGTCTGCACCTCGTGCCTGAAGGCGTTCAAAGTCCAGAAGGCTCAGACGACGAGCCGTCCACCCGTCACCGAGAGCGCCTAGCCCTACCTCAAACCAGAGCGTGAATGAGTGGGAGCATCGCCTTCGGGCGAGCGTTCCCGCAGCTTTTGCATGAGGTCCGCCATCTCGACCGCCGAGACCGCGGCCTCGAAGCCCTTGTTTCCAGCCTTGGTGCCCGCCCGTTCTATCGCCTGCTCGATATTCTCCGTGGTGATAACGCCGAATATTACCGGCACGTTAGTCTCCAGCATCACCGACGAAATTCCGCCCGCGGCGCCTCCCGCGACGTAGTCGAAGTGGGCCGTCGCACCCCGGATCACCGCCCCGAGACAGATTATGGCGTCGTAGCGGCCCGACAAGGCCATCTGCTTGGCGACCAGGGCCACCTCGTGGGCGCCGGGAACCCACGCGACGTCCACCAGGTCCATCTCTCCCCCGTGACGCTTTATCGCGTCCAGAGCGCCGTCCAGCAGCGGCCGGACGATGAAGTCGTTAAACCTGGCGGCGGCGATCCCGAAGGACTTGCCGGACGCCGAGAGGTTCCCCTCGATGTAGTTTGGTCCGTTCTCTCTCTCCACCGCGTTCTCCTAGTGGCTCTCGAAGATGTGGTTGAGCTTCTCGCGCTTGGTGGCGAGATAGCGTTTGTTGTAACCGTTCGGCTCCATCTCAAGCGGTACGCGGTCGGTGATCTCCAACCCAAAGCCCTGTAGACCCACGACTTTGGTGAGGTTGTTGGTGAGCAAACGGATGCTCTCCAGACCCAGGTCCTTTAGTATCTGGGCGCCGATGCCGTAGTCCCGCAGGTCCGGGGCGAAGCCGAGCTGCTGATTGGCCTCGACGGTATCCAGGCCTTCGTCCTGGAGGTGGTAGGCCTTCATCTTGTTGAGGAGACCTATGCCGCGTCCCTCCTGCTGCATGTAGACGATCAAGCCCTCGCCTTCGTCGGCTATTTGGGACATCGCGGCCTCTAGCTGCTGTCCACAGTCGCAGCGCAGGGAGTGGAGCGCGTCGCCCGTCAGGCATGCCGAATGGACGCGCACCAGCACGTCTTCCTTGCCCTCCGGCTCGCCCATGACCAGTGCGAGATGGGTGAGCTCATCCATGTCGTTCTCGTAGGCGCGCAGACGGAACTCACCAAACTTCGTTGGAAGTTTCGTCTCCACGGCGAAGCCGACGTGCTTCTCGTAGGCGCGACGGTGTTCGATGATCTGGGCCGTCGTCACCATCTTGATGCCGTGCTTCTTCGAGAACTCCGCGAGGTCCGGCACACGGGCCATGGTGCCATCTTCTTTCATGACCTCGCAGATGACACCCGCCGGCTTTAATCCGGCCAGCCGGCTAAGGTCCACCGCCGCCTCCGTCTGTCCGGCGCGCTGCAACACGCCGCCCGGACGGGCGCGCAGCGGAAAGACGTGGCCGGGCATGGCAAGGTCTTCCGGGCCGGTATCGTCATCCACGGCGACACGGCAGGTATGCGCCCGATCCGCTGCGGAGATGCCGGTAGTGATGCCGTCCTTGGCCTCGATGGTGGCCGTGAAGCCCGTGCCCATCCGGGAGGAGTTGTGCTGGACCATGTTTGGGATCTCCAACCGGTCCACCAGCTCACCAGCCATCGGCAGACAGATCAGCCCCCTGGCGTAAGTCGCCATGAAGTTTATGTCGTCGGCCGTAACCAGCTCGGCGGCCATCGTCAGGTCGCCCTCGTTCTCGCGATCTTCGTCGTCACAGACGATGACCATCTTGCCTTGCTTGATGTCCTCGACAATGTCCTCTATTGGACTAAACGGCATCTTCAACGCTCCTCTCGAAGTTTCCAACTCTGTCAGTTATTCGCGGCTCCAACAGCCGCTCGACGTACTTGCCTATAACATCCGCCTCCAGGTTTACGCGGTCCCCCGCCCCAAGCGCCGACAGGTTCGTGGCCGCCCTGGTCTGAGGCAGTATAGACACGGTGAACGAAGCCTCCGTAACAGCAACCACGGTGAGACTAATACCGTCCACGCAGATGCTTCCCTTCTCGACGGTGTAGCGGAGGACGGACTCTGGAGCTTTGAACTCCCAGATCTCCGCTCCGCCCTCGGGCTGTACGCGGATAACCTCCCCCACGCCATCGACGTGCCCCTGCACGATGTGTCCTCCGAAACGGTCCCGCGGGCTCATGGCACGCTCCAGGTTTACGATGCCGCCCTCGACTAGCTCCCCGAGCGCCGTGCAACGCAGCGTCTCGCGCATCGCGTTGAAAACGAGCAGCTTATCGTGCAGCTCACCTACCGTTAGGCACACGCCGTTCACGGAGATGCTGTCGCCGATAGCCACGCTCTCGAACATCTCGGTGGAAGAGATGGAGATGCGGTTCATCCCACCCGGCTCGATCCCCTGCACCCGGCACGTCGCTTCAACCAGTCCGGTGAACATTTTCCTCCTCCGTTTCGTATGGATACAGTGTCATAGCCACGTCATCTCCCAGGACTTCCATGCTCGCGATGGACAAGAGCGGCGCGTCTTTCATACGTTGCAGGCCCAGCGCCCCGATCATCGGCACGCCATCCGAGCCCGCCAGTTTCGGGGCTTGGAAGACGGTCATCTTGTCAACGAGCCCCTTCCGGATGAACCGGCTAGCCGTCTCTCCGCCGCCTTCGACGAGAAGGCCCCGAATGCCGCGTCGGCCAAGCACATCTAATACGAAGAGGAGATCAAGTCCATCCTCACCGGGCGGCGTTGCGATTACTTCGACGCCGGCTGCTTCGAGCTCCTTTTCGCGCCCATCCAAAGCGTTGTTGTCGAAGAAAATTAATACAGGCGGCTCGTTCGCGGTGCGAACGAGCTGGCTTTCGGATGTGGTGGTCAAATTTGGGTCCAGTACGACACGGGTGATGGGTGGCGGGTCTTGTGGCAGGTTTCGGGCGGTTAGAGTTGGGTCATCCGCGCGGACAGTCCCCGCCCCGACGAGCACGGCTCCAGCCTCGGCGCGCAGGAGATGAGCCCGGTGTCGCGCGGCCACGCCCGTTATCCACTTGCTGTCGCCGGTGGAGGTGGCGATTCTGCCGTCCAGGGTGGCGGCCAACTTGAGATGCACGAATGGCCGTCCAGTCTTCATCAGGTGGTCGAACTGTTCGTTCTGACGCTCGAAAGCGCGGTCGTCCCGCACCTCGACCTCCACACCGGCGCTACGGAGGATTTCGACGCTCCGGCCTCTCATTTTGGGGTTGGGATCCAGGTCCCCGATCACGACCCTGGCAATCCCCGCCTCTAAGATAGCGCCCGTACATGGAGGAGTTCGGCCGTGATGGTTGCAGGGTTCGAGCGTGGTGAACATCGTAGCCCCGCGAGCCGCCGGGCCGCTTTGTTTCAAGGCGACGATCTCGGCGTGGTCTCGGCCAGCGCGCTCATGCCAGCCCTTACCTATAACCTCGTCACCGCGCGTCAATACGACCCCTACCAACGGGTTCGGCGCTGCCGTGTAGCGTCCACGCTCCGCGAGGCCGCGGGCGCGATCCATGAAGGACTCGCCTTCCAACTCTTCCTTTCTACCATCCGGACTCTTACCGTCGGCGCCGGACTACAGCTTCGCTAGAAGCCTTCACCGGCTCAACCTGCGGGCACTAACCCGAGGTTCGCGGGCTCCCCGAGAGAAACGTTTCTACCCGGGCTCACCGCCGGTGCGGGAATTCCACCCGCCCCCGAAAGTTACATTGAAGAAAGTACCACACACCCGGCACGCCAACAAGGACAGCATGGGCGGTCGAATGCGCTTACTCTAGCCGTTTCAGACGGCGTTCCTTCCCGCCTCGATGATGCGGCGCATCTCCGTCTCCGGATCTCCCTTGTAGACGGCGGAGCCGGCAACCAGGACCTGCGCCCCGGCCTTTACCATCAGCGGCGCCGTCTCGGTCGTGATGCCGCCGTCGACCTGTACCGGAAGGTCCGTCATCTCCTTGATCCTGCGGACCTTGTCCGCCATCTCGGGGATGAAACTCTGGCCTCCGAAGCCGGGATTTACGCTCATGACGAGTATGTAATCCAGGTAAGGGAGCGCCCACTCGATGAAATCCGGTGACGTCGTGGGGTTCAGGGCAACCCCGGCGTCACAGCCGCCCTCACGGATCATGGTCAAAACCCTGTGCAGGTGCGTTACGGCCTCGGGTTGCACGGAGATACTGACTACTCCGGCTTCTATAAACGGCTTTATCAGGTTTTCGGGGTTGTCCACCATCAGGTGCGCGTCGACAGGCAGGTCCACGGCTTCGATGAGCGAAGCGGCGACCACGGGTCCGACCGTCAGGTTCGGGACGTAGTGGTTGTCCATCGCGTCGAAGTGGACCAGCTCCGCGCCACCATCCTTCGCCTGGCGCACCTCGTCCGCCAGGTTGGCGAAATCCGCCGCCAGGATAGAGGGCGCCCCAACGATCCTATCTCCAAGTTCACTGAAAAACGCCACCAGAAGTCCCTCCCCGATCAGTGTTTCAAAGTAGGCATTCTACACAAAAGCTGCGGCGAAGCGCGAGAGCCGAGGCCGTCTAGCGCGAGCCCATCCTGTCCCGGAGAGATTTGACGGCGGAGGCTATCTCGCGGGAGATGCTTCGCTGCGGCAGCCCGAGCATCTTGCCGATCTCCGTTTGAGAAATATCTTTATAGAAGAAGAGATATACGACTTTCCGCTGAAGCTCTGAGAGAGAGTCCATTGCCTGCTCCAGGTGGATACGGTCTTCGATGGGTAGAGAGAAGGCCTCGTACTCGATACTTTTGATCGCCGAGAGGTCCGCACCGTCTTCCGCGGGCTTGTCGTCCAGCCAGAATACACTCGTGCCCAGATACAGCTTCATAAGCTCCACGATACCTTCCGGCTCGACGTTCACCTCGCGCGCAATCTCCTCCAGTAGCGGAGGACGGCCGAGATCGCTCGACAGCCGCGCCGTCGCTTCAGAGACCTTCGCGTACAGGCTGCGCGCCCAGCGCGGCCTCTTGACCAGAGCTGTATCCCTGAAGTGGTGACGGATCTCACCGTCGATCATCGAGTATGCGTAGGAGCTAAACCTCGCCGCCGAGTCAGTCTTATAGCCGTTCACGGCCTTGATGAGCCCGACGTATCCCACCTGAAGAAGGTCCTCATATGGCTCACTGGACGAGTTGGCGTACCGGCGAGCAATGTGGTTCAAAATCTTTCCACGCAGCGAGAAGATCCGCTCCAGGGCGCGGCGGTCTCCGCTGTATCGGTAGGCGTTGACCAGTCGAGATACCTCTTCGTTGCCGAGAGGCGCCGTCATGACGGGAGGACTCACGGCGGGCGCTGTTATCCGATCAACTCGAAGATCTTGAACATCGGGAGATACATGGCGATGATGATGCCGCCTACGATGCCGCCGATAACCATGATCATCAACGGCTCGATTATGGAGGTAAGGGCCTTGACCGAAGCATCCACCTCAGACTCGTAGAAGTCGGCGATCTTGCCTAGCATGCCGTCTATGTCGCCTGTCTCCTCGCCGATGGCGATCATACGCGTAACCATCGGCGGGAAGACGGGTTCGTCTTCGAGCGGCTTGTAGATGGGGATGCCTTGACGGATCGAATCCCGGCTCTTGAGGACCGCGTTTTCGATCACCCAGTTCCCCGAGGAAGTCGCGGTGATCTCAAGACACTGCAAGATCGGCACGCCCGCCGCGCTGAGGGTGCCCAGAGTTCGCGCGAATCGCGCAAGGGCCACCTTCTGGACGATGTCTCCGATTTTGGCCGGCAGCTTGAGCACGACCCGTCCCCAGACCTTCCGTCCCTGCTCCGTGTTTTTCCAACGTAGGAAGAATGTAACGCCGCCAAACAGAGCCGCGGCCACGAGAATCCCCCAGAAGCTGGTAAGAATGGCGGAGGCTCCCATGGCTATGCGGGTGGGCAGCGGCAGAGTTCCGCCGAGGTCCGCGAACATCTTTGCGAATATCGGGACGATAAAGATCAACATAAATGACGCAGCGAGGAGCGCCAGCACCAGAACTACCGTTGGATAAGTCATGGCGCTCTTGACCTTACGGCGAAGCTCCTGGTCGTTCTCGAGCTGCGACGCAAGCCGGAGCAGCACCCCATCCAGGATGCCGCCGATCTCGCCGGCCCGCACCATCTCGACGTAGAGCCTGCCGAATACCTTCGGGTGCTTATCGAGGGCTTCGGAGAGGCCAAGACCCGCCTCCACATCCTTGCGGACCTCCGTGACGACTTCTTTGAGCTTATTATTCTCTGTCTGCTCGTCGAGAATGTAGAGCGCCCGAACTATCGGAAGCCCGGCGTTGATCATGGTGGCAAACTGACGGGAGAAAATCACTACGTCCTGAAGCTTTACCTTCTTGAACGGCTCCAGGATGTCCTTCTGGCCTACTCCTTGCTCTTTGATGTCGATGACGAAGAGTCCCTGCTGACGAAGATCCGAAGCCACGGACAACTGGTCGTTGGCTTCTATCTGGTCTTCGAGGATATCGCCACTGCGGGAGCGCGCTTTATACGCGAATGTCGCCATACAAACCTCCCCTATCTACGAAGCGCCGCGTAGTTGCCGGATGGCTCCACGGACGGTTTTGGGGCGACGCCCACCATGCCGCCGCTGCCCGCGAGGCGGTTGAGTTCCTCGGGGTTGCTGGAGTGCTTCTCCGCCTCTTCGCGAGAGATGTGTCCCTTCCGCATCAACTCCACGAGCGCCGCGTCCATCGTCTGCATCCCGAACTTCCCGCCCGTCTGCATGGCGGAATATATCTGGTGGTTCTTCCCTTCCCGGATCAGGTTGCGGACGCCGGGCGTTGGAATCAGGATCTCGCACGCCACGACCCGCCCCTTACCGTCGCGTTTTGGAATAAGCGTCTGCGTAATTATTCCCTGCAAAGCGTTGGCGAGCTGCGTCCGGATCTGACTCTGCTGGTGCGACGGGAAGACGTCTATGATCCTGTCCACCGTCTGCGGGGCGTCCTGGGTGTGAAGCGTACCGAAGACGAGGTGCCCGGTCTCGGCCGCGCTGACGGCGAGGTGGATGGTCTCCAAATCGCGCATCTCGCCGATGAGGATGGTGTCCGGGTCCTGGCGCAGCACATGCTTGAGGGCCTGCGCAAAGCTCTTGGTGTCCTGGTTGACCTCGCGCTGGTTGACGATGCACTTTTTGTGGTTGTGCAGGAACTCTATAGGGTCTTCTACACTCATTATGTGCTCTTGGCGCGTCTCATTGATCTTGTCTATCATCGAGGCGAGCGTCGTGGACTTACCACTTCCGGTTGGCCCGGTTACTAATACCAGCCCTCTCGGCTTCTCCGTCAGGTCTTCGATGGCCTTTGGCAGCCCCAGGTCCCTGAAGTTCTTTATCTCGTGCGGAATGGTCCTGAACGCCGCCCCCATCGAGCCACGCTGGAAGTACACGTTGACCCTGAAACGGGCGGTGCGAGGCAGCGTATAGGCGAAGTCAAGCTCCCACTCGTTCTCCAGCCGCTGGCGCTGGTCGTTGGACAGGATGTCGTAGATAGTTTCGCGGGTGACGTTCTGCGTCAGAGGAGGATAGTCAAGGGGCTGCACTTTACCGCTAACCCGGACCATTGGCGGAAGCCCAACCGTGATGTGCAGGTCGCTCGCGCCCATCCGGATCGCGTCGAAAAGGTAGTCGTTTAGCCCAGCCTCCATCATGATCTGGTCCTTTCGGTCCCGTGACGATTCGTGGTCGCTCTTATTATCGACACAGATGCCCGAAACTTTAATCTTCTATCCGAGCACGACTACAGAACTACACTACGGTACGCAGGATCTCCTCGACGGTGGTCATGCCACGGGCGGCTTTCATCAGGCCATCTTCTTTCAACCGCACCATTCCCTGCTCTTCGGCGACGCGGCTTATCACATCGGTCGAGACGCGGCGGAGAATCAAATCTTTTATCTCCGAGGTTACGGCCATCATTTCGTAGATCCCGACCCTGCCACGGTAGCCGGAGCCTCCGCAACGGTTACAGCCTACCGGCCGGTAGAAGTTGACATCTTCAGAGAAGCGCTCGAACGGGAACCCAATGTCGTCGAGCACGTCTTCACCGACTTCTACCGGTTGCTTGCAGTCGTTGCAGAGCCTCCTGGCGAGCCTCTGGGCGATAACGCAATCCACGGCCGACGAGGTAAGGAACGGCTCCACGCCCATCTCAGTCATCCGGTTTACCGCCGCCGGGGCGTTGTTGGTGTGCAGGGTCGCGAGGATCAAGTGTCCGGTGAGCGCGGCTTCGACGCTTATCTTCGCGGTCTCGTAGTCCCGGATCTCACCGATCATCACGACATCCGGGTCGCTTCGCAGGATGCTTCGAAGCCCCGAGGCGAAGGTAAGTCCGGCTTTCGTGTTGACCTGGACCTGATTGATCCCTTCCATCCTGAACTCCACCGGGTCCTCCACGGTGATGATGTTCCGCTCCGGCGAGTTCAACTCGGCGAGCGTGGCGTAGAGCGTGGTGGATTTGCCGCTACCGGTCGGTCCCGTGACCAGGATCGCCCCATAAGGACGGTTGAAGATTTGCTCGTAGGTCTCGAAGACTTCCGGCGCGAACCCGAGTGATCTTAGGTCCGCCTCGACGTTTGAGTTGTCCAGCAACCGCAGGACGGTTTTCTCGCCGAATACCGTGGGGAGTGAAGCCGCCCGAACGTCTATTTTCTGGCCGCCGAGTCTTACCGAGAATCTACCGTCCTGCGGGACGCGGCGCTCGGCGATGTCCAGGTTGGCCAGTATCTTGAGGCGGGCGATCACACCGCTCTGGAGCTTCGGCGGGATGGACATGACTTCTCGAAGCACGCCATCCACCCGGAACCGGACCGTTAACTCCCGCGCCCGGGGCTCGACGTGTATGTCCGAGGCGCCTTCGCCTACGGCCTGTTGCAGGATGGACCCGACGAGCCGCACTATGGGCGCGTCGTCCGCCCCCGAGCCCGCCCCGAGTTCGACTTCCCCGTGGTCATCAAAGACTGAGTCTCCGGCCGCGTCTTGTAGAAATTCTGTAACCTCCGAGCCGACAGCGTACAGCTTGTTCTGAACCCTGGTTATCTGCTCTTCGAGCGCCACCACGGGCGTGATGGGGTACCCGGAGATCATCATCAGGTCCTCTAGAGCATGGATGTCGGTCGGATTGCTCATAGCTACGATGAGCCGGCCTTCTTCCATCCGCACGGGCATCACACCGTGACGGCGAACGACTTTCTGGTCGACCAGGCCGAGGACGGCTAGATCAACGTCACTCTCTATGAGTTCCGTGTAGTCGAGGCGCAGACGGGTCGCAAGCGCCTGCGCGAGGTCCAGCTTGCTTATATAACCGAGCGAGAGCAGGATCCGGCCTATCTCCCGCCGGTCCTGGTGTTGGAGCTCTAGCGCTTCCTGTAGCTGCTCGTCAGTGATCTTGCCCGCCGCTATGAGGATGTCCCCCATTTTGGTCGCGACGCCGCCGGGACGCCGCCCGCGGCCTTCATCCGTCGAAGCAGCGGGAGCGGGGACATCCTCAACTTCTTCCGCGTAATCAGCGGAGGTTTCCGCCACGGATTCCGTGTACGGGGGCTGCTCGGGCTCCGCATGGTCCGGCGTCTCGTCCACCGGCGGCCCGGTTTCAGCCTCTTCACTGACCAGGTGCGAGAGGGCGCCGTCCAGGTCCTCCTGGGTGGCGACCACCGGGGCTATGGGATGGCGGGCGATAATTCTCAGGTCTTCGAGGGCGAACAGGTCGTTGGGGTTGCTCATGGCTACGATGAGCTTTCCGTCCTCGAAACGCAGCGGCAGAGCCCTGTACTTTCGCAGCATAGCCTCGTCGATCAAACTCAGTGCTTCAGGATCCACATCCGATTCGGAGAGTTCGGAGAGCCGCACGTAAGCGAGCCGTAATCGCCGGGCGAGCGCTCTGGCCAGGTCTTCGGCGGTCACGTAACCTAGCGAGATGAGTATCTCTCCAAGGTCTCTTGAATCGTTCTTCTGCAAGGCGAGCGCCTCTTCTAATTGGCCGGACGTAAGCCTCCCTTCGGAGACGAGGATTTCTCCCAGTCTCGGAGTTCGCCGGGACCCGCCACCCACGTTCGCGTCACGTTTTTGCGAGCCGTTTCCGGTATCCCGGTTTCTAGCCAGGCTCTCCGCCCCATTGTCACGCCCGGTATCTGGTCCTTCCACCGTGGCCTGGGGGCTTTCGGGAAGCGATGCCGCCTGCTGGCCGGAGCCATCGGCTGCTCCGAAGTGCTTCGCTTGAAGGGCGCGAATAGTAACTGCGTCAGCGACGGCCGGCGTGATCGGCTGCCCCGCGCTTACGGTGAGGTCGCCGCGCGCGTAGACGTCGGACGGGTCGCTCATCGCAACTATCAAACGTCCGTTCTCCGCCCGAACCGGCAGCGCTCCGTGGCGTAACAGTACGTCCTCGGCGATCAGTCCGATTATTCCAACGTTGAGGTCGTCCTCGGACGGCTCCACGTATTCCAGGTTGAACAACCGGGCATAGGTCCGCGCGAGTTGCTCCGCGTTTAGATACCCGAGCGAGACAAGCATTTGACCCAGGTTGCGGCCGCCACTTCCAGTACGTGCATTGGCTTCGGCAAGCTGGTCTTTGGTAATCTCGCCTTGAGCTACCAGCACTTCACCGAGTTTGCTGGAAACCTCCGCGATCGATTTTGCCTCATTCGAGAGAATCGGCTACCACCTCCGTCTCGGGTTCTTTGCCGGTCGAGCTGATCCGCGCCTCTATCTCCTGGCGCGGCAACGTCGGTCCCAAGGAGGTGTTGCGTATACTCGGGTTCAAGCCGCGGCCTTCCAGATGTCCGAGTACGCCCGCCAATCGGGAGCGACTATCAGCATTTAAAGCGTATTTCGTCACAAGCACGCACGATTATAGCCCCGCAAACCCAAATAGAGAAAATACGCGTGAAGACTGGGCGGCTTACCTGCCGGCTTCGGCTTTCGCCTGCAGGAAATCGTTGTAGTTATCAGTGAAGTAATGCTCCTTGCCGTCGGCCTTGAGGACGTAGTAGAGGTAGTTCGTATCCGCGGGCTTCACGGCAGCCTCGATAGACTCCTTGCTGGGGCTGCATATCGGTCCCGGAGGCAGGCCGAGGTTCTCATACGTATTGTACGGCGAGTCTATCTTCAAGTCCTGAAGGGAAAGTTCAGCCTTCGGGGTCCCGAGGGCGTACTGGATCGAAGCGTCTATCTGAAGCGGCGTCCCTTGACGGATACGGTTGTAGATCACCGACGCAATTATCGGCTTTTCTTTCAGGCTCGCGGCCTCCCGCTCGATGAGGGACGCGACCGTCAATAGCTCGTGCTCACTCAGGTTCAGGCGCTTCTTCGCACCGGAGATGTCGATATCCTGGGTCTCTATCATATACTGATTCAGAAGCCGGTCTACCACCTGGTGGGCGGTGGTTCCCTTCTCGAACTCGTACTGTTTGGGGAACAGGTAACCTTCAGTAGTCTTTATGGCCGGGTCCTTGAGGAAGGCGTAGCTATATCCGGTCTTATCCGCCTCCGTCTCGAAGTCTTTTTCGGAGATGTTGCTCTGGCTGGCGACTTTCTCGGCGGTCTGTTTCAGGGTGAGCCCCTCAGGGATGGTTATGGTGAAGGTCGCTACTTCCTTCCCGGCGGTCAGCTTCTTGAGGATCTCGGAGCTATCCTCGCCGCGGCTGAACGTATACTGGCCGGGTTTTATGTCCTCGCTGTTCTCGCTAAAGCGGGCTTCGAGCTTGAAGATAGTCGCGTTACTTATGACACCCGCCGCGTCCAGCTTGTCGGCCACACTCGAAACGGTATCGCCTTCGACGACCTTGACCTTGGCATTGTCCGACTTGGCCGTCTGGTCTCCGCCACCGACCGCTGATGTGTAGATGAGGTAGATGATGCCGAGTACCCCAATGACGAGCAGTATCCCGAGTATGGCGGGTCCAAGATTGGAGCGGCGCTTCCGGCGGCGGTTGCCGCGCGGTTGCTGAAGAGCGTTTAGCCGCGCCTGCAGATCGTCGCGATCACGGCTCTTTCCTCTTTCGTACCGCCTCAAATTCCCCTCCTGCGTTCGAGATATTCCCGTAGCATCTGGGCGGCCGCAAGATGGTCGACCCTTTCGCTAGTCTTTCCTCCCCGTTCCTTCCGGCGTCCGCCCTTTGCGGCGCGCCCGGTTGATACTATCCGCGTAGTAAGCCGTTCGTCCCACTCGACAAACTCAACTCCGGGGAACACATCTTTTAGATCGTGTAGTTTATCCAAAACGCGGCGCGCTTGAAAGCCGATATCTCCACCGAGGGTTTTGGGTACGCCGACGAGAACTTCAGCGACTCCTTGATCCCGCAGCAGGGCTTCAAGGTACATCTCTAAACCGGCCGATGGCACGATTTCCAGTGGCCTCGAGATCACACGCCCCTCATCGGATATGGCTACGCCGATTCGCACCTCACCGAGGTCGAGCGCGACTATGCGCCCGGAAGCATTGCTGGAGAGCTGCATCGTTAGCCTTCGCTCTGCGCGAGCCGCTGTCCAAGGATGTCGCGGACTTTGTGCAGAGCCTCGGGTATGGCGGAGAGGTTGCCGCCTCCTGCCTGGGCCATCGTAGGACTACCACCGCCGCCGCCACCGAGCACGGAGGACGCCTCCTTGACGATCTCCCCCGCCTGTATCCTGGCGGAGACATCGGGGTGGAGGTTGGCTATAAGCACGGCCTTGCCGCCAACGTCCGCCGCGAGCACCACGGCGGACGGCCCGCCGAGCCGGTTCTTGATGTCGTCGGAGATCTGGCGAAGCCCCTTTACGTCGGCCACCGCGACCTGCCCGGTAACGACCTTCGCGCCGTTGACGGCTTCCGCGCTCTCGACGAGGCTCCCGACCTCCTGCATACCCTTCTTCAACGCCTGCTCCCGCGAGGTCTCGCGAGCCCGCCACACCTCTTTCCGCATCTCCTCCACGGCTGCGGGGAGTTGTACAAGATCCACCCGGAGCGCCCCAGAGGTTTCTTCGGCGGCTTCGGCTGCCTGGATCAGGTAGTAGAGGGCCTCCCGGCCGGTTATTACCTCGATGCGGTAGAGATCCGCGCCGTGCTTCCTGTTGGAGATCAACTTGAAAGCGCCGATCTCGGCCGTTCCCCGGACGTGGGTCCCGCCACAAAGCTCGCGCGAGAAACCGTCCACCTCGACGACCCGCACGAGGTCTCCGTACTTCTCGCCGAAGAGCATCATCGCCCCGAGGTTCCGAGCCTCGTCAATGGTAGTAGTGAAGTAACGGACGGGCTGGTTCTCGGTGATCTTGAGCAGGGCCAACTCCTGCACGCGCCGTAACTCGTCCTCGCTGACTTTCCCGGAGTAGCGGTAGTCGAAGCGGAGCCTGTCCGGCCCGACGTAGCTTCCGGCCTGCGTCACGTCCTTGCCGAGCACTGCCCTGAGCGCCCAGTGCAGGATGTGGGTCGCCGTGTGGTTCGCCTCGATCTGCTGGCGGCGTACCCGATTTATCGAGGCGGTGACTGCATCGCCCACCTTGACGCTTCTGCGCTCCGTTTTCGCCCGTATCACCTGGTAGTTCCCGGCGGGTATAACGTCCACGACCTCTAGCTGGGCTCGCTCCGAGGTGATCCAACCCTCGTCCGCGACCTGCCCGCCGCCCGTGGCGTAGAAGGGGTTCTCGGCAAGCACTACGAATACTTCGTCCGCGGTGTCCGGCACCGGCTCCAGGGCCACGAGCCTCGTATCGACCTGCTCCCGCTCGTACCCGACGAAGCGGCTCTTTATCTCCTGGTCGCGGAATGCCGCCACCACCCGGTCGTAACCCTGCATGGCCTCCCGCGCCCGCTCCCGCTGTCCGCTCATCGCCTGTTCGAAAGCCGCCTCATCGAGCGAAAGCCCACGCTCCGCCAGTACCTCACGGGTTACCTCTACCGGGAAGCCGTAGGTATCGTGCAGCGTGAATGCCACTTCGCCAGGGAAGTTGCCACCTCGCAACCGTGCTATCTCCGCTTCAAGGTGCTCCATGCCGGAGTCGTAGATATCTATGAAACGTGCCGCCTCGCCCGTCACGATCCGTCGTATGTCATCCCGCGCTATTCGCAACTCTTCGTAGAAGTTCTCCATATAGTCGACCACCACTCCGGCAAGCTCCGCTACCTGCTCCGCCTTCAAGCCCAGCCGTGAGTACGCCTCCCGCGTCGCCCGGCGTATTATGCGTCTTAAAACGTATTCCCGGCGCTGGTTGCCGGGACGCACGCCGTCGGCGATCAGGAAGGCCATAGACCGTGAGTGATCCGCGAGGATGTAGAGCGCCCTATCCAGGGCTTCGGAGTCGCCCATCTTTGCGTTCGAGTGTTCCTGGATCCTCTCGAAGATCGGGGCGTACAGGTCAGTCTGGTAGACGGAGTGGACGTTCTGGCAGACGGCGGTGGTGCGTTCGAGGCCCATGCCCGTATCTATGCCAGGCTTTGCAAGAGGGGTCAGGGAGGCGTCCTTGCGTTGCTCGTACTGGTTGAAGACGAGGTTCCATATCTCCAGGAAACGCGCGTCGCCCTCGTCGCCGCCGGGCCCGTACCTGGCGTCCTGGAGAGGGTCTCCACTGGAGAACTCTTCTCCGTAGTCGTAGTAGACCTCCGAGCAGGGGCCGCAGGGACCGGAATCTCCGGGCGGTCCCCACCAGTTCTCGCTTTTCGGTAGGCCGAAGATACGCTCCTCCGGTACGCCGACGCTCATCCAGTGTTCTTTCGCTTCCAGGTCTTCGGGAGCGTTATCGTCGCCCTCGAAGATCGTGATCCAGAGCCTCTCTGGAGGAAGCTCCAACTCTTTCGTCAGGAACTCCCACGCCCATTCGATGGCTTCTTTCTTGAAGTAGCCGCCGAATGAGAAGTTGCCGAGCATCTCGAAGAAGGTCAGGTGCGTGTCGTCGCCGACTTCTTCGAGGTCCACGGTGCGGAAGCACTTCTGAGAACTGGTCGCGCGCGGCGTTGGCGGACGGTCCTGGCCGGTGAAGTAGGTGATAAATTGCTGCATACCGGCGGTGGTAAGCAAGACCGTGGGATCGTTGTGAGGGATCAAAGACGAGCTTGGATATGGCCGGTGGCCCCTCTGCTCGAAGAAATCCAGGAATTTTCTGCGGATGTCGCTACTTTGCATTGGGTTCATGTGAGGGTATTGTACTTTGATGCGTAGCGTTTTCTAGTGGCCGTTCTCGTTCTCCATCTCGCCCAGCCTCTGTCGAAGGTCTTCCACGGCGCGGCGGAGCAGGCGGGAGACGTGCATCTGGCTCACGCCGATGTGGTCGGCGATCTCGGTCTGCGTCTTGCCTTCGTTGAAGCGCAGCTTGAGTATCTGTTGTTGCTGGACTTTCAGGCCGCTGATGGCGGACTGGAGCAGGATCTTGTCTTCGAGCCCTTCTATAGGCTGGTTGTGGTCTGATTGAAGGTCTATGATCGTATCGCCGTCGGCGTCGTTCTGGTTGACGGGCGTATCGAGGCTCATCGTATTGTAGGCGCGGCCGAGCGTGAGAGCCTCGGCGACGCTCTCTTCATCGGCTTTGAGGGCCCTCGAAAGCTCCTGGATGGATGGAGATCGCCCGGTCCTTATAGTTTCATCACGGATGGCTTCCTTGGCGGACTGGCGCAGTTCCTGCAGGCCGCGAGGGACGCGCATCGACCAGCCTTTGTCGCGGAAGTAGCGTTTGATCTCACCGAGGATATTCGGGGTCGCGTAGGTCGAGAACTCTATGTTGCGGTCCACGTCAAAGCGGTCGACGGCTTTGATGAGTCCGACCGAGGCTACCTGCATGAGGTCATCCAGCGGCTCGCCACGTCCGGCGAACTTGCGCGCCAGGAACTCGGAGAGCGGCATCTGCTCCTGGATCACCTGCTCGCGCGCCCGCTTGTCGCCGTGTTTGTGGTAGCGGACGAGCAGACGCCGCGTGCGGGCCTTGTCCGGTCGCCGGTAGCGTTGTCTCACGAGACTAGTTCCACCACCGTGCGCCATCCAGGCTCTCCATCTACCATATCCGAGCGGTCCTCGATCTCGGCGACCACGCGATCATCTTGAAAGAAGAACCGGTAGACCATCGGCTCATCGTCGCCGTGTAGGCTCTCCAGAACCTCGACGGCCTCATCCAGACCACCGACCCCAACCTTCGCCCGCGCCGCCATCCCGGCGAGCACGAGCCCGACGCAAGAGCGCATCTCCGCTATCGGAGGTACCGTTAGATACGCGTATTCCGCGGATGCGCCTGTCTCCAAAAGATCCCCTTCTCCTCTAATTATTGGCTATTCTCCCAACCTGGGCAACGGACGTGTCGCGTCAGGGTCGGCCGTTGGCTCAACCGTACCGTCAGACGCCGCGTCCGCATCATCCACGGCAGGGTCAGAGGCTATGCCACGGGCGGCGTGCGCCCCGCCGCCGTGCTGCTCCAGGTCCTTCAGGATCTCCGCCCGCCGGTTCGACGAAGCCTCCCTGGCCGCCGAGACCGCGTCACCGAAGCGCCGCCGAACCGCAACGGGAAGGTCCCGCGCCGCCTTAGGGAGCTGCTTGCGGAACTCCTCGTTCGTCGCGTAGACGGTTCCTACGACGCCGAGCACCGCTCCGGTTACGACTCTGCCCCATCCAGCCACCAGCTATCCCTCCTCCCCGGTATTCTTTTTGCCGCCCAGGAAGGTACTGATGCCGCGCGATAACCCGGCGGTGGCGGACGAAGCCTTGATGACACCGCCGCGCACGCCGCGCGTTATGACCGTAGTGGTCTGATCCAACTCGCCGGTGATTCCTGCGACATCTCCAACCGCCGTGTCGAGCTGAGAGAGCTGGCTGTTGATGTTGTCTACCGTAACGTGAGTCTTGCCGAGAAGCGGCACGACCTGCTCCGAGACTTCCTTGATCGTCTGTTCGGTTGTGGAGAAGATCCTGGCGAGCCTGAGCAACATCCAGGCCAGCACGAAGAACGCGACCGCTATCCCCGCGAATAGGAACCCTTTCATCAACTCTATAAAAACGTCCAAACCTTCCGCACCTCCAACCAGAATGACCAGACTATCAGTTTATATAGCCGATCCGTACTCCGCCACAGCATCCGGTTCCACATGCCGGGCTACCACACCGCCGCCTACTACTCTCTGTCCGTCAGCAGTGTAGAAAACCGCCGACTGGCCGGGTGCCACGCCCACGACCGGCTCTTCGAGACGCGCCACCCACCGCCCGTCTCCGGCGTCCTCGATCTCGCACGGCACCGGCGAGCTGTTGTAGCGCACCTGCACCGAGCATGATTCCCGAGGCTCCAGGAACCAGTTCATGCCACCCACAAGGACTTCCCGCACTTCCAGGTCGCGCCGCCGTCCAACGACGACCTGGTTCGTCCGGGGACGCACGTCGGTTACATAGAGCGGCGTCGGCGCGGAGACGCCTATACCCCGCCGCTGGCCGATGGTGAAGTCCACCACCCCGGCGTGCCGCCCGAGAACCTTTCCGCCGCCGTCAAGGATCTCTCCGGGTTCGGCTTCGACGCTCTTACGGACGAACTTCCGGTAGTTGCCGTCAGGGATGAAGCAGATGTCCTGGCTCTCGGGGGTATAGGCGACGGCGAGCCCGCTGTCTTCGGCGATCTTCCGCACCTCCGTCTTTCGGTACTCGCCGAGCGGAAAGACCGTCCGCGCGAGTAGCTCCTTCGGCATCGGCCATAGCACGTAGGTCTGGTCCTTGCTCTCATCCACCGGGCGGGCCAGAGACGGGCCTTCGGCGACCCGTGCGTAATGCCCGGTCGCGACGTGATCGAAGCCGAGCCTGTCAGCCAGGAAGGCCGCCGCGTGGAACTTGACGTGCGCGTTACACGCGACGCACGGATTGGGCGTCCGTCCCGCCTCGTAAGAACCAACGAAGTCTTTCATCACCCGACGGTTGAACAGTTCCTTGAGGTTGAGCGTGAAGTGCGGCAAGCCCAGGCGATGCGCGGTGTCACGGGCGAAGAGGACCGTATCCGGCGAGCAGCACGAGCGGCTCCCCTTCTCCCCATCGTGCAGACGGAAGGTCACGGCGGCCACCTCGTAGCCCGCCTCCTTGAGCAGCAGCGCCGTAACCGCGGAGTCAACCCCGCCGCTCATCGCCGCCACGACGCTCTTCGAAGCGCCTTCCCCTCCGCGACCCTCGTATCCGTCGCCGAGCAGCGCATCGGCGTCGTGGTTCAGGTAGTCTTCGAAAGCCTTGTGCAGAGCGTCCAGCACGAGTGTGAGGGCGTGATCCTTGCCGTCCGGTAGTGGTCCGCCCAGGGCGTCTTCCAGGTCCTGCTTCGAGATCCGGGCCGCGTCGAGCAGGTGCTCGCCGTTGATCTTCTCCGCGAGCGCGGAACCGGCCGCGATACACGCGGCGCACCCGTAGACCTTGTAGCGCGCTTCCTCGACCACGTTATCTACTACACGGACCGAGAAGCGGGCAATATCGCCGCAGGCGGCGTCTCCCGACTCGCCAGAGCCATCGGGGGAGTCGAGTTCCCCGACGTACCTGGGTCGGACGAGATGATCTACTACCTGTGGTCTGTACGCCAAGAATTATCCTCCGGTTTCTTAAGCTTCAGTTCGTGTAGAGTGGCGAGAGTTCGCGCAGTTGCTCGACGGCCCCCGAGAACGCCTCAATAAAGCCGCCGATTTCCTCCGCCGTATTGTCTTTGCCTACGGTGATCCTGACCGCCGAGAACGCCTCGCGCTCGCTCTGGCCCATCGCGAGCAGCACCGGCGAGGCCTTGTGACCACCCGAAGCGCAGGCGGAGCCGCTGCCGATCTCAAACCCCAGGGCGTCACATAAAAGCACCAGACCCTCCGCCTCAACGCCTTCCACCCGCAGGTGCGCGTTGTTGGTGAGCCGCCGCTCGGAATGCCCATTCAAATGCACGCCCGAGATCCCGGCGAGCCCGTTCAAAATCTGGTCTCTAAGCTCCGACTCATGACGCGCCCGCTCCTCTAGTTCTTCACCGGCGAGCCTGGCCGCCGCCCCGAGGCCGACGACTCCCGCCACGTTCTCCGTGCCACTCCTCAGGCCACGCTCCTGGCCGCCGCCGTGGATCACCGGATCGACCTCAACTCCCTCCCGCACGTAGAGGACACCCACACCCTGCGGCCCGTACAGCTTGTGACCCGAGATCGCCAGCGTAGACATGGGCACTTCTCCCACACTGATTGGGACTCTGCCAGCGGCCTGAACCGCATCGGCGTGGTACGGCACGTCCCGCTCCGCGCAGATCTCCGCGAGTTCACTAACCGGCTGAACGGCGCCGACCTCGTTGTTCGCCCACATCACCGCCGCAACAGCGGTATCCGGGCGCAGGGCTTCGGCGAGCTGGCCGGGGTCTACAATCCCCGCCGCATCAACGTCCAACCACGAAACTTCGTAGCCGGAAGCCTCCAGGTGAAGCGCGGACTTCCGGATGGCGGCGTGCTCCACCTTCGAGACGACGACGTGCCGCTTCTCTGGGTTCGCCGAGGCGAGTCCGAGCAGGGCGAGGTTATCCGACTCGGTGCCTCCGCCGGTGAAGATGATCTCCTCCGGCGACGCTCCCAGAAAATCAGCCACGGACTCACGCGCCTCTTCCACGGCGTCCCTGGCGGAAGCTCCCGACGCGTGCAGTGATGAAGCGTTACCGCGAGGCCCTCGCAGATACGGGAGCATGGCTTCGAGGACTCTATGGTCAAGAGGGGTTGTGGCGGCGTTGTCCAGGTATATGGGATTCGTCATTACGCCGTTAGTTTAACGTAAGAAAGGGAAATTGCAGCCAGATTCTCGCGGTTATACGACGATCGTGTCCGCTACCGCGCCGCCCGAGTCGAGGAGGGCTATTTGATCTCCTGGGGCGAGACCGAGTCCGTCGCCGCCCTGGAAGGTCCCGGCCACTTTCTTGCCGTCGGCATCCACGACGTCCGGCGTGCGGCCGACCGAGACGGTCTCGCCAGGCTGGACCATGATCCCATCCTTCACCAGGACAGTCTTCGAGTCCGGGTTGACATCGCCGGTATTGGGATCCAACGTGCGAAGACTAAAACCCTGGAGATTAATTGGGTTGGGGCTCCGGTTCTTGACGGTTATGTACTCGATGCCTCCCCCGCTCTTAGTAAGGTCTAACTGTTCCAGGGTAACGTTCGTGTCGCTCGTGTCGTTCTCCACCTGAACCGCCGAAAGATCAAAGAGCGCCTGGTTGATGACCGGACGCGGCACATATCCCTGGAAGAGGTTTTTGATCAGGTACCCATCACCGTTGGACGCGGGAGCTAGGGTCGCAAAGAAGGGCGTAAGCCCGACACCTAGCTGAGTCGCGAGAGTTCCGTATTGTCCCGCCTGTAGCTTCGCCCCATCGGCCCCGGCTCCCGGATCGTCAATATCGTAGTTGAAGAACTTGATCGTCGGATACTGAGAGCGCAGAGACTCGATGGAATCATTCATCTTCCGATCCGCCACGAGTCCCTGAGGGTAAAACGGGTCCTGCTGATTGGTCTTATCGAACTGCACCGTTATCAGGGACCGCTGCTGATAAGCGGTCTTGAAGTCCGACGGGACAGGTTGATCCAAGTTCAAACTCAACGGCCTGTCCTTGATCGTCTCGGCCTGCCCGGACCCGACCGTGGTTCCGCCGGCGGCCGTCGCCGCCGCGGCCGCCGTGGTAACCGGAGGCGGAGGCGTCGACTCCTCACCGCTACCTCCACAACCCGCGAAGAGGAGGACGGTAAGGACGAGCGTTAGAAACAGCCCGATTCGTACAGGAAAACCCTCGAACCCGTCTTCTCGGATAAACTTCTCTCCTCTACAAGCTAACGCAGAGCCTCATATATCGCACGCGCTCCCGCCCTAGACCAGTGCTAAGTTATCATGGGCGTGAAAAGCGTGCAATCAGTATGTCAAGATCTGAAATGCGCTGCCTGAAGCGGTTTGTTCTACCATGTGCGAAACGCGCACTCATACTATGCCGGCAGAGAGGAGCTTCACCTTTGAATCCGAGAGGACAAGAACCCACCAACCCTTACAGGACCCACAATGCGGGAGAGCTTCGCGCAGGAGACATTGGGACGCGCGCGCGTCTCGCCGGCTGGGTACATCGGCGGCGGGATCACGGCGGACTCATTTTCATAGACCTGCGCGACCGCTGGGGATTGACCCAGATAACCTTCGACCCGGCGAAATCCGAGATATTCTCCAGCGCCGAGCAGCTACGTCCCGAATGGTCCATCTCGGTCGAGGGAGAGGTGATCCGCCGCCCCGAAGGCAACGAGAACCCGGACCTCCCGACCGGAGAGATCGAGGTAGACGCCGCTGAACTCCGCGTGCTGAATACCTCGGAGACTCCGCCTTTCGAGATCGACCGCGAGCGCCCCGTCGACGAGATGCTCCGCCTGAAGTACCGTTACCTGGACCTTCGCCGGCAGAGGATGCGGGAGAACGTCATCTTCCGGCACCGCGTCGTCAAACACATCCGCGACTTCCTCACCGAGCGCGACTTCATCGAGGTCGAAACTCCCCTTCTAACGGCCTCCAGCCCGGAAGGCGCCCGTGACTACCTGGTTCCGGCCCGCCTTTACCCAGGCCAGTTCTACGCGCTTCCCCAGTCACCCCAGCAATTCAAGCAACTTTTAATGGTGGCGGGCTTCGAACGTTACTTCCAGATAGCCCGAGCCCTGCGCGACGAGGACCAGCGGGGCGACCGGCAGCCCGAGCATACCCAGCTTGATCTGGAGATGAGCTACACGACGCAGGGTGAGATCCTTGCCCTGATCGAAGCTCTTTATATAGAGATAGTCGAAAACCTCACAGAGAAGAAGCTCCTGGCGAAACCTTTTCCACGCCTCTCCTACGCTGAATCCATGAACCGGTTCGGCACCGATAAACCAGACCTCCGGTTCGGGATGGAGCTAAAAGATGTCTCGGATGTCGTCAAGACTTCCGAATTCAAGGTGTTCCGGGGCGCGGTCGAGTCCGGCGGCTCTGTGCGCGCCATTGCCGTTGGGGATCTCGGCGACCTCTCCCGGCGAGAGATAGATGACTTGACGGCCGTTGCGGCAAACGGCGGAGCGCGCGGCCTCGCATACCTCCGCGTTACGGAAGATGGTCTCAGTAGCCCCATCGCAAAGTTCTTCTCATCCGAGGACCTGAATGCGCTGCGCGAGACGACGGGCGCCGGGACAGGCGACTATATATTCTTCGTGGCTGACAAGGACCCGGTCGTCTTCGAGAGCCTCAACCGGCTGCGGCTCCATTTCCGGGACAGGCTGGGGCTCGCCGACCCGGACGTCCTGGGACTCTGCTGGGTTACGGATTTCCCGCTCTTCGAGTGGAACGAGGACGAGAAGCGCATAGAGCCGATGCATCACATGTTCACCATGCCGCGCGAGGAAGACGTGCCGCTGCTCGACTCGGACCCGTTGAAGGTCATCGGCCAGCTCTACGACCTGGTCGCCAACGGGACGGAGCTGGCTTCGGGCAGCATCCGGATACATCGTCCCGACCTGCAGCAAAAAGTGTTCTCCACCATCGGGATCGAACCCGATGAAGCCGAGCGGCGCTTCGGGGCGATGCTGACGGCCTTCCGCTACGGCGCGCCGCCGCATGGAGGTATAGCTCCGGGGATAGACCGTCTAATTATGGTGCTCAGGGACGAACCTAACATCCGCGAGGTCATGGCCTTCCCCAAGACCCAGGCCGCCCGCGACGAGATGATGAACGCTCCCGGCCCCGTCGCCGAGGAACAGCTAAAGGAGCTTAACATCAGCGTTCGTTCGGGGCGCCAGAGCCATTCGCAATGAAAGCATTATCTCCGGCGTTTGGTGTGGTCCCGCGAAACCGCGATGATTGACACGAGGCCGCCGCGGCATCGTAAGACACAACGCATCGTTGCCCCGCAACCGCATGCTAGCATCTCCGGGTATTTGACCGGGTAGCCGCCGCGGGCGCGGTAGTGTGAAAACTGGTTGGTTCGGACACAATGGAGGCTGGCAATGGACAACCGCGCAGACGTAACCGATCAAGCAAAGCCCCGCGTGTCGCTGACCTTCGACGACGGCCCGGACCCTATCTGGACTGCGCGCGTTCTGGAGGCGTTGCGAGGCGCCCGTGCGCGGGCCACGTTCTTCGTGGTCGCGCCGAGGGCCAGGGAGTTTCCTGGCTTGATCTCGGAGATGCGCCAGGCCGGGCACGCCGTGGAACTACACTGCGCGCATCACGTCCGGCACACGGAGTTGACCCGCGAGGAGATCGAAGCCGACACGCGCGACGGCCTGGCGAACCTCGAACAGCTTGAAACCCGTCCCCGGCTCTGGCGTCCTCCCTGGGGCATCCTCTCCCCCTGGACGGAACCCGTCGCGGAGGAGTTCGGGCTGCGGCTCGCGCTCTGGACCATAGACACTCACGACTGGCGTGGTGACCCGGCGTCCGAGATGCTAAAGAGCGTGGAAACGACGTTGGCGCCCGGCTCGACTATCCTCCTTCACGACGGACTGGGTCCCGGCGCGCTGCGTTCGGGATGCGAGGAGACCGTAGCCGTTATCGGCGAGCTTGTAGAGAGCATTCGCGCCCTGGGTTGCGAGCCCGCGCCGATGACTGTACAAGATGCCGTTCCGGTGCCAGAAAGGACGGGGGCGTGAAGACCGCCCGGCAATACGGAGCGGATAGACGGATCGATCGCCATCCGCACGACATCGAGACTGTGGCAAAACGGATTTCATCCGGCGCGGCGCGGCGCGACGCGAACCCGGCCTTCCCCGAGGAACCCTTCCGGGCTTTGGCCGCGTCCGGCGCGCTCGCCATGCCCGCCCCAGACCTTGCAACCGGCGAAGGAAGCCGTTCATCTTTTGGCGACGAGTGGCGTCTGCTAAGGGCCGTGGCGCGCGCGGATGGCTCCGTCGCCCGCATCCTGGACGGACATTTCAACGGCGTCGAACGCGTCGCCGTCCTGGCCTGCGAGCCGCTTCGCTCCCGAGAGCTCCATGCCATCGCGGCCGGAGAATTGCTTCTCGGGGTCTGGGGCGCGGACCCCATCCCCGGCGAAGGCGAACCGGCGATGCTCGTCGAGTCGGAAGTTGGTTTCCGCATTTCCGGCGTAAAAATTTTCTGCTCCGGCTCCACGGGACTAGACCGGGCGCTCGTTCTGGCTCGCGGCCCTGGCGGGGGGCCAGGGCCGCCGCTTGTAGCGTACGTGGATCTGACCGAAGAAGGTATTGAAGTGGACCGTCGGTGGTTCAAGGGCTCCGGGATGCGTTCCTCGGAGAGTCACAGGGTCGTCTTCGACGAAACGCCGGTGCTCGCCGTGCTCGGAGGGCCGGGGGAGCTCGTCAAAGAGCCCTACTTCAGCCGTGACGCGATACGGACAGCCGCCACCTGGGCCGGTATAGCGGATGCGGCGGTCGATTCGGCGCTTGAGATACTCGCCGCCAAGTCGGGAAGCAGAGAGCCCGACGACATCGTCTCTCTGGCCGCCGGAAAGTTCCTGACGGAGCAGGGTACGATCAACCGCTGGTTCGAGTACGCGGCCCTACGGGCCGACGCCGACCCGGAAGCCTCGCTGTCGGACTTCGCCACCCAACTCCGGTCAGCAATGGCGTCGGCTTGCCGGAAGATCCTTGACGAAGCCGCCCGCGCGGTGGGTTCACATCCGTTTGCAACCGCCGGGACGCTTGACCGCGCCCGGCGCGACCTGGAGCTGTTTCTTCTACAGCATCGCCTGGAGCCCGCCCTGGCGCGCCGTGGCAGACAAGCCATTATGGAACGAGGGAACAATCAGTGAGAGAAAGGCTCGAACGGGATTACTTCGAAAACCTCTACGCGGCCTCCAGAGATCCCTGGGCCTTCGAGACGAGCGACTACGAGCAGCGCAAGTATCAGAAAACGCTGCGGACTTTGGGCGGACGCCGCTTCAACCGGGCGCTGGAGGTAGGCTCGTCTATCGGCGTCTTCACGCAGTTGCTCGCGCCCTTCTGTGATGAGCTTCTCGCATTGGATCTCTCCAAGAGGGCCGTTGCCGCCGCGCGAGAGCGCTTGTCGGGCCACAGACAGGTCAGGGTAGAGCGGCGCGGGGTGCCGGAGGAGATGCCGGAGGGGCCGTTCGACCTGATCCTGGCCTCCGAGGTTTTGTACTACCTGACGAGGGAAGTAATGCTCGCGGCGCTGGAGGGCTTCGAGCGCGAGCTGGCCCCAGGCGGTCTCCTGCTCGCCGTCCACTGGCGCAAGGAGACGAAGACCTATCCGCTGCAGGGAGATGAAGTACACGAGTTGCTGATGGAGAACACACGGTTGAAGCACATCGACAACATCATCGAACCGGAGTACCGGTTGGACGTCTTCGAGAACCGCCCGTGAGCCGCCACGAGCGACTGGTCATTATCGGGGGCGGCCCCGCCGGTCTCTCCACTGCGCGAGCCTATCGTGAGGCGGGCGGCGAAGGGCAGGTCGAAATCCTGGCATCCGAAGACTTCGCTCCGTATCGGCGGCCTCCACTAACCAAAGAGTACCTGCGGGGTGAGATCCCCCGCGAAGACCTGCCAATGGAGCCTTCCGGCTGGTTCAAGCAGAACGAAGTCGATCTTCACCTGGCGACCACTGCTGAAACCATCGACCGCGAACAACGGATCGTAGGGACCGCGAATGGCGATTTCCCCTACGATGTCTGCGTGCTCGCCACTGGCTCCGAACCGATCCGGCTACCCGTCCCGGGAGGAGACGACCCGGAAATTATGGTGATGCGTACCGTCGAAAACTCCACCCGCCTGCAACGACAGGTGAAGCCCGGCGGACGGGTGACGGTCATCGGCTCGGGCTTTATCGGTTGCGAGGCCGCCGCTTCGCTCTCCATGCGGGACGTTGAAGTAACGCTCGTCAGCATGGAGGGTCTGCCACAGGAGCAGCGCCTCGGCGCGGACGCCGGAAAGGAGATCCGCTCGTGGCTCGAACGTTACGGCATAGAGCTACGCCTGGGATCAAGCGTGGAGGGTATCGAACGCGATGGCGATGGCTTCGTAGTCGGTATCGAAGGCGGAGATAACGTACCGTCTGACACGGTACTCTTCGGCGCCGGCGTGAAGCCCCGCACCGGGTTGGCGGAGGCCGCCGGTCTGGAGATGGATCGGGGCGGCGT
Source organism: Rubrobacterales bacterium (assembly GCA_038198445.1). Taxonomy (GTDB): domain Bacteria; phylum Actinomycetota; class Rubrobacteria; order Rubrobacterales; family Rubrobacteraceae; genus JACDDK01. The sequence continues at coordinate 76,290 of JBBPZZ010000122.1, forward strand.
CATCTGCGACTCCTCGATGCGGACCAGCGCGCCCGGAATCTTCGCCGTGGGCGACATCGCCTATGCGTACAATGAGGCCGCCGGACGCCACCTGCGCGTCGAGCACTGGGGCGAGGCTCTAAATCAAGGGCGTGTGGCGGGGAATGTGATCTCCGGGGGCGAAGAGGCGTGGGACCTGGCGCCGGGCTTCTGGTCCACCATCGGGGACAAGACGCTCAAGTACGCCGCGTGGGGCGACGGATGGGACGAGGCGCGGTTCGTGGATCAGGGCGACAGCGCGTTCACGGTCTGGTACGGTCGTGAAGGCGCGTGCGTGGGAGTCCTCACCCACGACTTCGACGAAGACTACGAGAACGGCCGGGAGCTGGTCGAAACGGGAGCGCCGCTCCCCCGATGACGCTTCCCCCGCCGCATCCAGCGCTACGCGTCTGCGTGGTGGTACCCGCCCGCGACGAAGAAGCGCTTATCGTCGCCTGCCTGCGTGCGCTCGCGGCGCAAGAAGGCGTTTCGCACCAGGAATACGAGGTTTTGCTCGTACTGGACCGCTGCCGGGACGAGACCGAAGCCCGGTCCCGCGAGTTCGCCGAACAAAACCCTTCGCTAAACCTGCACCTCTTGCACGGACCTGGAAAAGGAGCCGGACACGCCCGGCTCCTGGGAATGGAGGCGGCGTGCGAGAGGTTGCTGGGCCTCGGACGTCCGGACGGTTTGATCTGTTCCACCGACGCGGACACGGTCGTCGCCAGCGACTGGCTCTCCGCGCAACTCCGCGCGGCTTCTCATGGAGCGCGTGCCATCGGAGGCCGCATAGAGCTTGCGAGAGACAACTCGCTCCCGGAGAGTATCTTCACCTGGCACGAGGCTCGGGGCCGCTACCGGCACGAGAAGCTGATCGCCGCGGGCCGTCCCGAAACAGTCGAGCACTGGCAGTTCAGCGGCGCTTCACTGGCGCTGACGGCGACGGTCTACAGGGAGGTGGGCGGCCTCGAACCACGCTCGGCGCTCGAAGACGAGCAGCTAGAGAGGGTGTTGCGGCGGCACGGCGTTCCCATAGAACGGCTGCTCTCCGTCCGGGTTACGACTTCGCCCCGCTTGATCGGGAGAGCCGACCAGGGTCTGGCCCGCGACCTCGCTGCGGCAGCGGGTCTAGAAGAACATCCGCTGCTCTAAGCTTTCTCCTCCCGATACTCCTGAATACTCTCGTACACCTCGTCCGGGAACTGTAGCTCCTGATATGGGTTGCAGGCGTAAGGGTCATCTGGACTCGGGCAGATCTGGAAGTCCTGCTGCTTCTGGTACTCCAGAATCTTCTCTCGACGGGGCGGACTGTACCCCTTCTCCGCCTGCTCTACCATCGCCCGGGCCTCCTGCTCAGCGGCGGTCGTGATCCCTGGCGAGAAGTTCAGCGAGCTCGTCGGCACCGACGAAATGCCGTCCGATCATGGCAAATACCAGCCGGCCATAGTGTCCGATGTCTTCGCTCTGGTCCAGCGCATCCAGCAGATGTTCCATCATCGGACTCTGACGTAAATCCTCGACGGCCATAGCTCTGTCTCCTCGTTCCTTGAGCTTGAGACCAAACTATATGGGCAACCTGAAAACCGAACGTGAAACGATTTACCACAAAGCGAGAGGCCAGTGCCTGATGTGGACGGCGAGACAGTCGGGCAGCGAACTACCTGCTCACGTACCGGAGCAAATCCTTCGCGCCGTCGGATACGGGAATATCCTGCTCGTCACCGGAGGACATGTCCCGCACCTTGCAGACGCCAGCCCGCATCTCGTCTTCTCCGAATATCGCCGTGAACGCGGCGCCGGAACGGTCGGCCTGCTTGAACTGGCCTTTGGCGCTACGGCCCGCGTAGTCGAGGTCGCAGGAGACGCCTTCGGCGCGCAGAGCGGAGGCCAGCTTCAGAGCAGGCGTCCTGGCCTCCGGGACGAGCGTAACGAAGAACACCCGCATCGCTGGCTTCTCGTCCCGATGCGCCGCCGCGAGCAAGATGCGCTCCACGCCGGTGCCGAAGCCTATGCCCGCGAGGTCCGGCCCTCCAAGCTCGGAGATCAAACCGTTGTACCGTCCGCCTGCCCCCACCGTGTCCTGCGCCCCAAGCGCCGAGCTTTTGGCCTCGAACACCGTCGAAGTATAGTAATCCAGGCCGCGCACGAGCCGGTCGTCTTCCGTATACGGTATCTCCAGCGCATCCAACCCCGCCTTGACCGCCGTGAAGTTCTCGACCGCTTCGGGACTGAGAAACTCCCGCAAGACCGGGGCTTCGTCCAGAAGGGCCTGCATGTCCCTGTCCTTGGAGTCCAGGATGCGGAGAGGGTTCGTTTCCAGACGGTCGACGGAATCTCGGTCAAGCTCCGAAGTATGTTTCTCCAGGAAGGCGCGCAGTTCGGGGACGTAGGCGCGGCGCGTCTCCATATCGCCCAGGGTGTTGAGGTGGACGACTTCGTTTTGGACGCCGACGGCTTGATGGAGATTGTAGAGCAGAGAGATCACCTCCACGTCCACCAGCGGGTCGGCGGACCCTAGTATCTCCACACCGATCTGGGTGTGCTGCCGGTAACGTCCCTTCTGCTGGCGTTCGTGGCGGAGCATCGGTCCCATGTACCAGAGCTTGAAAGGCTGCGCCTGCTTGAAGAGGCTGTGCTCGACGTATGAACGCACCACGCCCGCCGTCCCCTCCGGGCGCAGGGCCAGGTCCCGTCCACCCTTGTCCTGAAACAGGAACATCTCCTTGCGGACGATGTCCGACCCCTCGCCGACACCCCGGATGAACAAACCGGCCTCCTCGAAGACCGGCACCCGGACCTCCGAGTAGTTGTAGCGGCGGAAGAAATCTCGGGCTATCCTCTCCACGAACGCCCACAACTCCGCCTTCTCGTGTGGCTCCCGGCCTCCGGGATAGACGTCGTAGGTCCCCTTCGGTCCCCGGTAGCTCAAATCAGTCCCAGAGGGAGGTAGGGGTTGCTTTCTAGCTCTTCCATCGCGGAGAGTACGGGTCCATGTCCGGCGTAGAGGCGGGTGGACTCTTCCCAGTATGGCATGACTTTGCGGATGGAGGTTTCTATTTCCTCCCACGACGCTCCCGAGAGGTCCGTCCGGCCAACGCTGCCCGGAAGGATCAAATCCCCCACCACCTGGTCCTTCCCGATCAGAAACGTCACCGAGCCCGGCGAATGCCCCGGCGTGTGCAACACGTGGAGGCTCTCACCCGCCAGGATCATCCTCCCGCCGTCCTGAAGCGGCTCGTAGTCCCGAACCCCGGCGCTTTCGGCGTCGATCGGATGCATGTAAACCGGCGCTCTCGTCTCCCGCCTTACGTCCTCCAGCGCGCTTATGTGGTCGGCGTGGTTGTGCGTCACCAGGATGGCGGCCACCGGCTTCTGAACAGTGTCCAGGATCTTCTCGGGTTCCGCACCCGCGTCCACTATGATATCGCCCTCCGGGGCGTGAATGACGTAGGCGTTCACCTCGAAGCCGCCCATGGTCAGAGTAACCTGTTGGATTTCGGTCACGGTTGTCTAACGCTCCAGCGGCGTGCCGTCGCGCGACACCCGGTAGACGTCATAGACATCGGGAATGCTCCGTATCTTCCGTATGACCTCATCGACGTGCTGCACGCTCCCCGCCTTGAACGCGAACCTGCTCAAAGCCGTCCGGTCCTCGATAGTATCCACCCTGGCCGAAACGATATTCACACCGGCATCCGAGATAGTCGCCGTTATGTCCTTGAGAAGGTGCATCCGGTCCAGCGCCTCGACGAGAAGCTCGACCGTAAAGAGCCTGCCGGCCCCGTGCGCCCACTCCACCTCGACGAACCGTTCCGGGTCGCGCGCTTTGAGCGCCCGCGCATTGGTGCAGCCCGCCGAATGAACAACCACGCCGCGTCCCAGAGAGACGTACCCGACGATGTCATCACCGGGCATCGGGGTGCAGCATCGAGCCAGCCGGGTCATGATGCCGCTGGATCCCACGACCCGAACCCCGGTCTCCGCGTCCGTCTGGGTCTCGGGGAGGGGCAGCGGCGCGAGCGCCGGGCTCTTCAGGCTCACCACCGGCTTCTCTTCTTCCTTCGATGGCTGGAGGTGCTCGGCGATGCGGTGGGCGACATTTTCGCCCGAGACCGTGCCCGCGCCAACGCCCGCGAGCATGTCGTCCGGCGTCAGGTAGTTTGTCTGCCGGGCCACGTCTTCCAGGACGCCCGAAGGCACCTTCCCGATCCTCTGCTTCTTGAGCAGCGAGACGACCTTCTCGCGGCCGAGGCTCAGGTTATCCTCCCAGTCGGCCTTGTTGAAGAACTGCCGGATCTTATTCCGCGCCCGCCCGCTCTGGACAACCGTCAGCCAGTCGCGGCTCGGGCTCGCGGACTTGCCGGTAATGACCTCGACCCGGTCTCCGGAGACCAATTCGGAGTCGAGTGGAACTATGCGGTCATTGACCTTCGCGCCGATGGTGCGGTGTCCGACTTCGGTGTGAACGTGGTAGGCGAAGTCTATCGGCGTCGCCCCGGCGGGCAGGCTGACCACGTCGCCCTTTGGCGTGAAGACGAAGACCTCGTCGGCAATGAGCTCGCCCTTGAGCGCCTCCATGAACTCGCCGGCGTCGGTCGTCTCCTTCTGCCACTCCATCATGCTCTTGAGCCAGGTGAGGCGGTCAACCTCACTGTCCCGGAGGCCGTGCTTGTACATCCAGTGGGCGGCGATGCCGTACTCGGCCGTGGTGTCCATCTCATCGGTGCGTATCTGGATCTCCAGCAACTTCCCTTCGTTCGACATGACCGTCGTATGAAGCGACTGGTACATGTTGAACTTCGGCATCGCGATGTAGTCCTTGAACCGGCCCGGTATCGGCTTCCAGATCGAATGAATAACGCCCAGAGTCCCGTAACAGTCCCGCACCGAGTCGACCACGACGCGCAGACCCGCGAGGTCGTAGATCTCGTTGAACTCCTTGTTGCGCCGCACCATCTTGTTGTAGATGGAGTAGAAGTGCTTCACCCGGCCATGCACCTCGGCTTCGATCCCCGTCTGTCCCAGATGCCTGAGAAGCTCCGCCGCCGTCCCGTTGATGAACGCCTCACGGTCGCCCCGGCGCGCGGCGACAAGCCGCTTTATTTCCTCGTAGCGCCTGGGGTGCAGGGTGGCGAACGAGAGGTCTTCCAGCTCCCATTTCACCGAGTAAATTCCCAAGCGGTGGGCGAGGGGAGCATATATTTCCAGCGTCTCCGTGGCCTTCTTGAGTTGCGTCTCGCGTTTGAGATAGGCGAGGGTACGCATATTGTGGAGCCGGTCGGCGAGCTTGATGATGATGACCCGCACGTCGCGGCTCATCGCGACGATCATCTTACGCAGCGACTCGGCCTGCGCCTCTTCCAGGTTTCCCGACGGCAGCCGCTTCAGCTTGGTAACGCCGTCCACAATCTCCGCAAGTTCGCTACCGAACTTCTTCTCCACCTCTTCCTTGGTCACGTCCGTATCTTCGAGCACGTCGTGCAGGATGGCCGCGGCGATGGTCGTCGGATCCAGGTGGAGGTCCGCCAGGATGTCGGCAGCCGCGAGCGGATGGTAGACGAAAGGCTCCCCGCTCTTGCGGGTCTGGCCCCGATGCGCCGCGTGCGCCACGTTGTACGCCTCGGCGATCCGCTGCTCCGCTCCCTCCGGGCTGTAGGCGCGAACCTTCTCCAGAAGCGTGGATATCGTCACCGGTGGAGCCGGAACGGCCCGCAGATGCTGCTCTGTACGCGCAATCTCCATACGGGAAAGTTTAACACCGGGCTCCAGGCCCGTTAACTCTCGTCAGTCAGAGCGCGCGGCGCAAGCTGTTGCTAGTCGACTTCTATCTCGATCCCACCGACAAAGCGGGCCACGAGGTTGTACAGCAGGGCCGAGATCAGTCCGAAGATAAACCCGATAATCCCATAGAGTAGCGGCAAGAATATTATCGACCCCACGCCCACGAACAACCCTCCGAACAAGGCCGAGGAATCCGAATTCATCATGCCTATCGCGGAGCCCATAATGGAAAAAAGCGCCGTGAAGATACCCAAGATCAAGCCCAGCAGCGCGTAAACGACACCCATTATCTTGCCCACGGACAGCACGCCGAACTTCCGCACAACCATACATACCTCCCCATCTGGCTAACGGTTACATTCTAAACACTTGGCATGGGCACTGCCGGCCCCTGTAAATTCAGAGCCTTCGGGAACGGTAGATGGTGATGAGGACTATGGCGGCCAGAATGGTGGCGATCGTGAAGCCGACGAAGCTGACCACGGGTACGCCGAGGTATGGCACTCGCGGGCCACCGTGGACGAAGGCGCCGATCATGGAGGAGCCGATCAGGAACGCCCCGGTTACGACCGCGAAGACGAGGCGGTTGGCGAGAACGTCCACCCCGCCGCCGAGTTCGTCCAAGCCGCGGTGCATTAGCCGCACCTCCAGCTCTCCGTCTTCGAGTTCCGTGAGGACCTGCCGGATCTGTTCCGGATAGTCCTCGACGTAGCGGGCGTACTCCAGAGCCCGTTCCTGGGCCACTTCGAGCAGGAAATCGGGAGAGTAACGTTCGGAGAGCAGACGTTGGGCGTAGGGACGGGCGATCTCGTAGACGTTGATCGTGGGGTCCATGGCGCGGGCGAGTCCTTCAGCGGTGACGAGGGCCTTGACGAGAAGCGGAAAGACCGGCGGTACGCGTAGCCGGTACTTCCTGGTCAGGGAGATCAACTCGGAGAGTGCCTGGCCTAGCGTGACCTCCCCCACCGAGAGCCCGGAGTATTTGTACAGGAACTCGCGGAGGTCCTGTATCAGGTCGGCCCGCACCTCGGTCGAGTAGGTCACACCCAGTCCTTCGAGGCCACGCAGGGCCGCCCCGGCATCGCGTTGGATGACCGCGATAAACAACCCGCTCAACGACTCGATGTCGCTCCGGCTCATGAAACCGACCATGCCGAAGTCGAGGAGCGCGAGCGTTCCCTCGGGAGTAAGGATCAAGTTCCCAGGATGCGGGTCGCCATGGAAGAATCCGTCCTCGAAGGCCATCTTGAAGATTGCCTCCGCTCCCATCGAGGCGACGCGCCGTCGCTCGCGCAAGTTGAGCGTCAGGGGCCGGATGTCGTGGAAGCGCGTACCCTCGATGTACTGCATGGTGAGCACCTTCGGCGTGGAACGCTCCAGATAGATCTCCGGTATGACGACCGGTGTGTCGGCGAAGTTAATGGCGAATCGCCGGGCGTTTCCAGCCTCTGCCGTGTAGTCGAGCTCGCGCCGTATCACCCCGTCAAACTCCGCGACGAGGCCTCGCACGTCCACGAAGATCCTGCGCCCGAACCGGCGGTCCAGGAAGGCGGCGAAGTCACGCATGATCTCCAGGTCCGCCTCGACCCTGCCCGGCGCTTCGGGCCGCTGCACCTTGACCGCCACCGTGTCGCCGCCGCGCAGCCGCGCCCGGTACACCTGCCCTATGCTCGCCGACCCGAGCGGAATGGGATCAAACTCCTCGAACACCGCGTCTATCGGCGCGCCCAACTCCTTCTGGATTATCCTCCGCGCCGTTTCGAGCGGCATGGGCGCGACGGTATCCTGGAGCTTCTGAAGCTCTACCAGTACGCTCTCCGGCAGTAGGTCCGAGCGTATGCTGAGAACCTGGCCGAACTTCACGAACGTCGGTCCGAGGTCGTCCAGCGTCCGGCGCAGTCGCACGCCGAAGTTGGGACCAAGTAACTCTTGAAGACCCTTCTTCTCGCGCCGGTCCCGCCGAAGGTCGAAGACGAATCCAAAACCGTGACGGACGAGGACGCAGCTGATCTGCGAGAACCTGAGGAGGTTCCCTGATCGCGTGGGCAACGGAGTGCCGCGTGACGTCACCGCGGAGCGCTCCTGGTCTGGTTAAAGGCCAGGCGGTGTCTCAGCGTCGTCTCTTGGAGGTGCGGGCGGCTCATCCACGTCGCCAAGCGGCGGCGTCGGCGGATGTCCTTCTGGCGGCGGCTCGGTCGCACCGGCCGTTGGTGGCGGTCCGGCCTCTCCGGTTTCGATCACCCGGACTCGGTGCTCTAGTTGCTCGACGCGGAACACCATGTCCTCGTAGTCCTCGCGGGTTGGCACTCCGGCCCCGCGCAGCCCCTGCTGCATGGAGGCGTCGAACAAAGAACGCGCCCCGGTGGAACGTTCGCGGGCGCGGCTCATCACGTCGTTGACGACCGTCCGGCCCTCCTCACGCTCCAGCCTTCCCTGGGCCACGAGGGACTCCACTACTTCCTGGACCTTATCGCGGGTCGCGGCGGCGGCCCCTATCTGCAACAAGATCAAACGCTCGATAGTCTCGCGCACAATTACCTCCCGGCGGTGGGCTTCATTGTTCACATGATAGCGCAGGCATGGCCCGATGATGCCCTCTCGCCTACTCCATCATGATCGAGCCTGCCGGCTCCGGACGTAGATACCGCTCAATAATGGGCCGCGCGGTCTCGATCACGTCCAGTCCCGGCAGCTCGCCCCGGTGGAAGAAGCGCAGGTCCAGGGATTCCCCACTGCGCCGCAGCCCCTCGAAAGTCTCCACCTTTACCAGCAGCGTGTTGAAAAACCC
>JBBPZZ010000123.1:0-44467 GCA_038198445.1 Rubrobacterales bacterium
CTGGCGGACACACTCCAGCTTGAACTGGCGGCTATGGTTTCTTCCCGGCATTCGAACCTCCCCTTCCTCTGACCGCAAGTCTACGGTCTTTCTGTGGAGGAGTTGACTTCGGACGTGGTCCGGTGGAATGGGTGCAGCTCAGTGTGCCATCCGGCCTTTCGGCTCGTAGGCCCGGAGAGGGACGACTAGAGGCGCGGCGTGCGGGGCCACCAGGACACCAGCTTGGATACGCTCCTGGAGGCCGCGATCCTCGAGAAAGTCGAGCGGGTCGCGGAGGCACTCGCCAGCGGCAGGGAGGTCATGGATGCGAAGGAAGCGGCGGACTTCTTGAGGATAAGCGAATCTGAGTTCAAGAGGATGGCGCCGGGGCTACCGCGACACGCCGTCACCGAGCGGCGGTACATCTACCTGCGGAGCGAGCTCCTGGCATGGCTCACGCGACGATAACGACGACCCGAAGACGGAAATCGAGGAGTGGCCAAAGAACCTGCCACCAGCCGTTTGTTGCAAAAACCTTCTATTTATTGTAAGGTTTTTACATGACTGAGGTCACAATAAAGTGGGGACCGCGGGAGCGCAGGGCCGAGAGGCTCTTCGAGCTTGCGGATAGGCAGGCAGGGTACTTCACGGCCAAGCAGGCCTGCGATGTCGGCTACGATTACCCGCTGCAGCACTACCATCGGGAGCGGGGGCATTGGATCCCTGAGGGGCACGGGCTATTCAGGTTGAGCAGGTACCCCGAAGGGGAGAACGAAGACCTCGTACGCCTGAGCCTGTGGAGCCGCAACAGGGAAGGCGCGCCGCAGGCGGTCGTCTCGCACGAGACCGCGCTCCGGCTCTACGGCCTCTCCGACCTCATGCCGGATAAGGTGCACCTTAGCGTGCCAAAAGGATTCCGGAAGCCGCCTACGAAGGGTGTGGTGCTGCACAAAGCGGACCTCGCGGACGGGGACGTCGAGGCGTGGGACGGGTTCGGGGTCACGACACCGCTCAGGACCCTCCTGGACATGACGAGGAGCCGCGAGATCAGCCCCGAGCACCTCGAGTCGGCGATCCGGGAGGCGGTCGCGCGCGGCCTCGTGCGCCGAAAGATCCTGCGCAAGGAGCTCTCGCGTCTGGAGGACGACGGACGCCGCCGGATCGCAGAGGAGGCCATCCACGAGGCCATGACCTAGTGGGTACGCTAGCCCTGCTTCCCGGCGGGATAAGGTGAGATACGAGACCCCGCAGGCGTTCGAGCGGGCGCTCGCCGACCGGCTCAAGCGCCAGGCGGCAGAGGAAGGCGTGGACCTCGACAGGCTCCGAAAGAGGGTAGCATTCGAAAGGTTCCTGGCCCGGCTCTTCGACCGGGACCCGGCCCGCTGGGTGCTCAAGGGGGGTTACGCGCTAGAGCTCCGGCTGGGAGGGCGAGCCAGGGCGACGAAGGACATAGACCTGGACATGCCGCCCCCTCCGGCCGAAGACCTGCTCGACGAGTTGCAGGAGGCCGCCGAGAGGGACCTGGGGGACTTCTTCGTGTTCCGGGTGGGTGCGCCGAAGTCGATGAGGGGTGCTCCCATGGGCAGCCTCCGCTTCTCCGTCGAGGCCCGGCTGTCGGGTAAGCCCTTCACGGGTTTCGCGCTGGACGTAGGCCAGGGAGATGCACCGTTGGGCGAGGCTGAGTGGAAGGAGGGACGGGCGGATCTGCACTTCGCGGGCATCGGGCGGGCCAGGATGGCCGTCTACCCGCTGGCGGACCACTTCGCGGAAAAGCTGCACGCCTACACTCGGCCCAGGGAGCGCCGTACGAGGGTCAAGGACCTGCTGGACCTCAGCGTCATCCTGGAAGAACTGGCGGACGAGCTGCCGCCCCCCGGAAAGATGCGGCGGACCATAGAGGCCGCCTTCGACCGCTACGGCACGCACGCCTTGCCGGACCCGCTCCCCGCACCGCCCGAGGGCTGGACGGTGCCCTTCGAGGCGGAGGCGACGAACCTCGGGCTGAGAACCACCGACATCGGCCGCGCACACGAAGCCATCGAAGAGTATCTGCAAGCACTGAGGGGCAGGTAGTACCCATCCTTCTGCATCGTCGTCATCGGAAGAAAATCACCAGCCACCAACCGGATATCGCAAGAACCCCCTCCCGGAGATCTCAGTTGCCCCGACGCCCGGCGTCGTGCTCCCCAGCCCATCCCCCGCCGACGGCGACGCTGTCCTTGGCCTGGATCAACCCCTTCGCCTCCGGACCCCGCCGAGCTTCGGGAGGGCATCGTAGGCCTTCCTCTTCTCCTCCATTTGCCCCCGGCGCTCCGAGTCGCGCTCTACCTTTCGCACAGCTTCCTGAAACCATGTCGCCCGCTCACGGTATCCTTTCTTCCTCGCGTAGCCCGTCCAGGTGCTCGTCACGGCCGCGCCCAACTCAATGTTACCGACCTACCCGAAGGGCTGAAAGCTCGCGAAACAGACGACGCCAAACGCCTCCCTTACTAACCGTCGGTGAAACAAGTAACCTCAGGCTCCGGGTGGTGCCTACGATCTCTGGAGTCGCTCGCCCAGCCGCCCGAGGGTGGCGTGAATGAGGTAGTACGGTTAGCATCCGCCCTGGCTGGGCGCCCGGTTCTGGGGGACAAGGACGTAGGGAGGCAGTTTATGACGGAGGAAGGGCGGCGCTTCGCGTACCGGGAGCGGGCACACACGCCTGGGGATCCCGTGCGGCCCGTCGAGCTGGTCAAGGAGGGCCCGCCCCGTTCACAGAAGGTGAAGGTGCGCTGGCTCGACGGAGAGTACGAGGGCCTGGAGGAGTGGGTCCCGAAGGTCCGACTCGCCGCCTACTGGGACGAGAAGGAGGCGCTGCTCGATGACGAGCGGCGGATGTTCGCCGCGCTGGAGACTTCGGGCGTCGTCTACGACACTACGACGTATCGGACGGTCGAGACGGTGTTCTTCGCCGTACCGCAGGAGGCGGGCGCGGAGGTGCTCCTCGGCCTGAAGGCCGCCGAACGGGAGCTACTCTCTATAGACGACCTCGAAGCGGCGGCCGATAGGCTCGGCCTCGACGCCGAGGAGCTGCTCACCGAACCCCTCTCGTACGTGGACCGCTTCGGCGAGTACAAGGCCCCATTCGGGGTGGCCGTAAAGGTAGCGAAGCATTGCTGCGAGAGATTCGCTCAGAAGGTTCTGCGCCACCTCCACGAGGAAGAAGAGGAGTTGCGGCAGAAGCTCATCTCCGGCGATACCGACTCGTCTCGGACATGGTGGACCGATAACGAGGCCCACCGCGAGCGGGCGAAGGCTAGGTTGGAGGAGTTGGGACCGATCTTCACCTTCGTCAGGGAGTAGTGCGGACAGGAGGCTACTGAGGAGTTCCGCGAGGTGATCACACTGCGAGGGGAGGTCGATCGCCTGCAGGACGTCGTCAAAGACCTAGCGCGGTGGCTAAAGGATTCCGGGCATCCCCAGAAAGCCGCCCTGCTGCTGAAGCAACTAGGTAGAACGAACGGGGACTGGTGACCCCGACGGAACAAATCCCAGCGCGGTGTACACTCAAGTTGACGGGAGCGTGACGGGAGTAGGACGGGAACAGGATAGAACAAACCGATGCCCCGAAGCACAAAAAGTGCTTATAAATCGTCTTTAGCGCACTTCAAAGAACCGCATAGAACCGCTTGATTCGGTCTACGAATCAGAAGGTCGCAGGTTCGAGTCCTGCCGAGCGCGCTCCTCAAACTCCTGTATTTGCAGGAGTTTTTTGTTTGTTCGAGTCTTCGTAAAACAACCTGAAATCTCGTTTGACCGCAATTTGACCGCAATTGGAGACCAGGGCTGTTTCGGAGGAATTCGCACCGCGCACCTCGGTGCTTGCAATGAGCGGGTAGCAGGAGAGGGCATTTATTGTTCTTCTGATTCGGTCGTCTGCACCGGAGAGTCTTCTTCCACAGTGGCATCGGGTTCCCGGAGCAAGCGCCAGTACGGAGAGTAGCGAAAGACGCGGTTCCTCTGACCGCCGGTTATTTCTTCGAGCAACTCTAGAGCTACCAGTCGGTCCACGAGGTCGTTCGCGGTCCTGAAGGCGACATCCAGCCTGGCCTTCACCAGGTTGACGTTTATGAGGGGTCGCCGGAAGAGGAGGTCGAGCAGACGCAGGCCGTTCAGGCCGAGCCCTTCATTCTGTAAGAACTCTCGGTGTCCCTCGCGCAGGCCAACTATGGCTTCGGCTGTCGTGGTAGCTTCCTCGGCGGTCTCCGCAACACCGCGCAGGAAGAAGCGGAGCCAGCCTTCCCAATTACCATCTTCCCTGACAGCCGTGAGCCGGTCGTAGTACTCGGCCTTGTGGCGTTTTATGTAGTAGCTGAGGTAGAGCAGTGGACGATGCAGGACGCCCGCGTGGACAAGCTGGAAAGTAATGAGGAGCCTTCCGGCGCGTCCGTTGCCATCGAGGAAGGGATGAATAGTCTCGAACTGGGCGTGTACGAGGCCGCAGCGGACGAGCATAGGCAGGAGGTCATCATCGGCGTGCAGAAATTTCTCAAGGTCGTGTAGGGCGGTCGTCATCTCCGGGACGGGTGGCGGGACGAAGGATGCACCCGAGAGTCCCGCTCCCTCGGGGCCGATCCAGTTCTGGCTCCTACGGAACTCTCCGGGCAACTTGTCTGTGCCGCGGACACCGCTTAGTAGCTCCGCATGGATCTCGCATATCAGTCGCAGCGACAGAGGCAACGTCGCCAGGCGTTCGAGACCGTAGTTCATGGCTTTGACGTAATTGACGACTTCCTCGACGTCTTGCGGGACTCCACGCTGTCTAGGATCCAGTTCAAAGGCCAGCACATCTTCGAGGGTGCTCTGGGTACCTTCTATCTGAGAGCTCAGGACCGCCTCCCGGCGCACGTACATGGCAACGAACAGGTCGGGGTTGGGTAGTGTCCGCGCCACACCATCGAGACGGCCCACGGCCTGATCCGCGCGCGAGAGCAACCCGACCATGGCGCTGTCCATGTGAACCGGCGGATCGGGCGGCAAAGGGGCGGGCACGAAAGCTGTATATCCGGCCGGTTGTTTCACGAACCGGCCCGCGCGTGAAATAGTCGACGCCACACGACCTCCTTACTGTCCTGTAGTGAAATAAGCCGCGATGTCAGCGTATCTTATTTTAGTTTGGGGCTCAATAGTGAAATAAGCCGCCTGGTCAGGTTCCATGCCGAGTGACCGGACGGCTTCGTTATGCGTAGATGTCACTACCTTTGCAGGCGTTCGCCGAGGCGGCCGAAGGCGGCGCGCTGCATGTTGGGCGTGACGTGGGAGTAGGTGTCCATCGTGTGCGTGATCTGAGAGTGGCCGAGAATCTCCTGCACGACCTTCGGGTTCTCGCCCTGCTCCAGCATTAGCGTCGCGAAGGTGTGCCGCAGGTCGTAGAAGCGGGTAGTCTCGGGCAGGCCGGCCGCAGCGCGCCGGGGCTTGTAGTTACGCGCGGTGATGTTGTCCCAGTCCATCGGGGAGCCGGTCTTGTTGGGGAAGACGAGGTCCTGGTCCTTCCACAGCCCGGAGTAGCGTAGCCGCTCCTCGGCCTGGCGTCGGCGGTGGGCGCGCAGAGCCTCGACGACCTCGGGCATGAGGGAGACGGAGCGCCCCTTCTCGGTCTTGGTGCGCTTGAAGACGCGGCGGCCGTGGTCATCCTTTGAGAGGCTGCGTCTGACACGGGCTTCAGGCTCCGGACCGTCGAGGACCAAGTCGGCCCAGCGGTAGGCGCGGAACTCGCCGGGTGGATGTGCGACGGTGCGCCTGCCAGAGAGGCTATGAGAGGTTATCTCCTCGATCGCTTCGAGAACGAGGCTCTCGTATTCGGGGAACACGAGTACGCGTCCAGAAGTCCGCACTGAGATCAGCGCACGGAAAATTATGTGGTCGTGACGACGTTTGAGCTTCAGCAGCCGGGCATGAGGCTTGAGTAGCTACGGGTATTTACAATGGGTAGACTACGATTCCAGTCGGCGTTCGCTCTTGTCCGGCAACCGCGAGCGTGCCGCCGAACAGCTACAGAGGGGGTTGGATTATGACGAAGCCACCGAATATCGAGCAACTCAAGGAGATCGGAAGCAGTTTCGGACTTCATCTGGATGAGGAGGATGCGCGCTCTTTCGCCGCTCTCATCGAGGCCACGCTCGCCTCTTACAACAGGTTGGATCAGCTCGCCGAACCCGCGCTGCCCGTGAAGTATCCTCGCTCCGGGAGCTACCGGCCGGATCCTGAAGAGAATCCTCTCAACGCCTGGTACCAGAAGTGCTCCATCAAAGGCGCCGATAGTGGACCACTCACCGGCAAACGAATCGCTATCAAGGACAACGTTTGCGTCGCGGGCGTGCCGATGATGAACGGAACCGTAACGCTCGAAGGTTACATCCCCGAGTTCGATGCGACAATCGTCACGCGCATACTCGACGGGGGAGGTGAGATCTCCGGTAAAGCCGTCTGCGAGAACCTCTGCTTCTCGGGCGGCAGCCACACCTCCGACACCGGACCGGTCCTCAACCCTCACGACCACACCCGGTCGGCGGGCGGATCCTCCAGCGGCAGCGCCGCGCTCGTGGCCGCCGGTGAGGTGGACATGGCTATCGGTGGAGACCAGGGCGGTTCTATACGCATCCCCTCTTGCTGGTGCGGGACATACGGTCTCAAAGCTACGCACGGTCTCGTCCCGTACACAGGCGTGTTTCCCATAGAGATCACACTCGACCACACCGGGCCGATAGCAGCCACCGTCTCCGACGTTGCCCTGTTACTCACCGTGCTGGCCGGAGAAGACGGCCTGGATCCCCGCCAGAAAAACATACGGATCGGCGACTACATGAACGCCCTCAACGGAGACGCGCAGGGGTTGAAGATAGGCGTAGTGTCCGAAGGTTTCGGGCTGCCGGGTCTCTCGGAAGATGACGTGGACGAAGCCGTTCGCGAGGCGTCGAAGACCTTCGAGAGTCTGGGCGCGGAGGTGTCGGAAGTCTCCATTCCGCTACACCTCGACGGCATCCACATCTGGAACGGCATAGCCATCGAGGGCGCCACGGAGCTTATGGTGCGCGGCAACAGCATGGGCACCAATTGGGAGGGTCACTATTCGACCTCCCTGCTCGACGTCTACGGCCGGGGCCGTATCATGCGCGCCGACGACCTCTCGGAGACCGTCAAGCTCACCATGCTGATGGGCCAGTACCTGCGCGACGCCTACGGGGGACGCTACTACGCGAAGGCGCAGAACCTGGCCCGCAGGCTCAAGGCGGCCTACGATGAGGCGCTCGAAGAAGTGGACCTCCTTTTGATGCCGACGCTGCCGCTCAAGCCCACGAAGATACCCGATTCCGACGCCCCCATAGAGGAAGTCGTCGCCCGCGCGCTGGAGATGATCCCGAACACCGCTCCCTTCGACGTTAGCGGACATCCGGCGATGAACGTGCCGTGCGGTCTCTCCGAAAGCCTTCCCATCGGCATGATGCTGATAGGAAAGAAGTGGGACGAAGAGACCATCCTGCGCGCCGCCCACGCTTTCGAGCAGACTGGCGCATAGAAGGGTCAAGACAAGTCTGCTGGAAAGCTACAAGCGGTGGGACGGTTTTTCAGCGTACGATGAAGTATCGTTGGTCGACGCACAAGCCAGGCGTTCACCTCCAGGAGTCGTCACACTCTCTCGGGCGAGGGCTTTTGGAGAGTCGTCCAGACGAATTCACCGGGTCCAGTCGATCACGGTCTTCCCTCCGGTACCTTTGTCCGCGGCGCGCAAGGCCTCTTCCGCCTCATCTCCGCTGAACCTGCGGGTCACTATCTTTTCCAGAGACTCTGCCTTCTTCCGTGCGAGACGCGCCACGCCTTCGTACTCGCCGAGTCCGTAGACCCAGGAGCCGTGCAGGGTGAGTCCCTTGCGCCACAACTGCGCGGGATCGAAGGTCCACGGGGCGGTGGCGGCCAAGATCAGCATCTTGCCCTTCGGCCTGAGGAGGTCGAGCGCCTCCGACTGCGCGCTCGGGTTCCCTGAACAGTCGATGGATGCCTCCGCGCCCCGCCCTTGCGTTATCTCCAATATCGCCGCCTTCGTGTCTGATGCCGTGGGATCTATGGTCCAGGCGGCTCCCAGCCCTTCGGCGAGGTCGCGCCGACTTTTGACTGGATCCACGGCCACGACGTTCGCTCCGTTGCTGGCCGCCACCACCACCGCGCAGCATCCGACCGGCCCCAGACCAAACACCACGACCACGTCTTCGGAGTCCAACTTCAGCTTCTTGATCCCGGAGAAGGCCGTTCCGAAGTTGCAAGCCATCAGGGTCGCCACCTCGTCGCTCAAGCCGTCGGGTAGTGGGAGGCAGATCGAGGCGGGCGCGGTCACGATCTCGGCGTCAGCGCCATCGACGTGGTTGCCCAGCGTCCGCCGCTCGGGACAAAACATGGGCTCACCAACCCTGCAGTACCCACACCTGCCGCAGCCGTAATGCTGGTAGACGACGACGCGGGTCCCTGGGGCCAGTCCCTCGACCCCGGAGCCGACTTGCTCGACGACGCCCACCGCTTCATGGCCGGCGACCCGGCTCGAGCGGTCTCCGACCTGCCCGGCGCTCTGCCGGTATATGTGCAGGTCGCTGCCGCACACAGCCGACATCGTCGAGCGCACCACCGCCCACCCGTCACGAGGTTCCGGCTTGGCCAAAGTCGCCAGTTCCGCCCGGCGGTCTCCCAGGATTCGTAGACCCTTCACTACTCAATGCCTCCTAAACGTCGCGTATAGTCGTTAGAATCCGCGTTCTCGTACGCGACCCCCGAGAATGCCTGGCTTGATACGTGTTTGATCTCCTCGTGCATCAGCTCGCGCATCTTTTGGCGGGCCTCCACGTAGAATTTGTATCCTTCTTACGGCGTCGCGCCCCTATCTCGACCCGGAACCTCCCTGATGAGCCTCGACGGTAGGCTCGATGCCTTCGGCTTCCGTGACTTCCCGCCAGGCTTCGAAGCCCTCCTGGAAGGCGACTATGCCGGCTTCGGGCAGGGATATCTCTATCGCTTCAAGTATCTCCTCCTTTGAGAGTCCGAGGTCGAGAGCGACACGTATGTGGCTCTGGATGTGTCCCTTGCTCGCCCGCATGACGGTGAGGCTGACGATGAAGATTAGCTCCTTGGTCTTGCGGTCCAGCCTGCGCTGCTTGAGGTAGGCGGCCTCGACTAGCCCGTTGGTTGCCTGCAGAACCTCGTAGTCCTGGGCCGTCATCACCTTATGATAGTCGAGCACGTATCCGCGCTTCTCTACCATCGCGTCGATGTACGCTTGCTTTTCAACCTGAGTCGCCATGCTTCTCCCTACCTTTCCTTCCTATTGGCGTATACATACTGCGAAGCCCGACTTTTGCTCTTACTTGATCCGCCGGAGCACGGGGAGCAGGTACTCCCGAAACCTGGGATAGTTCTCCGCCGTCGGGAAGTGGCCGATACCCTCCATCTTTGTGAAGTTCGCCCCCGGTATGGCGTCGGCGGTCACGGCGGACTCCTCCACGGTACACGCGTAGTCGTACTCGCCGGTTAGCAGGTAGACCGGACACCGGCTGGTGTCGATCTCTTTTTCTTGCCCCCGGAGGTCCCAATCCACGCTGTAGAAGTACGTATCCCCTCGGTAGATGCCAGGACCGCCCTGACTGTAGGTCCACCAGACCTCGCGCCGGGAAGCCTCGGGACTCTGAGGAGCCATGAGCCCATAGGTCCACGATGCCGCCATAACCGAACCGTCGACGTCGGGCATCACGGACCAGTCCAGGAAACGGCCCTCGATTTTGCTCGCTCCTTCGAGTCCGATCACCGCGCCGAACTCCTCACCATGACTGCGGGCCAGCTCGAGCACTATGGCCCCGCCCATCGAACAGCCGAGGACAACGGGCTGATCCAGTTCCATCGTCCGGAGGAAGGCCATGACTATCTCCGAATAGTCTTCACGCGTCAGCAGGTACTCCTTTTCCCACCAGCCGTCCGGCGGCGCCGAGCGACCATGGTAGGGCATGTCGAAGGCGAGGACGCGCCACCGGGATGTCACCTCGGGGTCGCAGAGCAGGTGCCGATACTGGCGGGAGTCGGACCCCGCCGTGTGCAGGCACAGGAGCGGCGGCCCGCTTCCGGCCTCCTCGAAGTAGATACGGTTCCTGGCACCCGCGGCATCCACGTACACGTATCGTCCGGTAATCGGGTCGAAGTCAGGCATGCTCACCTCCAATGCGTTGGGCGAGCGCGAAGACCTTTCCGATCGGACGCAGATGGCGAACGAATGCCTTGCGGTCACCCTCTATGCTGAACGACGGAACGCGGCTGTTCATGGCGAGCAGATCGGAGTAGAAGGGCGGCGGTGTCGGTTGCAAGAAGGTTCTCCAATCTTCGAGTTTGCCCCGAAGCGTGAAGTCCCACGACTCGCCGAGGTCAGGATCAAACAGAGTTTCTGCTAACTTTCCCGCCCGGAGGCGGAGCAAGACCAGTTCGTCGCCTACCACAAGGGCGAGATCGACGTCACACCATCGCCCGATAACCGCCATCTCCGCGTCAGCCGCGACCGCTTCGCGCAGCGCCTCGAACCACTCTTTCTCCGGGAAATTAGCTCGGAGAGCCGTCACCTCGTCCATCCCTTATACCTGTGCGGACACGCGGCGGGCATACGTTGGTGGCAAGTCCGGCAATCTATCGTTGAGGCGTTCATGGTGTCTCGTCCTTTTTGTCCGCGCTCCTGGCTGTGACCTCCAGGGAAGCATAGGTCTCCGTGTGGCTCCGGGCAGCGTTTCCCCGCGCGTCCGCAGCCTACCAGACCTGGGCGGCAGTCGAGCCGACAAGCATGGGAAAATCCATCTCCGACACGGTGAGATCCTAACCACTTGATCAGGGCGTGTAAAGAAGCATTCGGTTCGTACTCATGATTTCCCACACCGTATCCCTGCCGATGGTGTCCAGAGCGGCCTTGTTTCGTCGACCGCATCGGGCAACAAGTAGTCCCGCGGCCAATGAAAGTTTGGAGAGAGACGCCTCGCGACAGAGGCTACGTTTTGAGCCGGTACCCCGTCTTGAAGATCCACCACACCGCCGTCAAGCATATGGAGAGAAAAAGGATTGTCATGGTCAGGCTCACGCCGACGCTCACGTCGGAGATCCCGTAGAAACTCCAGCGGAAGGCGCTGATCAAGTACACGACAGGGTTGAAGAGGGTGGCAGTCTGCCAGAACGGCGGCAACACCTTGATGGAGTAAAAACTACCGCCGAGGAAGATCAACGGCGTAACTATAAGGAACGGTACGAGTTGCAGCTTCTCGAAACCGTCGGCCCAAATGCCGAGCACGAAGCCGAAGAGGCTGAATGTCACGGCTGTGAGAACCAGGAACGTGAGCATCCAAAATGGATGCGCGATCTCGATCGGCACGAACAGGCCCGCCGTTGCGAGGATGATCAGACCCAGAATGACCGACTTGGTCGCGGCCGCCCCGACGTATCCTAGAACGATCTCGATGTACGAAACGGGGGCCGACAGGATCTCGTATATCGTCCCCGTGAACTTGGGGAAGAAGATGCCGAACGCCGCGTTGGTGATGCTCTGGGTTAGCAGAGAGAGCATGATCAGACCCGGCACGATAAAGGCGCCGTAACTGATCCCCTCAATGTCGGTTATGCGGGAGCCAATCGCCGCGCCGAAGACGACAAAGTACAGAGACGTTGAGATCACGGGCGAGACTATGCTCTGGAGCACCGTTCGCAAGGTTCGCGCCATCTCGAACTTGTAGATTGCGCGGATCGCGTAGAAGTTCATCGTCCCTCTTTCACCAGGCTGACGAAAATCTCTTCCAACGTGCTCTGCTTCGTCTGGAGGTCTTTGAACTTGACACCCACCCGGTTGAGGTCACCGAGCAAGGCGGGGATATCCGAGCGTCCTGTTCTGGTGTCGTAGGTGTAGATCAACTCGGTACCGTCCGTCATGAGCTCCAATCCATAGTTGGCGAGCCCTCCTGGAATTTCGTCGAGACTATCGTGCAACTGTAGCGTCAGTTGTTTCTTGCCGAGCTTACGCATAAGTTCGGCTTTGTCTTCGACCAGGACGATCTCGCCGTTGTTGATCACCCCTATGCGGTCGGCCATCTCTTCGGCCTCGTTGATGTAGTGCGTGGTCAGGATGATGGTCACGCCGCCCTCGCGCAGCAAGCGCACCGTCTGCCACATGTCCCGACGCAGTTCGACATCCACGCCAGCCGTCGGCTCGTCCAGAAAGAGAATTTGTGGCTCGTGCGAGAGGGCCTTGGCGATCATGACCCGACGCTTCATACCTCCGGAGAGCGTTATGATCTTGCTGTCCTTTTTGTCCCACAGCGACAGGTCACGGAGCACTTTCTCTATGTAGTCGGGGTTGGCCTTCTTGCCAAACAGCCCCCGGCTGAAGCTGACGGTGGCCCACACGGTTTCGAACGCATCTGTAGTGAGTTCTTGCGGGACGAGCCCGATCATGGACCTGGCCGCCCGGTACTCGGTGATGATGTCATGGCCGTCGGCCAGCACCTCACCTTTAGTCGGATTGACGATCCCGCAGATGATATTGATGAGCGTCGTCTTTCCCGCCCCGTTGGGTCCTAGCAGGGCAAAGATCTCTCCACGGTCAATTTCCAGGTCGATGCTCTTTAGCGCCTGGAAGCCCGACGCGTAGGTCTTTGAAAGCTTGGATATAGAAACAACCGGCTGCAAGGTTAAGCAGCCAATCCAGGGCCAGGGATCAATGTGTAACACAGCAGACGTGGCAGGACATGTAGCCTTACGGCGGCCCGCCAACCAAGCAGAATCAAACTCTTCACCTTCCGTTGTATCTTTTACGTCGATGTCCCGCGGCACATCGTGGCCCACTCCTATTTTATGCGACAGGGTTCAAGGTCCCAAGTACGTCTTTCGCGTTCCAGAAGCGGCGGCTTTCGTATCTGTATGGTCTCATGGGGCGGAACCTTTAACACCGTACACAAGTACGGTTCTTGTCCTGCACCCTCGTACAGGGCACGCTTCGCCAAATCCCGTATTCGGTTCTCTCGGAATTTCTCCACAACCGCCATTGATGTTGCTGGCTCGAGATCGGTCGATGGGAAGCAAGTAAGATGTCTCGTGAGCCAAACACGTCATATATACTGGGGCGATGCATCCCGCTCTCCGCTCGTAAGAATTGTAGGCTCATCGCAACTTCCGGTCTGGACCAGGGTTGTTTTTAATTGGATCTGTGACGGCAGCCGGAAATAGTAAACATTCTCATACCTTATTTTGACTATGGCTGCTATTATGCAACCGTGAAGTTGCAAACCGTCGAGAAGGGCTTGTAAAACGTGGTCAGCACAACTACCGGCAGTCGCATGATGGATAGCATCGACAAGGACATCCTGAATTACATCCAGCGCGAGTTTCCGCTGGAGCGGGAGCCTTTCGACGCTATCGGACGCGAGGTAGGTATCGCTGGCGACGAGGTCATACGACGCGTGGAGACGCTCAAGAGGGGACGGGTGATCCGTCAGATCTCCGCGATCTTCGATACGCGCGTCCTCGGCTACGAATCCAGTCTGGTGGCCGCCAGGATTCCCGCCGACAAGCTCGCAGCCGGCGCGAAGGCCATAAACTCCCACCCCGGCGTCTCCCACAACTACGAGCGTAATAACGATCTGAACCTTTGGTACACGGTCGCCGTACCGCCGGACTCCCGGCTCGGGCTCGAAGGCACCGTGGACGTGCTGCATCACATAAGCGGCGCGGAGAAGACCCGCATCCTGCCAACGCTGAAGCTCTTCAAGATCGGGGTGACGCTCGACATGAACGCGGGCGCGACCGCCAAGAAAGAGGCCCCGCAGTACGGCGAGTCCGACCGCCAGGGCGCGGATAAGAATATCTCGGAGGAGGATAAGTCGGCTATCCGGGTCCTGCAGGAAGACATACCACTCACGCCGCGGCCGTTCGACCTCTGGGGCGAGCAGGCCGGGATGTCTTATGATGAGTTGATCGACCGGGCCTACGACTTCCAGAACCGGAAGATCATGCGCCGCTTCTCCGCCGTCCTCTATCACCGCAAGGCTGGCTTCCGGGCAAACGCGATGGGCGTCTGGAGGGTCCCCGAGGATCGCGTGGAAGACGCCGGTAACATGTTCGCCCAGTATCAGGCCGTCTCCCACTGTTATCAGCGCCCCGTCTACGAAGACTGGCCCTACGCCCTCTTCAGCATGGTCCACGGCCGCTCGGTCGAGGAGTGCGAAGCTGTCCTGCACGCGATGTCCGAAGAGAGCGGCCTGACCGACTATGTATCCCTCTACTCGACCCGCGAGTACAAGAAGACGCGGGTGCGCTACTTTACGCCGGAGATGGAGGCCTGGGAACGCCTCTACGCCGGTATCCTCCGTTAGTTTCCAGCCATTAGCTACCAGCCAGCCGTCAATAAAGGCGGGGTAGTGGCAACGAAACTTTCGGTGCGTTTATTTTGTTGAGCGCGGCGCTTCTGGTGGCCCTCCTGGCCGTGTTGCTCGCGGGGGCTGTGTCTGGGCTCTCCGGCTTTGGACTGGCTCTCATAAGCGTGCCGCTGCTGCTCTTCGTCTACGATCCAAAGACAGTCGTCGCGCTGACCGCTGTGCTGTCGATATTCATAAACGTGGCGGTGGTGTTGGACTCGTGGCGGGACGCGGAGCGGCGTCTGGTGGCCGCCTTGCTGCTTCCGGCGTTCGTTGGTTTGGTGGTGGGCGTGGAGGTCTTGCGGGCCGTGGACCAAGCGTACATCCGGCTCGGGGTCGGGGTCATTGTGGTCTTGTCGACGCTGCTCCTGTTGCGGGAGGTGCGGCTTCCGGGGGCACAAACTAGGTGGGGTACACTCGTCGCGGGTTCGGCGAGCGGCGCGCTCTCGACTTCGACGGGACTCGCCGGTCCTCCCATAGTGTTGCTCTTCGCCTCCCGCGGCCTGCCCAAACACGCTTTTCGGGCCAGCAGTGCGCTCTACTTCCTGGTCCTGGGCATCGTGGGGCTCGCCGTACTCTTCTATCGTGGGGTCTTCGAGGTGGGACAGATACCGCTTGCCCTGGCGCTGGTCCCGGCGGCATTTGTGGGGAAGGTGATCGGGACGGCGCTCTTGAAGAGGATCTCCGAGAGGTCCTTCCGGGCGTTCACCCTGGGTATAGTCATCTTGACAGGCGCCTTGGGCATCGCAACCGCCGCGTGGGCTTTGATCTAGCTCAAGCGCCGAGTTTTTCAGCCAGCTCGATGAAGTCCTCCGCGACAACGTCGAAAGCCGGGTCCGCGGGCTCCGCGTTACCGCCGGGACCGAACTCCAGGGGTCGGAGGACGTATGCGGTACGGAGGCCGTTCTCGCGGGCGGAGCGCAGGTCGTTCGGGTGGGCGGCGGCCATCAGCACCTGATCCGGCCGGAGGCCAAGTAGTTCGGGGACCATCAGGTAAGTCTCGGGGTCCGGTTTGTAATGACGGACCAGTTCGGCGGAGAAGATGAGATCCCACGGAAGCCCGGCCCGCTTCGCCATGTTGGCCAGCAGCGCGACGTTCCCGTTTGAGAGCGTCGAGATAATGAAGCGCCCCTTCTTCAATCGCCTCAGACCCTCCACGGAGTCCGGCCAGGGTTCCAGCCGGTGCCAGACCTTGTTCAGATGGTCCTTCTCTTCCTCGGAGAGCCCGCCGACACCGAACTCTTCGAGCAACTCTTCGAGGGAGGCGCGGTGGAGCGCGTCCAGGTTGGTCCACGGCAATTCGCCCTGCCGCACCAGGTCCATGGAGGGAGCATACCTGCCGCGCCAGGCGTCGGCGAAGGCTGCCCAATCCACGGCGAGACCCTTCTCCCGGTTTAGCTCCTCGCCTTCCCGGATGATGGTCGAGCGCCAGTCCACGACGGTGCCGAACACGTCGAAGCAGAGCGCCCGGACGTTAGAGGAGTTCAAGCCTCTCCGCCGATGCGACGTTTGCCCGCGGCGGGTCGTGGTGGCGTCAACCTCCACTTCGTCCTATCGAAATCCAACATCCCTCCCTCACCTTCAATTGCGCGCACGACAAGCAGTGCAACTATAACGGATACAGGCTCCGTTCCGGCGGCGGAGACCGTCCGGCTCGTTTGAGGGGTAGAATACGCAAATTCGTCACTGACTTGAGGAGGAGAGGGATGCCGGTAAGGGTTGGAGCACAGATTCAGCCGCAGCACGCGGAGTACGCCCAGATGCGCGATACGTGGCGCAGGGTGGAGGAGATGGGAGCGGACACGCTCTTTAACTGGGACCACTTCTACCCGCTCTACGGAGACCCCGAGGGGAAGCATTTCGAATGTTGGACGCTACTCGCGGCGATGGCCGAGGTCACGGAGCGGGTGGAGTTCGGGGCGCTGGTTACGTGCAACTCGTACCGGAACGCGGACCTGCTCGCGGACATGGCCCGGACCGTGGACCACATATCCGGGGGACGTTTGATCCTCGGCATCGGGAGTGGTTGGTTCGAAAAGGACTACGATGAGTACGGCTATCCTTTCGGGACTGCGCCGGGGCGGCTGAAGGACCTGGACGCGGCGATGCCGGTTATCGAGGAGCGGATGGGCAAGCTCAACCCGGCCCCGACGCGGGAGATCCCGATCCTCATCGGCGGCGGCGGCGAGAAGGTTACGCTCCGCATCGTCGCCGAGCACGCCCACATCTGGAACGGGTTCGGCGACCCGGAGGCGGCGGGCCGCAAGAGCGGCATCCTGGACGATTGGTGCGGGAAGGTCGGGCGCGACCCGAAAGAGATAGAGCGCTCCATTTTGATTCAGCCAGACCAGATAGAGAACGCCGACGCCTACGTCGAGAACGGCATCACCCACCTGCTCATCGGCTTCACCGGCCCGGAGTACGACCTGAGCCCGCTAGAAGACCTCATCGCCTGGCGCGACGACTACCGCGAGCGAAACGGAGAAGCCGCCGCGGGTTAGGAGCTTATTGCCTGATCCAGGTCGGCAATAAGGTCCTCCGCGTCCTCGATCCCGACCGAGAGACGCATGAGCCCATCCGTGACGCCCCTCGCCTCGCGCTGTTCGCGCGGGATGGCGGCGTGGGTCATGGTGGCGGGATGGGTCACGAGCGACTCGACGCCGCCCAGGGACTCGGCGAAAGAGAATACCTTCGTCCTCTGTACCGCCGCGTAGGCCGCTTCCGCGCCGCCTTTCAGAGTGAAGGAGACCATTCCGGAGAAGCCGCTCATCTGCTTCTTCGCCAGATCGTGCTGCGGGTGGCTTGGCAGGCCGGGGTAGTTGACAGTGGCAACCTCGGGGTGGCCTTCGAGGAACTCGGCGACGGCGAGGGCGTTCTCTTCGTGCTGGCGCATACGGACGGCCAGAGTCTTCAGGCCGCGCAGCACGATCCAGGAGTCGAACGGTCCCGGTACCCCGCCGGCGGCGTTCTGGTAGAACTTGATCTCTTCGTAAAACCCCTCGTTGGAGGTCATCACGGCTCCGCCAACGACATCAGAATGTCCACCCATGTACTTGGTCGTCGAATGCACGACAATGTCCGCCCCCAGGGCGAGCGGCTGCTGGAAGTACGGCGAGGCGAAAGTGTTGTCCACCGCCACGACCGCGCCGCGCTCGTGCGCCATCTCCGAGAGAGCGGCGATGTCCGAGAGCGTCAACATCGGGTTGGTTGGAGTCTCGATCCAGAGCATCTTCGTCTCCGGCCGTAGCGCTTCCTCGACCGATGCCGAATCGGTCGTATCCACGAAGGTGAAGTCAAGACCGTTGCTCTTCTGGAGTACCTTGTCGAAGAGGCGGTAGCTGCCGCCGTAGAGGTCGTCACCGGCGACGATGTGATCCCCTGGCGAGAGCAAACTCATCACGGCGGTCGTGGCTGCGAGCCCGGAGGCGAAGGCGAGGCCGTACTCCGCGCCCTCGAGGGCGGCGACGCATTCTTCGAGGGCGGCGCGGGTCGGGTTGCCGCTGCGGCTGTACTCGTAGCCCTTGTGCTGGCCCGGCGCCTCCTGCGTGTAGGTGGAGGTCTGGTAGATGGGGACGATGGTAGCCCCGGTAGCCGGGTCCGCCTCCTGCCCGACGTGGATCGCCTTCGTCGCGAATTTCATGCTCCCTCTTTCTTGAGCGTGTCGATGACTCTCCCGTTATGGTCCAGCACCCTCGCCTCGTATACGCTCTCGTCCAGATCGAGCCTCTCTCTGGCGTCCTTTCCGGCTTCTTCGAGGCTATCGTGGTAGCCAAGCTTGAACACGGACTTGCCCCGGTAATAGACTTCTACCTTGAAAGGTCGTTCGCTGGTCATGCTTTACCCTTCTCGAAGATCCGGTACGGCCTCTCCAGCTCGTCCGGGGTGATGTCCGAGTTGGCGAGCACCCAATCGTCGTCGAAGACCTTCGAGACGTAGTTGCGCCCGGAATCGGGGAGTATGACGACTACTATGGCGTCTTCCGGCAGACCTTTCGCCGCCCGCACCGCCCCGACCGCAGCCATCCCGCACGAACCTCCGACGAACAGTCCCTCCTCGGCCATTAGCCTTCGCGTCATCAGGAAGGATTCCTTATCGGTCACCTGGATCACTGCATCCACCACGCCGGCGTCGTGGTTCGCCGGGTAGAAGTCCTCGCCGACGCCTTCCACGGCGTACTTGTGGATGTTCTCCGGGTCGGAGAAAATGGAGCCTTCCGGGTCCACGCCGACGACCTGTACCTGCGGGTTCTGTTCCTTCAGGTATCGTCCGGTGCCGGTGATGGTGCCGCAGGTCCCCATCCCGGCGACGAAGTGGGTGATGCGGCCGTTGGTCTGGCGCCAGAGCTCCGGTCCCGTCGTCTCGTAATGGGCGAGCGGGTTCGCCGGGTTCTCGTACTGGCCGGGCTTGAAGCCGCCGGGGATCTCGTTCGCCAGCCGCTCGGAGACCGCGTAGTAGCTCTCTGGGTCCTCCGGCGGCGCGCTCGGGGTGACGACCACCTCCGCGCCCATCGCCTTGAGCAGGTCCTGTTTCTCCTTGCTCGCTTTCTCCGGCATCACGCAGATGCACCGGTAACCTTTAACCGCCGCCGCGAGCGCCAGTCCCGCCCCGGTGTTCCCGCTCGTCGGCTCGACGATTGTCCCGCCGGGCTTCAGTAGGCCCTGCTTTTCGGCCACCTCGATCATCTTTATGGCGGGCCGATCCTTTACCGAGCCGCCGGGGTTCAGATACTCGACCTTCGCCAGTACGGTCGCCCGGATGCCCTCGTCGCGCTCGATGCGTCCCATACGGATCAGGGGCGTATTCCCGATAGCCGCTATTACGTTCTCGTAGTAATCCATTCCTGAAGTCTCCATGCCGGTAGAGTACCATCCGCCGCTCTCTAGAATACGAAGCGCCGGACGTTATCCCTCGCGTATAATCCTCGGATATGGAGAAGAGCATGTGGAATGCGGAGCGCGTACCCGGAGAGGTGGAGCTTGCGATCTGGAAAGCAGGCGGCGGCCCGGACCCGGTGATCTGTCTGCACGGCATCACCGCCCAGCACCGGGCGTTCAACGCCCTGTCGAGTCAGATCGGAGAGGACCGTAGCCTCGTCGGCGTGGACCTGCGAGGCAGGGGAGACTCGGACAAGCCGGAATCCGGCTACGGGCTCGAAGCCCACGCGGAGGACGTGATCCGGATCCTCGACCACCTCGGACTCGAACGGGCCGTAATCGCCGGTCACTCCATGGGCGCGTTCGTAGCCCTCCAGACCGCCCTGACGTTCCCGAACCGGGTAAGGGCGCTCGCGCTGCTCGACGGTGGCTGGCCTCGCGCCGAAAGCTCCTCCGAGGAGGAGATGTCCGAAGAAGAGAAGCAGGAAGCGGAAGCCATCGAGGAAGGACTGGAGCGCGCCTTCCGCAGACTGGACATGGTCTTCGAGAGCCCGGAGTCCTACCTGGACTTCTGGTTCCCCGGACAGGGGCTGAAGATAGAAGACCTCCCCCCGGAACTCGGCGACTACTACCTCTACGACCTGGCGGAAGTAGACGGCGGCTACCAGCCCAAGTGCTCGTCCGCGGCGGCGAAAGAAGACGCGCCCTGGGTCTCGAACCACGCCCCAACAGTGGAGGAGATGAGGACCGTCGCCTGTCCGGTCGCCCTCGTCCGGGCCTCGGCTGGTTTCTTCCCGGAGAGCGATCCCCTCATATCGGACGACGCCCGCGCGGTAATGGCCGATGCCCTCGACCTGCGCACGGAAGTCCTGGTGGAAGGCGCCAACCATTACACCATGCTGTGGCCGGATCAAACACGCCAGTGGGCCGGACTTCTCCGCGACGATAGCTGGTGCTCCTAGGGAGTTGGAGTAGAGCCTCTCGCAGCTTGTATGAATATGAAGTTCCGTGCTCCTGCTGTCCGGAGGAGCCCCCGCGATGGAACTCTCGCTAGCTAACTGATCGTTTGTGTAGCGAAGCCTACCAGTGCCGTCATCACGGGGCTGGCGAACCAGTTGTTGCGCTGCATGACGCCACTAAACCTTGCCCACGCGCCGCGATCTAACTTCTTTCCGCTTTCGAGGAGTTGCCGCACCTCGTTTAGAGCTTCGCGGAGTTCTTCCTTATCTTCTCCACCTTCGTGCTCTATGCGCTGCTCGATGGATCGAAAATCGAAATGGTTAGTCAATTCGGCAGTGTTGTGGGTGCCGATAACAGAACCCTGAACGGGACCGGAGATGTTGAAGATGTTGGAGACGTTGGATTGTTGTGGTTGGTTGTTACCTTCCACCTCGTCTATGCCTTTCGGGGTGATGCTGAGTATGCCATAGCCGTCGGCTTGCCTCCTTATGAAACCCTTGCCGCCGTAGTAGTTCGCGTACTCGTCCAGCTCACCGCGCTCTAATACATTCCACTCGACGCCCATCTGCTGCGCGATCTCCTCCATATTAACCATGTTGGCTGGACGCGACTTGCCCAAATCGTACGCAGCCCTCAAGAATTGCATACGCCTCTCTCTTACCTTATCGAATTCGCTCACCGAACTCCTCCCTTCCGCTGATCCGCCAGAGGTATCTCGAACACCAGTTGCTGGAGCAACCGGAGTCTAGATCGCAGACATTCTAAGGTGTCTATACTACTTTTCCCACCCGCGCCCTCTGAAGGTAGTGCCGTCTCTTTGGTCGTAGAACCATGCGCCACGGTATCCAGGTCCACGCTGCGAGTTGGACTGGACGAGCATTCTTGCATTGTAGAGAGGCAAATAAAGAGCGGGCCTCTTTCGAGTCCCGCTCTGCGATAACTTTATGTGTTCGAGAACTTACTCGCCGCGGCGCAAAGACCGGGCGGAAGGCCTCTCGTCGTCGTGATCGCCGGTGCGGGTTTCGCTGGAGACGCTGGCGTTTGAGTCGCCTTGCTCCTGGATCTTCTGCCGGGCTTCATCTCTGCGGTTGTACGCTTTCTCGACGATGTCCTAGGCCACGTTGCGCGAGCCCCAGCCGAACGCGATAGCGGCGGCGAGCGCCACGGCTCCGAGGGCGATCAGGAACGTCGGGGCGGTTAGCTGAACCGCGATCTGAAGCTGCGTCAGGGCGGCGAATACCGCGTACACCATGATGGCGACCTGCGCCACGGTCCCGAGGATGTCGATACCCGTGGCGCCCCGGACCAGTCCGGCTACGAACTGGGCGAGCAGGCCGGCCAGTATCAGGATCAGGACGGCCGCGATGATGTTCGGGATGTAGGCGATTAGCTGGGCGAAGACGGCCGAAACCTGGCTTATGCCGAGTGCGTCCGTCGCCATAGTGATCGCGATGATAAAGACGAACCAGAAGACCAGCTTGCCCAGAATCGTCGCCGGCGTCTCTCTGGTCTGCGCCCTATCAAAGAACTGCTTTATGCCGCTCTTCTCCATCCACCCGTCGAAGCCAACGGCCTTCAGGACCCGGCTGACGACGGCCTGAAGGATCTTGGCTACGATGTAGCCAACGATCAGGATGATGATCGCGCCGATTAGCTGCGGGATGAAGGCGAAGAATGCGCCCAATCCTTGTTGTAGTGAGTCAACTACCGTACTCATTATCGTCCTCTTTCTCTAGTCTCCGTATCTGCATCTCTCCGGGTTATGGGCGTTCGCGTCCTGTCTTGGCGCCCCGTGCGCCACCCAAAGCGCCGCCTATGAACGGAACGAGCAGGGCGAGAATGCCGGCGCCGGTCAGGATGGTGCCGAGACCCTGGTTGGGGATCTGGCTCTGTGCGCCGCTCGGAAGTTTCGGAAGCGTAATGCCGGAGAGTTGGTCTATGAAGCTGGTACCGATTAGCGCTCCGATACCCGCCAGAAGTAGCGTTATCACCAGGGCCAGAAGCGGAACGAAGAGGCCATGCTTGAGACCAGAGCGGCTGGCGAGGCGACCCGCCACGTAGCCACCGATAATGAAGGCCAGAAGCAACGTTACCAAGAGTCCGACGAGAGCGGCGACGCCGCCCTCGGCTCCGCCCTTGACGCCCAGAGAGCCCAGTATAGCGCCGACGATTGCGCCAACGATGCCGCTCAATATAAGACCAGCGCCTAGAGCGGTGAGCCAGCCGAGGATCACGCTGAGCCAGCTAGTGCCTCTGTCATTGTCTCTGTCAGTAGATGACGCTCTGCTCGAGTCGCGCTCCGCCTCACGCTCCTTTCGGGCGTCCTCTACCCTGCGGGTCCCAGACCTCTCGCTATCACCGCTACGGTTTGTCGCGCTACGATCTTCAGCGCGCACCTCGTTCTCGTCTACCGGCGGCGCATCTTCGTTACCTCTGCGTTCTCTATCCGTCATCTCTGCCTCCTCACTAACCTTTAGCTTTACCGAACACTTTTGAACCCTTCGTCCTTCTGGCCGTCTGTCAGGCTTTTGCCTCCTCGCACCGAAACGGGCGCGCCCGGCTTCCGTCGGACACGCCCGTGTTTTGCCGGTACTGTTTAATCAGTAAGACCGGGGGAAACCTCTATCGGTTACGCCTCTCGGTCTCGTCGTCTATGTCGACCTCCTCACGCCTTACGTCTTCCTCGACGACTTCCGTATCCTCGACCACGTCCTTGCGGATACGCAGCTCTTCCTTAACGACCGGCTTCTTGTCGACGACGACCTCTTCCTCGGTCACCGGAACCCGGATCTCGTCGTCCCCGATCTCCGCCTCCGAAGCCACACCCTCTTCCACGGGAACCCGCTCGACGCTGACCTCTTCGCGCCTGGTGGGAACCTCTATGCTCTCGCGGTCGGTCCTCACGCGCTTGCGGACCTTCATGGCGCCGGCCTCGCGCTCGCGGGTCCCGGCCCGAAGCTCTTCCTCGGTCCTCTGCACCCGAAGCTCGTCCTCATCTTCCAGGTCGCTGCCGGGCTGATTGACGCCCTCTTGATTGCGGTCGTGCTCGCGGAACTCGCCGGACTCGGTGTCGCCCATGCTCATGCCGGGGCCAACCGTGCCGGCGGTCTCCGAGCCGGTACTCGCCGCGCCGCTGTGCTCGTCGTAGTCCTCGTCACCGTAGTAATCGCCGTAGGAACCAGAGCTGGATTCCCTGCCTTCGAGACCGTAGTAGCTGTGGATCTCCTGCTCGAACTCGGGCGTGATCTCCCGGTCGTCGTCGAAGCTCGGCCCGCTCTTGGCCGTCTCTTTATCTACCGAGGCCATCATGATCTGACGCTCCTCGTCTATCGTCACGAGGTCCATCGGGAGAATGGTGGACTTGGTACCCAGGAAGCCCATCTTCACGCCGATGTACTCCGGCTGATCACTCTCGTCCAGAAAAAGATCGTCTACCTTACCGATCTTGTCGTTGTCGCGATCATAGACCGTGTAGCCCGCGTACCGATCCTCGATGGCGGTAAACCTGTCGCCACGCTCTTCAAATTCCGTCATGAATTCTCCTTTGCTCGAAAGCTTTACCTGCAACGTCGTCCGCCACGGCTTCTGGATGACCTGGTGGTGAACTGGAACGACCGTACCCCGTAAGTATGTTGGTTCAAAACGGATTGTGGTGTCGCAAGACACAAACGACTCAGAAAGCCCGTCCGTGAGACTGGCCCATAAACGTAGCTTACATTGGAAGTGGTGCTCCGCGACACCAAACTATGGGGCTTCTATACGTCGCGGTCTCGACTCACGTTGCGCGAGAAGCGACTTCGCCGGACGTAGACGATGGATGCCGGCAATACCTTCTTGATGCCGGCAATACCTTCTTTAGCCTCGGAAGATATCTTCCTTGTCGCGAGCATCGGTCTTCTCTGGGTCCAGGTCGAAGCGGGGTTTCCGCATCTCCCGCTCCGCCCTCTCGCAGAGGACTTCGATGGCCCCGGAGACCGGCTTTAGATAGTATGATTCGCCGTGGAAGAGGATGGCGTCCTTCTCGGCGTCGTAGCCGCGGAAGCGGTCTCCCCCTTTTGTTTCGGCTAGTACGTCCAGGGGTTCGGTGTAAGAGTCGAAGTACCTGTGTTGCTCGGATGTCTCGTACCAGTTCTCAAGACGTTCGTCGAACCTGGCGAAATATTCGACGTATGTCCTGGATCTGAGCGGAGAGTCCTCGTCTATATCGAGGCTTCTCCTTAATTCCGCGCCACGTTCGGAGTGTTGCTCGTCTGGGGGCCAGAGGAGACGGGAGATCCTTCCAATGGCGACGAGCAGGTTCTGGATCGAGAACCAGAATAGCTTGCCGTCGCTGTTGGCGTTCGCCTCCTCGATGTCTTGAAGGGCGATCATCGCGAACTGGCACTGTCGCTCGACCTCTCTCTGAAACTGCCTGAGCAAGAAAATCTCCACGCGCTTACTCCTTCTCTATTTCAGTATCGTCTCGATGTAGCGGACCTGTCCCTGGGCGTTGGCGTAACCGGATTCCGGCGCTGGCGGAAAGGCTCATACTTCCTGGCGCGAGGTGTTTTCCGCGGCCCTTTCGAGGGCTTCGATATCCTCGACGCATATATAACGGCGTCTCATTTCCACGGCTCCTATTTCCCTGAGCATGGCGAACGCACGTGTTACGGCCTCCCGGTTCGCGCCGATCATGGTACCCAACTGCTGGTGGGTGTAGCGGGTGGGTATCTTGTATCCCGCGCTGGTCCTTATGCCCTGGGTCTCAATGAGCAGACAGATAAGGCTCGCGAGTCTGGCGGGGACTTTCTTGAGGGCGAGGTCCTCCAGGCGGATCTCGTAGGCGTTCAGGCGGTTGCTCAACAGATGTATCAATTGCAGACCGACTCGGGGCTTCTCCATAATGAGGCGCTCCACGTCGGCGCGGCACATGGCCGCGACGCTTGAAGGCTCTATGGCCTGGGCGTAGGCGTTCCGCAACCGCTGCGCCGTGATCGACATCTCCCCGAATACCGTCCCACTCTCCAATACCGCCAGCGTAAACTCGCGTCCCTGCGGGTTCTTCTTGAACAGCCGCACCCGCCCGGATTTGAGTATGAAGAGTGTCTCGCCGAGGTCCATCGGCATGAAGAAAGTTTCGCCGGCCCCGATACTGGTCTCCAGACGGTTCCAGTTGATCTCCTCTATCTCCTCCCGCGAGAGTGGCTCGAAGATGTCCACCATCGAGAGGAGCCGTATGTCCTCCTCGGCGGAACCCCTCTTGAGCTTCTCGGGATCTACCACGTCCCGGTCCAGGCTGGATCTTCCGATATTAGTTGCCATCTCGACTCCTAAGGCTTTTAGAAGTTGTTTGATCGACGAACCGCGGTGCCCTTCTCGACCGAGCAAATGTGTCACTAAGCACAGTTCTATCAGACCTCATACTTTATATAGCTTAAACTGTAAGTCGTGTACAGTAAAGTACACAAAAGTATGTAGAAGGACGAGGTTTTCAGATAGCTGTCAGGAACTTGGAGGACAATCTTCTAAGCGTCGCGGAGGTGGCTGGTTACCTGGGAGTGAACCAGGTGACCGTATACCGCTGGTGCCGCGAGGGGCGTCTGCCGTGTATGAAGATGGGCAAGTCCTGGCGCATCCGGAGCGCGGCGCTCGATGACTTTCTGCATCAGCGGGAGCATGCCCGGACGCTCGCGGGACAGTTACGCTCGTTCCTGACGGTGCCGGATAACGTGATCGGGGTCGCCCAGACGCCTGGGCTGCTGCATCGCCTGGATACGGCGTTTTTTCAGGTGGCCGAGGCCCGCGGCGGGGCGATGGTCAAGTTCCACGGCGGCGAGCCGGCTGGCGAGGACGAGATGCGGGACAACTTCGAGCGCAACGGGCTGGAGGTTACGAGGCTGGAGGAGGAGGGCCGCTTCCGCTTCAGCGCCGAGACGAAGCCTCTCGAAGGACGCGAGGACGACCTGCGGCGCGTACTGTCCGAGGAGATGGACGGCGGACGAAGCCTCTGGGTCACCTTCGATTGGATGGAGGAGATAGACCTCGGGGTGGCGCTAGAGCAGCAAGAGCAACTCACGAAGTTCGTCGATTCCAGGCAACTTGTCGTCAAGACGGCCGTGATGCAAGAAGTAATCGACGGGTGGCCGCCGGAGATGCGCCGTTACGCGCAGGTGCTGCATTCCGGGATGGTCTGGATCTCGGAGGCCGGTCTCTCGTTGAGCCGGGTTACGCCGCTGCCGCCCGGCTAAAGTTTGAGCGGGTTCGAAACGATATTAAGCACTAAGTGGGCAAGTGTGCAAAGGAAGGTTACGAGGAAGGTGAGACCAGTGGACAATTTGGCGGCGATGGAGTGGGTGGAAAAATCCCTCGAATACTCCCGCGATGGAGGGCCGTCGAGTATCGAGGGTCTCCTGAAGGCGGTGCGGGAGGAGATACTGTTCGAGATAGAGATCGCCGAAAGCGGATGGCCGGAGACGCGCGCGGACGATCAACAGCGGTAGCCGATATTATCTCCGCGCTTACGCATCCGCGCTTACACGACTGGCGGAAGCACGGAGCGCGAGACGGCGAGGTAGTGGCAGATGCTGCCCGCTATAACGAAGGCGTGCCAGACAGCATGGGAGTAAGGGACACGCCTGTTGTGGTAAAAGACCGTACCGGCCGTGTAAGCGACGCCACCGGCCAGGAGCCAGGAGATCGCCGCTCCAGGCACGGCTTCTATCATGGGCTTCACCGCGACCACGCATAGCCAGCCCATCAGCACGTACACCAATGTCGACAGGACGTTTAGACGTCCGGTAAAGAACACCTTGAAGACGATTCCGAACGCCGCCAGACTCCACACCAGCCCGAAGAGCGTCCAGCCCCAGCCTCCGCTCATGTTTCGCATGCTTACCAGCGTGAACGGCGTATAAGTACCCGCGATTAGCAGGTAGATGGCGCAATGGTCCACGACGCGCAGGACACGCTTCGCCTCTGGGCGCCGCGACAGGTGATAGAGGGTCGAAGCCGCGTAGAGCGCCACGAGCGTAGCCCCATAGACACCGGAGCTAAAGATACTCCAGGCATCGCCTCCGAACGAGGTGAAGACTACGAGCGTGATGGCCCCCGCCACGCTGGCCGCCAGCCCGGCGGCGTGCGTAACGCTGTTGGCGAGCTCCTCCGCCGGTGTGTAACGTTCCTCCGAGTCCGGCGGTCCGTCCCGCATATCTCTTCCTTCTCCCGTCTCGTCCCGCTTCGCGATCGCTCCAGGCGAAAACCCAGACTACCACGGTTAAGCCATTAACAGCGGAATTTCGACCGGTGGCGGATAATAAAAGAGATCAAAGATCCAGTATCTACAGTCCGGTAGAGTGGGCGGAGAAGGAGTGGAGTTTGACATCAGAGCTCTGGCAGTTCGCAGGGGTCATGGGAGTGTTCTTGATCGTCGGAATACTGTGGATGTACATCATCTTCCTCCCTGGCCGCACGCTCGAACGGTGGGAGGACCAGCGCCCCGGACGACGGGATTAGCCGGAACTCCAGTGTCCGGACCAGATCGCCTTTTCCTGCCGGCTCTCCACCGCCTCGTCTAAAAACTCATCAAGGGTCTTACCGGCCGCTCCATCTTCATAGGTTTCGAGGACTTCGTCGAACTCCAGGATGTAGTCCCTCGTGGGAACCTCGCTCAGGAAATTAGCCGCCTCTTCCGCCGGCAGGTCCTCGCGTTCGGCGAACTCTCTGACCACGGTGTTCATCAGGGACATGAGGAAGCGTTGCGGGTCTTCTCCGCTGGCCGCCCCGGACTGATCCTCGAACTGGCGGCCGAAAATCATGGCGGCGACAACGATGCGGCGGCGGTCATCGGGCCGTCTGTCGCCCCAGGCCCGGCGCATTGTCTCCTCCCGAAGCTCGCCGAGATAAGCGCGGGCTGCATCCGGTTTGCTCAACGGGCGTCTCCGTTCATATCGGGGCGTATGAAACTATGTTATCACCGTAGCTGGTGTGTCCGGCGCGGCGGTAATTAGACTGATGGCACTAAAGTCATTCGCCTTTCGGGACGATAATGCTCATGGTTAGCGTTGACTGTCTCAGCGGCGTAAGATTCGAGGAGCTTGGATAGATACAGCATTGCTGGCAAGATCGTCGGTTCCGTGGGCCTGGTCTTGGCCGGAGCCTCCGTTGGCGCGATCTCTGGCGGGCACTTCGGGATTCGGCGGGATGAGCCGGAGATTCCACGGGACGTAGAGAAACCGCGTCTCGGCGAGTTGGAGCTTCGCGCTGTTTTCGAGTATACGGCCGCCGGCCTGGCGGTCCTCGGTGCGGATGGAAAGGTTATCGAGAGCAACCCCGCGCTGCGAGAGATGCTGGGCTATGGCGCGGAGGAGCTTTACGGCATGTCCCTCGCCGCGTTCGCCCATCCAGAGGACGCAGCGGATGAGTTGATGGTCCCCGGCCGCCTCGCCGGGTCTGGGAGATATCACTACCAGGCCGAGAAGCGCTATGTAAGGAAAGATGGCGAGGTATTCTGGGCCCAGGTTACGGTCTCATTGCCGCGCAGCCCTGGCGGCGGGCCGAACACCGCCGTCCTCATGGTGGAGGACGTAGACCGCAGAAAGCTGGTGGAAGAGGCGTTAAAAGAGAGCGAACTGCGCTTCCGGCAGCTCTTCGAGAACTCCACGGACTCGCTATTCGTACACGACCAGCAAGGACGTCTGGTGGACTGCAACGCCCAGGCGTGTAAGACTCTCGGCTACACGCGGGAGGAGTTGCTCGCTCTTTCGGTCGGGGACATCACGATGGTCATGCTTACCGAAGAAGACAAACAGAGGAAGGAGGGAGACACGCTCTGGGAGCGTGTTCTGGCGGCGGAGCCGGGTGCCTTCGTGGGTATCGAGCGGAACGAGCTGCGGCGCAAAGATGGAAGCATCTTCCCGGTGGAGGTAGGCGTGGGCGCCATAGATTACAAGGGGCGGCGTTTGATCTTTGCCGCGGCCCGCGACATTACCGAGCGTCAGGACCTGGAGAACAGACTCTCTCACCAGGCATTTCATGACTTCCTCACCGGACTGCCTAATAGGGCGCTGTTTATGGATCGCCTGGAACATGCTCTGGCTCGCAGGGAGCCAGGTGAAAGCTACATAGCGGTGCTGTTCCTGGACATAGACAACTTCAAGACTATCAACGACACATACGGACACGAGGTAGGAGACCACGTCCTGACGGAGATAGGCCGGCGTCTCGTTTCGTGCGTGAGGGCTGGCGATACGGTGGCTCGTCTGGCGGGCGATGAATTCACCCTGTTGCTGGAAGGGATCAAAGACAAGCAAGAGGCGGCTCTGGTGGCGGAACGTATAGAACAGGAGATCCGTGAACCGCTGGGGATCGACGGGCACGACCTCTTTATTACGGCGAGCGTTGGTATTATGTTCAGAGCGACCAGTGAAGGAGATCCAGGAAGGATCGTGCATGATGCGGATTCCGCGATGTACGAGGCGAAGAGGAGAGGCAAGAATCGCTACGAGTTTCACGGCCCGCGGGTTGCCCCTCGTACCGGGTGAGGAGGCGGGTCTCTGACGGGCTTGCGTAAGAGACTCCTTCCCTTCATAGAGTGGTTCGATCACCGCATCGACCGCTTCAGGCTCTTCTTGAAGCTGCGGTATGGATGGCTGGGGCCTGTTCATATCTTTCCGTACGACGGCCACGGCAACGGGCGCGCTCTCTTTCTCACCGGACGCATCCTGGAGGAAAAAGAAGTCTGGCTGCCCTCCATAGACGACACGGCATGGAGGAACATGCGGGCCATGATCCGTCGCTTCCTCAGCGACGAAGTCCCCGGCGCCCAGCTAAGGGTTCGCTTCGAGGACTGGGAAAGAGTGATCGTCGCCGACGACGAGGGGTTCTTCGAGGTGAACGTCCCGCTCCGCGGCGAGCCGCTCCCGGAACGGGCCTGGCACGAAGTGGACCTTGAGGTGCTCTGGCCGGTCGCCAGGGAGCAGGAGGAGGTCCGCGCCGTAGGCAAGGCGCTCGTGCCGCGCCAGTCGGCGGCTTTCGGCGTCATCAGCGACATAGACGACACTATCGTCCGCACGGGAGCGACGAGCGTCCTGACCACGCTCCGTCTCGTCTTGTTCTCGAACGCCCACACGCGCCTGCCGTTCGAGGGCGTTGCCGCTTTCTACAGGGCGCTTCGCGCCGGCGGAGGAGGCAACGAGGGTAACCCCATCTTCTACGTCTCGACCGGCCCGTGGAACCTCTACGACCTCATCTCGGACTTCCTGCGCCTCCAGGAGATACCGAGAGGACCAATCTTCCTCAAGGACTGGGGTGGCCTCAAAGATGTATTGCGAGGCATGAACCACCGCCAGCACAAGCTGGAGGTCATCCGAAAAATACTGGACACGCACTCCGCGCTGCCTTTCGTGCTCGTCGGCGACTCCGGCCAGCAAGACGCCGAGACCTACGCCCAGATCGCGCGCGAGTATCCTAACCGCATCCTGGCGATCTACATCCGCGACATAGACCGCCCGATCACCGCGAGGGACGAGGCGGTACGAGAAATCTCCGCCGAAGTGAACGGTCTTGGCGTGCCCATGCTCCTAGTCGAAAACACGATCGAAGCCGCCGATCACGCCGCCAAAACAGGCCTGATAAACTACTCAGCCCTGCCCGAGATCCGGGAAGATAAAAAGGAAGACGCGCAGGGTCCGCTGTTCTAAGCGGATCGTATAATCGCGGGATTCACCTCCCAAGATGCTTAAAGTCGGCTGGCTCTCCTTGTAGAGAGCCTGGATCAGGCCCCCGGACGGCTACCTAGCCGCCCGACTACCTGTCCGGCGACCTCAGTTCCCTGCCTCAAGGCCTCTTCCCCGGAGGAGCCCGAGACCCAGGCCGCGAGGAAGCCCGCGCATAGAGCGTCGCCCGCCCCTGTCGTGTCCACGGCCCGCGCCGATGCCGCCGGAAGATGGACTTTCTCTCCGTCGCCACCGTGGTAGATGGCGCCCTCCGAACCGAGCTTCAGGACTACGTTCGAGTAGTTGTCACGTAGCGCCGCGAGTATGGAGTCGGGGTTTCTTGAGCCTGCGAGCAAGGCGCCTTCTTCAAGGTTCGGGAAGCAGAGGTCCGCGCCCACCGTCCACTCCAGGAAGCGTTCCGGTCCTATCGTTTCGAGTAGCGGGACGGATGACGGGTCCACGGAGACGCCCATCGCGGCCCCGCGGGCCAGCCGCAGGGCTTCAAGGGCCGTGGCCCTGCGGCTCCCTTCGGAGAACGTGTAGCCGGAGAGGTGGAGGTGAGAGTCTCTCTGAAAGAGTTCTTTGGGCAGGTCTTCCGGACTCAGGTTTTCGCTGGCGTCACGGTCGGTGATCATGGTCCGCTCCCCGTCGGCGCCGACGAGCACGAAGACTTTGCCGGTGGCCAGGGAAGGATCACAGGCGAGATGCGGCGTGGCCCCTACCCGCTCCAACTCTCCTTCGAGGAACCTTCCGAAGACGTCGTCCCCGACCCTGCCAATGAAGTGAGTCTCGACGCCGAGATGGGCGAGCCATGCGGCGGCGTTCGCGCCGGAGCCGCCCGCCGCCGCGTGGATGGGCGCGAAAGTGTCGGTGCCGAGGGCCACGTCTTCCACCTCGGCCAGGAGGTCGTAGAGGAGGTCCCCGATCACCACCACGCAGGATGCGCGCGCGGTGTTCAGGTAGTCTCTCCGGCGCGGAGGGCCGCGAGAGAGACGGAGATGCGGGCCGCAAGCCGGACGTTGTTGCGGATGATCTGTTTGTTCACCCGCAGGCTCTCACCGGCGGTCTCCTTCTGGAAGTAGTCCAGAAGATACGGCGTAACCGCCTTGCCCCGAATGCCGCGACGCTTCAGCTCGGAGAGCGCCGATTCGAGCACCCGGTCGTGAAGGCTCGGGTCCAACTGCTCGTCCTCGGGTATTGGATTTGCTATCACCAGACCGGACTCCTCCGGGCCGGTGCTTCGCAGGGCCAGGATCATCCGCGCGGCCTCGTGCTCGTCCTTTATCGCCCAGTCCACGGAACTCCCCGAGTCGGTCAGGTAGAAGCCGGGGAAGCGCCGCGTGCGGAAGCCGGCCACCGGAACGCCAAAAGTCTCCAGAGACTCCAGCGTGGCCGGCACGTCGAGGATGGACTTTACCCCTGAGCAGACGACGGCCACCGGTGCGCGGGCGAGTGTCATCAAGTCGGCGGAGACGTCCCAGCTTTCGCGGGCCTCCCGGTGGACGCCGCCGAGGCCGCCGGTGGCGAAGACCTCTATACCGGCTCGCGCCGCCAGGTGGGCCGTGGCGGCGACGGTCGTTGCCCCATGACTCCTGGTGGCGACGGCCATCGCCAGGTCCCGCGCGGAGAGCTTGGGTATCTCCGCGCAGCTCGCCAGAAGCTCCAGATCCTCGTTTTCGAGCCCGATCTTCGGAACCCCGGCGATCACGGCGATGGTCGCCGGGACGGCTCCCTCCTCACGTACCAGCGCTTCCACCTCGCGGGCGAGTTGCAGGTTATCCGGGCGGGGGAGGCCGTGAGAGATCAGGGTAGACTCAAGCGCCACCACCGCGCCTCCCCGCTCAAGAGCCGCGCCAACTTCCCGATGGATGTCCGTAACCTCGCTCAATTCACGCCTCTTCATTCCGACGCGGATACTACAGCCTTGGGCACAGGCCACCCATGCTCCCGCACGCTTACCAAAAGAACCATATCTCAGGTCGGACGAACCACGTACGGCAAGTAGATAGAAGCCTCGGTCAGAAGCCGCGCAGGGTAAAGCGAACGGGATCCAAAAGTTATTCTCGCTCTTCCATCGCCTTCTGGTACTCGGCGTAGACCTCCTGGATGTCCTTCCAGACGAGGCGCTTGGTCTGCTTGAGGTCGTCGCCGCTCTGGCGCAAGACGTAGGCCGGGTGGAAGGTCGCCATCGCCTTCGCGCCGTGGACCTCGTACCACTTGCCCCGATCCTTGGTGATGCGGAAATCCTTGTCTATCATGCTCTTGGCGGCGGGGCTGCCGAGACAGAGGATTATCTTCGGTTTTATGGCGTCCAGTTGGGCTTCCAGGTAGGGGTTGCAGGCTTTGATCTCCCCCATCTTCGGAGGCCGGTTCTTCATCCTCCCGCCTTCCTCCACCGCCGCCCGGCACTTGACGACGTTGGTGATGTAGACCTGCTGGCGGGTCAGGTCCACCGCCGCCAGGATGTCGTCCAGCAGCTTGCCGGCCCTACCCACGAACGGCAGACCCGTCGCGTCCTCGTTCTCTCCCGGCCCCTCGCCGATGAGCAGCAGAGGCGAGTGCGGGTCTCCGGTGCCAAAGACCGTATTGGTACGGTTGAGGGCCAGGTCGCACCTGGTGCATACGGAGACCTGACGGGCCAGCTCCGCAAGCCTTTCCTCCCGGTTCTCGCCGCCTTCCGTCGAGTCGAAGAGATTATCCAAAGCGCCTCCTACGTTTTTCCAGGCCACGATTTCCCTATGCTATTCTACCGCCATACTGAAGAAGCCGGGGAAGGTACGCGTGTGAGCATCATAGAATTTCACGAGGTCAACAAGTTCTTCGGGGACTTCCAGGTCCTCAAGGACATCGAGTTCGCGGTTGATGAGGGCGAGGTCGTAGTCGTCATCGGGCCGTCGGGCTCGGGGAAGAGCACACTACTGAGGTGCATAAACGCTCTCGAAGAGATCACCACCGGCAAGCTCGTCGTCGACGGCATCGAGGTCCACGAGAAGAAGACCGACCTGAACAGGCTCCGCACGGAGATCGGGATGGTCTTCCAGCAGTTTAACCTCTACCCGCACATGACCGTGGCCCAGAACATCAAGCTCTCCCCCACGAAGGTCAAGGGAATCTCCAGGAGCGAAGCCGACGCCCGTTGCGCGGCGCTGTTGGAGCGCGTCGGCATCTCCGAGCAGGCCAACAAGTACCCGATCTCCCTCTCCGGCGGCCAGCAGCAGCGCGTCGCGATCGCGCGCGGTCTGGCGATGGAGCCGCAAATAATGCTCTTCGACGAGCCGACGAGCGCCCTGGACCCGGAGATGATCAACGAAGTCCTCGAAGCGATGGCCGACCTCGCCAAAGGCGGCATGACGATGGTCGTCGTCACCCACGAGATGGGCTTCGCCCGCCGCGTCGCCGACCGGGTCGTCTTCATGGACGAGGGCCGCATCGTAGAGGTCGGCACCCCGGAACACTTCTTCCAGAACCCGGAGAACGAGCGGACCAAACGCTTCCTCGCCCAGATCCTGCACTAGCGGCAGGAGAACCGTGACGCCCGCCGACGATTACCGTGAGGTTGCGGATTTGCTCTTCGGAGCCAGGGAACGCTACCGCACGGTTCGCGCCACCATCGAGCATCGCCGGCGGGGCACGCTCGCCACGGAGGCGGAGCGCAGATACACCGAGTACGGCTTCAGCCACGGCATCCTCAGCAACTTCGACCCGCCCTACCACGTGCCACGATACCGAACCTACGAAGACCTGGCAGAGACTTCGCGCCTCTGGCACGAACGGCCCGACCGCTGGCGGCAGGAGACCGACCACGCTGATGGTTCAGGGACCGAGTACCGAGTGGCCGACGGGAAGGGACCGTGGTGGTACTACGAGGTGCCGGATCATGCGCCGTACCGGGCGCACTATTCGCCGGCAAACCCCCACGGCGAATTCTCAGCAGACAAAGAGCTGGCCTGTCTGCTCGATCCGTTTCGGGAGCGATACGGGTTCGAATGTACGCTGAGGATTGCAGGCGAAGCTCATGTAACGGGCCGCAAGACCATCGAAGTGAAGGCGAAGGCGATCTCCTGGGATTATGCACCTGTCGGTCCATTCTGGGATGGCGCCGATGACTACCTGATATCGGTGGACGCCGAAGTAGGGGTGATCCTGCGCTTTGTGTCCCTTCTTCGGGACGAGGAGTGCGACTCTTTCGAGGTAACAGAGCTAGCCTTTGATGAGACTTTCCCGGAAGGCACGTTCGTGTTGGAGCTTCCAGGTATCGAGTTCGAGACGGTGGATCCGCTTCCGTAGCGCCTCTAACCTCTCACTCCCACGTCACACCAGTCGGCCAGCAAACAGGCGATGGTCTTCGTCGCCGTCAGCAGGTCCGGGATGCTGATGTGCTCGTCGGGGGCGTGGGCCGCGTTTACGTCTCCGGCCCCGTACATCACGCACGGCATCTCGCCGAAGCGGACGAAGAGGCGCATGTCCGCGCCGTAGGTAACACCCTCGATCGCTGGTCTTTGGCCCGTGGTCAGCTCGTGCGCTCGCGCGACCGCCTGGCAGATCGGGGCGCTGGTCGGTACTTCGGCGGTAGCGAACTGGCCGCCGAACCACTCTATCTCCGGCGGATGCTCGCGCAGCCAGGGGTCCTTATCGGCGACGGCATGGATGCGCTCTACCACCTGTGCGCGGAAAGATTCGAGCTCTTCGCCGGGGATCAGCCCGATACGTCCTTCAGCGACCAGCGACTCCGGGACGGTCGAGGCCCAACTCCCCGCCCGAACGAGCCCCACGTTGATCGGAACTTTGTTCTTTATTTCGTTGTAGAGCGGATGGCGCAGTGTCGTGTTCCGCTCGCGTTCCATCTTCATCAGGTCCTCGAAGATTGGGACGAACTTCTCTAGCGCGGAGATTCCCTCATCGCGCACGGCGCCATGCGCCGACTTACCGCGGACGGTCAACCGGAACACGAGAGATCCTCCCTGAGCCGGAACGAGAACGAGGCGCGTCGGCTCGGTTATGAGAGCCGCGTCGGCCCGGTGGCCGCGCAGGACCGTCGAGAGGGCGCCCAGGCCACCGTCCTCCTCGCCCACAGTGGCCGCGACCTTCACGTCACCGCGCAACCCGATCCCGAGATCCGCCAGGGCGTCGAGGGCGGCCAGATAGGTGACGAGTCCGCCCTTCATGTCGCATGAGCCGCGGCCATATAGAAAGTCTCCCTCGACCGCGCCGGAGAGCGGGTGGCGGCTCCACGTGGATGGGTCGCCATTATCGACT
Source organism: Rubrobacterales bacterium (assembly GCA_038198445.1). Classification (GTDB taxonomy): domain Bacteria; phylum Actinomycetota; class Rubrobacteria; order Rubrobacterales; family Rubrobacteraceae; genus JACDDK01. Next base: position 36,208 of record JBBPZZ010000123.1, read on the forward strand.
GTATCTATATGGGCGTTGAGCAGGATCGAGCGTCCATTCCCCGCGCCGGGCCGCGTCCCGACGACGTTCGGGCGTCCTTCATAGCGCTCTTGCTCCCCGACGTGTTCGATGTAAGGTTCCATCTCCTTCGCCGTGGCCTCCCAACAGTCCACCTCCAGGCCGCGCTCCCGGAAGGTTCGCTCGACGACCTCCTGTACGGCGCCCTCCTCGCCCGTTACCGAGGGTATCCGTACCAACTCTTGCAGGAGCCGCACCATGTCTTCGCGCCGGTCTTCCACGGCGCCGGCTATGGCTCTCGCGAGTCCGTTATCAGCGTTTGCCATCTCTTGGATCCTTCCGTATTACGCTTGCCTGGATCGTGACGCCGCAACGTATCATGCCTTCCGGCGCCGGGCAACGGACTCATGGACCGCACCGGCGGACACTGCCGGTGAACGCCTGGCTGGGAGCGCCGACTTGCGCCGGTGGTCCGTTCCGTATTAACTGTGCCATAGATTATGCGCTCTCGGCCCGTGGGGACCGAAGGCCAAGATATAGTAGATAGTCGAAAGGGCAGACGAGATGAACAAGACAAAAGGTATGGGGCTCGTAGCGCTGGTCCTGGCGCTCACGATGGTGATGGCGGCGTGTGGCGGAGGGAGCGAGGGTAGCGGCAAAACGGACGTCAAGATCGCCTCGGACATCGCCTACCCGCCGTTCGAGTCATCCAAGGGCGGAAATCCGGTCGGCTTCGATATAGATTTGATGAAGGAGATCAGTAAGCGGGCCAACTTCAAGCCCGAGTTCCAGAACGTAACCTTCGACGGCATCATCGGCGGCCTCGGCAACAACCAGTACGACGCGGCCATCTCGGCGATGACCATAACGCCGGAGCGCGAGAAGAAGATCGACTTCTCCGAACCGTACTTCAACGCCGACCAGTCGCTCATGGTAGCGAGCGACTCCGATATAAAGAGCGTCAAGGACATCGGCGACTCGACGGTGGGCGTCCAGATCGGGACTACGGGCGAGATCAAGGCGAAAGAATTCAAGAAGGCGGGCGACATAACCGGGGAAGTCCGTACCTTCGACACCATCGAAGACGCCTTCTCGGCCCTGGAGAACGGCCAGATCGACGCCATCATCAACGACCTCGCCGTCTCTCAAGACAAGGCCAACAAGAGCAATGGGTCGCTGAAGGTCGTCCAGAACATCCCGACCGGCGAGAAGTACGGCATCGCCTTTCCAAAGGGCAGTGACCTCGTCAAGCCGGCAAACAAGGCGCTAAAAGAGATCAAAAAAGACGGCACCTACGAGAAGATATACAAGAAGTGGATCGGCACGGCCCCGAAAGAGATTCCCTAGCGCCAGCCGGTTTCCAGAGAGGGAGTCTGGATGCAGTTCAAATCGCCTGTGGAGTTCGACTTCAGCAACTTCAGCCTGGAGAACATCCAGACGAAGTACCTGGACTTCGGGCTCGTCTGGGACAACATCGACGTCATCCTGCAGGCGACCCTTATCACCATCTCGCTGGCGTTGTTGGGCGAGCTTCTCGGCATAGTCTTGGGCCTCGTGCTGGCGTTGATGAAGATATCCAAGTCCAGGTTCTTGAGTTTCCCGTCACAGCTCTACATAGACCTGTTCCGGGGGACTCCCTTGCTGGTGCAGCTAATCATCATCTACTTCACGACACCCCTGATCGGGCTGCGGTTCGAGAGCCTGTTCTTCGCCGGTCTGGTGACGCTCACGCTCAACAGCGCCGCCTACGTCGCGGAGATCTTCCGCTCCGGCATCCAGAGTATAGACAAGGGCCAGATGGAGGCCGGGCGCGCATCCGGCCTCACCTACGCCCAGACCATGCGCTACATAATCGTGCCGCAGGCGTTCCGCCGCACCATCCCGCCCCTGACCAACGAGTTCGTCATGCTCATAAAGGACACCTCGATCATCTCGGTCATCGGCCTCGAAGAGCTGCTCCGCTCGGCGCGGGTCATACAGTCGGCGGAGTTCAACGGCACACCACTCATCGCGGCGGCCTTCATCTACCTGGCAATCTGCCTGCCCCTGATCTACTTCACCAACATCCTCGAACGCCGCCTGAACCGCAAGACCGCCTAGGCGGTTTCTTCGGATCCAGCCTCCGGCGCCTCGTCTTCGATCTCGACGGCCGGGGTGCCTAAAGACGCGCCCTGGCTCTGGATGAAGCGGCGCTCGGAGGTGTAGGCCTGCACCATCATCGCAAGTTCGAGCTTTTCGCGCTCGATGGGCAGGGTGCCAGCCTCTTCTTGTTTGGCGAGTTCGGTGCCGTTCTCGCCCAGGGCTTTTTCCAACTCGTTTATCTTACGCCGTATCTTGAGCCGCCCGCCGGGGGTCAGGCGCAGGAAGGTCTGCTCACCGGCGGCCTCCTGCGGGTAGACCCAGGCGCTCCTCAACCAGGACTGGAGTATCTCGTTTCGGATCTCTTGCTTGTTCTGTAACTCCACGTAACGCTCTCTTCCTCTCGGGTCAACGTAATGTAACCTCTCCAACTCCGAAACTCCACCGCGCGCTACTCGTATAAGAAGTCAGCATGAACCTGGCATCCAAAGACCTCGGCCTTGCTCCCTGGAACGACCTCCAGAGGAAACTCGACGGCGGCTTCACCGCCAGACCGCTCGGCCTGCTCGCCGCTGAATACTCGCTGGTCGATCTAAACGGAGCCGAGTTCGGCCGGTTGGCACAGGATCGCTCCGGAAACGCGGAGTTCGAAGCCGGAAGCCTGAAAGCCCGGATCGAACGCCAAGCGAACGCCGCCTACCGCATGGTCTCTTCCGGCGCCGAGATACTTACGGCTGTTCCGAGGGAGAGGTCCGCCGACCGCCTCCGTATCGAGTGCGCCGGTCGGGTGTACGAAGCACGGATCAGCCTGCTCCGCAATACCGCCATGGCCTGCTCCGAGGATGGCGTGGAGGTCGTACGTCTCACCGGCGGCTTCGTCAGGCGCGGCTACGAAGCGGCCTTCGACATGGAGGCTGCGGGAGCCATGTCCATAGCTATCCTGCTCCTCTATCATACGGCAACCGCCCGGCGGTGGGCTTACCGGACATAAGAATCGAAGATAAAAGTCTCGACTGGAGTCTCGACTGGAAGGAGAACCGATGCAGCAAGAGCCGCGTAACTACGGAAGGGTCCACGAGCCTGGCGACCCGGTGGACAACTCTGGCGAAGAGCTGGGCGGGTACTCGGGCAGCGGGATAAGTCCCGAGGACGAGCGGACGTGGTCAATGTTCTCCCACCTGAGCGTGCTCGCGGCGCTCGTGGGGCTGATGCCCATTGGAGCTTTGGTCGTCTGGCTCGTCTATAAAGACCGGTCGCCGCGTGTGGGCTTCCACGCCCTGCAGGCGCTCTGGTACCAGGTAGCGTGGCTCGTTATCTTCGTCGCCGCCGGAATCATGGGATTCTTCCTCACGGTGATCACCCTCGGACTCGCTATATTCCTGGTGATACCGGCCGGTTTCTTGCTGGGCCTGGTCCCCATCATCCACGGCTGCTACGCCGCCTACAAAGTCTACAACGGTGAAGATTACCGTTACCCGTTCATAGCCGACAGGATAGACGGCGTCAATAGGACCATCTAGAGTGACGAGTCTGGAGGACTAACCCCGGATCTGGGGCTGGTAGAGGTCTTTGGGCGTTGCGTAGACGGTGATGGTGGAGCCGGTGGGCGCCATCGCGCCGACTGCGGGTTTCGTGCCCCACGCCACTCCGCGATTGGCGTAGCCATCCTGGTAGGCGTACACGATATTCACCTCGAACCCGCGGTTGCGGAGGATCTCCTCGGCCGAGTAATCGTAGTACGTCCGCACGTCGGGAACCGGTGCCAATACCGCGTCCTTGTTGTTTACGTTCGCCGTATCGGGCTCCTTCGTACTCGCCGTATCAGGTTTCTCCGGCGGCGAGGAAGCCTTGTTCTCGACGGGCTCCTCGGAGGGCTTGGGCGCCTCTATGGGCTGCGTGCTCACGTTGTTCGCCTGACCCAGAGCTTCCTGGAGGTTCTGTTTCGACGGCAAGTCCACGTAACCGAGCTTTTCAGCAGCGAACGCCGTCCCCCCGGCCAGCAGCAAGAGTACCGCCAGCATCGAGACGAGGGTCAGGCTCTTGCGGCCTTTTCGCGAAGCGCCGGCCGCGGCGGTCTTCGGAACCTCTCGCGTCCCTACCGCCTTCCTGGGCGGCGCCGCGGCCTCCAGGTCGTCTAGCATGGTATCCGCCGACTGGTAGCGGTCGTTGGGCTCCTTTGCCAGAGCCTTCAGGACCACGGCCTCCAACGGGCGCGAGACTTTCTTATTTAGCTTGCGTGGAGGCGTGGGCGTCTTCTGCAGGTGCTGCCGGGCCAGGCTCTTTACATTGCCCGAGAAGGGCGGACTGCCCGTCAGGCAATGGTATAGAAGAATGCCGACGGAATAGATATCGCTCCTCGGGGTAACCTCCTCGCCCTTGAGTTGCTCGGGGGACATGTAGCGGGCGCTGCCCACGATCTCTCCCGTCTCTCCCGCCTCTTCGTCTTTGACTATGCGGGCGATGCCAAAGTCCGCGACCTTTACCGTGCCTTCGTGCGTGATCAGTATATTCGAGGGCTTGATGTCCCGGTGGATTATGCCGCGCCGGTGGGCGTAGGAGAGCGCCCGCAAGAGTTGCTCGGCCACCCTACGGGTGAACTCCTCATTGAGCGCCGCGCCGCGATTTTGGGAGAGCAAGTCCCCAATATCGTTGCCGCCGACGCACTCAGCCACGATGAAAGGAACCTCGCCATCCTGCGAGATGTCATAGACCTTGACGATGTTGTGGTGGTCCAGGGAGGCCATCGCCCGCGCCTCTTGCTTGAAGCGCGCCCGGAACGAGGGCTCCTCGGCATACTGACGGTGCAGAGTCTTCAATGCAACCGTGCGCCCGAGGATTGCGTCCTCCGCCTTGTAAACGACGGCCATACCCCCGGTACCTAAAGTGCTCTGTACCCTGTAACGTCCTCCAAGGACCGTTCCAACCGAGGTATCCAGTCCTTCACCACCTTCAACCTTGTACTTACTGAACGTCAATTATATATCCCTCATCATGCTCTAGATACGTTGACAGCGCGGTTACTATTGCGGCACCCAACATGATGCAGCGTACTATCTTCGCACACTATATTTGGGGGGTCTACCCCATCGCCAAATAGTCCATAATGATCGTGTTTTGACCACCGACAGGCGAAAGGGACAAATGAAGATAAATTTCGCCCAATATCTACGCTACGAAGAGCTTACCGACACCCTGCGCTCGCTCGCGGAAGAGCATCCGAAGCTCTGCAAAATCAACTCCATCGGCAAGAGTTACGAGGGACGTGAGATCTGGCTGGCCGAGATCTCCAACTCCGCCACCGGACCGGCCGATGAGAAACCCGCCTTCTGGGTCGACGGCAACACCCATGCCGGCGAGGTGACCGGCTCGATGTGCGCCCTGTACCTGATCCAAACCCTCCTGGGAAACCACGGGGAAGACGAACGCGTCACAGAGCTCCTGGACCACCAGACTTTCTACATCCTCCCCCGACTTTCACCCGACGGCGCGGAACGCTACCTGACTACCCCATACACCCTGCGCGCCACCCTACGTCCCTGGCCCGAGCCGGAACCCGAACCGGGCCTGCACGCCGAAGACATCGACGGCGACGGCAACATCGTCCAGATGCGCGTCGAGGACAAAAACGGCGAGTGGCGCGTATCCGACACAGACTCCCGCCTTATGGTCCCCCGCGCCCCGGACGAGGCGGAGCCGGGCGGCGTCTACTACCGGATCTACCGCGAGGGCGTTTTCGAGGACTACGATGGCTTCGAACGGAAGATAGCGCGCCCACTCCACGGCCTGGACATGAACCGCCAGTACCCCTACCACTGGCGCGAAGACTCCGACCAGGGCGGCGCCGGGCCGTACCCGCTCTCCGAGCCCGAGGCGCGGGCGCAGGTGGATTTTCTCCTCGCCCACAAGAACATCTTCAGCGTGCACACCTACCACACGTTCTGCGGCGCCATCCTCCGTCCCTACTCCAACCAAGCGGATTCCGCGCTCCCCGAACATGACCTGGCCGTCTACAAAGCGCTCGGAGACAGGGGCACGCAACTTACCGGCTACCCGAACATCTCCGTCTTCCACGACTTCCGCTACGAACCAGACAAGTTCATAACCGGCGCCTTCGACGATTGGGTCTACGACTACTACGGCGTCTTCGCTTTCACCATAGAGTTCTGGTCGATGGCGAAGAGCGCGGGTGTCGAGGTCGGGAACTTCATCGAGTTCTTCCGCAACCCGCCGGAGGAGGCCCAGTTAAAGATGCTCGCCTGGAACGACCGCGAACTTGACGGTGAGGGGTTCGTCGACTGGCATCCGGCCGAGCATCCTCAGCTTGGGCCGGTAGAGATAGGAGGCTGGAAGACGAAATTCACCGCCCAGAATCCACCCCCGAAGTTCCTCGAAGCCGAGTGCGAGAAGCTGACCAGCTTCGCCCTCTCTCACGCCTCGACCGCCCCACGCCTCGAAGCCCGTCTGGAGACGGAGGACCTCTCTCCGGGGCTCAGGCGTCTGGAACTTACCGTGGAAAACACAGGCTACCTGCCGACGAACGTGACCCAGGTAGCATCGGACAAGAAGCTAGTCAAGTCCGTGAAGGCGGAGATAAGGTTGTCAGAGGGCGCGAGCCTCGTCTCGGGAGAAACCGAGATGGACCTCGGTCACCTGGCCGGACGCTCGGCGCTCGAAGGGAACTCCTGGAAGGATCCAGCTTTCTTCCAGGGCCTCCCATCCAGGTATGCCCGGCGCGTGAGCTGGGTCGTGCGCGGCGAGGGTTCCATCCAGATCGAGGTCCGCGGCGAAAGAGCCGGTACTGTGCGCCTGAAAACGGGATAGACCAGGGCTAAACTGCCTGTTCTAAGGAAATTCTGTCCTGCTCTTGACAAACTTGTTCTACAGTGTATACTTCCTTGTTGGCCGCAACGCTATAGACAGGCAACAAAGTCTAGAGCCTAGCTTTATCTAGCCGCAAGGGTCCGAGTAGGACACTGGGTCTCGGCGAAGCACGGTACTTGGAGGGAAGCTGCGGATATAAAGATGGCTTGCGGTCGTCTGGAAGTACAGATCATATCCAAACGGAGGTTAGTATGGAGAACAGGGACACAGTGATAGACACGCGGCGTCCGGTGCGCGAGCCCGAGACCCCGGATCTCATACCGGGTTATTTCGCCCGGATCGACAAGGGGAATCTGCTCACGCACAAGGAAGAGGTGGATCTCTCCCGGCGGGCGAAGGCCGGTGACAAGCACGCCCGGCAGCGTCTGATCGAGAAAAACCTTCGTCTCGTCGTGTCGGTGGCGAAGAAATACCGGGGCATGGGTCTGCCTTTCGAGGACCTCATACAGGAGGGCAACATCGGTCTCATGCGGGCGGTCGAAAAGTTCGACCCCGAGAGAGGCTGGCGTTTCTCGACGTATGCGACGTGGTGGATCCGTCAGGCCGTGCAGCGGGCGATGGCGGACAAGGGCCGCACCATCCGGGTTCCCGTTCACATGGGCGAGAAGATCCGGAAGATGGCCCGCGCCTACAACGAGCTGTCCGCCGAGCAGGAGCGCGGTCCCACCGACGAGGAAGTCGCCGAGCGCCTCGGATGGACGGCTGACGAGGTGCGCGACGTGAAGAGCGCCATGCCAGACGCGACCAGCCTCAACCAGCCCCTGGGCTCGGATGAGGGCGCCTCGGAACTCGGTGAGCTCGTGGAAGACGAGCGTGCCTCCGATACGGTTGGCGCGGTCGTGCGGGGTATGGAGACCGAGGGACTCGGGGCGGCGGTAGGTCAGCTTCCCGATCGTCAGCGGCACGTCCTGATCCGGCGCTACGGCCTGGACAACCAGGAGCCCTTCACCCTGGCCCAGCTAAGTGACGAGATGGGCGTCTCCCGCGAGCGGGTCCGTCAGCTCCAGCGCGAGGCGGAGCAGATGATCCGGACCGGCGAGTACGGTCGCTTCCTCTCCCACAGCGCCGCATAGGACCAACGACCAAGCACCACAGAGAGCGTCGCCGAAACCCGGCGGCGCTCTTTTTTTTGCCTGGAAACTGAATGCCTCGCCGGGCTCGTACCCTAGCGGTAGTTTGTTGTTAGCGGGCATAGAGATAGAGCCCTCTCCCCGAAAACACGCGCTCAAGCAGCACTCTTAGCTCTGGTGGTGGGGGCTTGTCGGAGAACGCCTTCCAGTAGCGCCAAAGCATCACCCACGGC
>JBBPZZ010000124.1:0-3025 GCA_038198445.1 Rubrobacterales bacterium
CCGTTGCCATTGCCGTTGGACGTGCCGTTGGCGGAACCGTTTGTGCCGTTGCCATTTGCTTTCGCCTTGTCGGCGCTGCGCTCGTCGAAGTCCTTGAAGAGGCTGTCGATCGGCTTCTCTTCGCCCATCGCTTCGGCCTCGCGTATCTGGTCTCCGATGGCGCGCATGGACTCCATCGCGCCGGGGGGGAGGATGTTCTTTATTACCTCGTCGATGACGCCGGTGGTGATGACCGTGTATCCACGCTCGATGGCGTAGCGGATGATCGCACCCGTAGCCATCCCGACCACGAAGCCCGGTATGCGGTCGAGCCGCTCCAAAGACTCCTTCGTCCAGGTCATGTGCTCCTCGGCGGTGAGGATGTCCGGGGCCTGGTACTCGAAGTTGGTTATAAGGACGTTCGTGTTCAGGTAGCGCATCATGTTCTCGGTGTTGCCGCCGATGTCCATCTCGTCGTCGGAGTGATAGCCGATGCGGCCCATCACGACCATCGTCGGGTTGACCTCGTTCACGTACTTCATGGTCTGCTCGAACGGCTTGCCCGCGAGGAGCGTCGTCTTGAGTTCCACGCCTTCGTCGGCGGCGATCTTCTTGGCGATCTCCAGGTGGGCCGTGTAGATCTTGGCGAGGCCGGAGTCAATGATCTCCTCGTGCAGCTTCTCCTGCTCCTTGAACCGGAACACCTTCTGAGCCTTGCTGGAGAGCACACCCGCAATAGAGTGGAACATCGCGTAGTGGAAGTACGGGTCGAAGACGGAGATCGCCTCTACGGTCCCGCCGAACTCCCGCGCCAGCTCTATCGCCCGCTTCAGGCCGCCGAGCGACTTGGCCGAGCCGTCAACGGCGACGACTATGTGCTCGAAGGGAGAGCGGTCCAGGTCCTTGACGATCAGGGTGTCCGCCTTCGTGAGCCGCCGCACGACCCGCTCCGTTACCGTACCGAGCACCGTATCTTTGACGGCGGCCATGCCCATCGCGCCGACGACGACCAGGTCGAAGTCGTTCTCGTTCACGTCCTCGACGATGACCTTGAAGTTCTTGCCTTCGAGCGAGCGGCGGACCAGTTCTACGTCGTACTTCTCGCAGAGGGGCTCCAGGACGTCTATGTAGGAGTCGGTGATGATCTCCAGCCCTTTAGTTATCAACTGGTCGTGGATCTTGCGCTGCCGCTTCATCTCGTCTTCGTCGCGGAACTCCTCCGGGAGCCCGCTCTCCATCTGCCGGAAACGCACGTCGTGCATCTTGGCCGCGTAGGCGTGACAACCCGCGACCCGGCCCCCGAACTGCCGCGCGACATCCACTCCGATGACGCACGCCTGATTCGAGTAGTCTGAGTTGTCTACTGGGACGTAGATCTCTTTGTACATATAACCCGCTCTCCTAGCCTGTAGGACGCCGAATTGAGTATCCGCCGACTGGTGGTGCGCGAAGTATTGCTCCACGCCCGTGTAATGTACCTTTTACCGTACCCCACCGCAAATAAAAGCGTTCACACAACCGAGCCCCGGCGAAGCGGAAGCGATTCCTCTACGGCGCGGTAGTGAAGTCTCCCGGCCTCATCTGGCTCGGAGCTTTTGCCATCGGCCGGTAGTCATTTCTAACCACGGAACCGTAGGTTGTTCTGGAACGGTATATGCGGCCTGACTTCGGTACGGCTCACGATTCGCTTTGCGGCCCTGTCGAGATCTTCCCGAGGGACCCATCAACCGTAATCACCTGTCCCGTAGTGATGAGTTCGGTGGCGTCCGGTACGCCGACGACGGCCGGGATGCCATACTCGCGGGCGACGATGGCTCCGTGGGACATCGGCCCGCCCATCTCCATAACCAGGCCGCCGGCCGTGAGAAAGAGGGGAGTCCAGCCGGGGTCCGTCGAGGGCGCGACCAGGATCTCTCCGGGCTCCAGGCTGGCGCTGCCGGGATCGAAGATGACACGCGCCGGGGCGCTTACCATACCCCCGGAGGCCGGAGTCCCGCTGAGGTCTCCCTCAGCCGCGGGCGTGTCGTGCGTCTCCACGTCCGGCTCGGTGCCGTCGGAGAGCAGGACTCGCGGTATGTGCCGCCGCCGCATCTCCTGCTCGTAAGCGGCGCGCCGTTCGCGGACGACGGGACGAAAGTCTTCACCGTCCACGGCCGCCCGCGCCTCGGGCAGGGTGACGAAGAAGATGTCTCTGGCATTCTCCAGTCGTCCATTCTTCGCCAACTCTTCCCCGACCGGCCACAGCAGCTCCCTGGCACGGGCGAAGAGCAGGATAAAGCAGAACTTGGGCATCTCCCGCAGCCCCGCCAGCTCGCGGGTCCGCCGGAGTAAGAAGCCGACCGTCTTCCCGCGCAGACGGCCCTTGCGGGTCGCGCGGCGGGTGAGCTCGGCCAGCATCTCCTCGGCCTCGCGCGCTGACCGGCGGAACTGGACGTCCGGGGCACGTTCCTGGTCCTCCAGACGGAGGTAGTTCGCCAGCACGCCGAGGATGTGTGTGGGATCTTCGGACCAGCGCGGCAGCCCGAGGTCGATCTCCGCCACCCCACGATGCCCGTAGACGCGCAGGAAGTTTGCAAGGCCTGCCTGTAGCCTCGGAGGCAGCGCACCGTCACGGTAGCGTCGCGACGCCTCCTCCGGCGGGGTTTCGCGGACCACCCGCGCGGTGTCCGGGTCGGCGCGCATCTCTTCGGCGAGCTTCCAGAGCGCCAGGTCCATCTCCGTCGTCGGGTTGTGTGGCAACGCTCGTAGCACCACTCGCCGTTCGTCTTCGGTTGCCAGGTTTCCCAGGAGTTTGCCCGCGAGGGCGCTGGAGATAAGGCCCGTTCCGAAGGCCGGGAGAACACCGGACAGGATGCCCGGCGGGCCGCCGCGCAGCACGCGCTCGACCGCATCGAGGCGATCGGCAGCGCCCGCGCCTGGAGGCAATTCACCCGCCATGCGAAACTTCTCCGCGACGCGCCTCGCCCGTATCCGTGCCACCTCCGGGCGTATGAGCGCCTGAATGATGCGGGGTGGTGTGCGTCCCCGGATGAGGATTGGGAGCAGG
>JBBPZZ010000125.1:0-2442 GCA_038198445.1 Rubrobacterales bacterium
GTCAACGCCGCCGCCGCCGGGAGGGCCAGGAGCGTCAGATAGAGCGTCTGGAGCGGGAGTTGGACCGGAAGGACGGCGAGATAGCGCGGCTCAACCACGTTCTGGAACTACGCGCGGAGGAGACGGAAGCTTTTGGACGGGAGGCCTCGGACCTCGTAACCCGCAAAGACCAGGCGCTCGAAGACGCCCTCCGGCGGGTCGAGGGTCTGGAGCGCGACCTGGAGGAGCGCGAGGACGAGGCCGCCGGTCTGCGCGCCACTATAGAGGATCTTCGGGCGGAGTTGGAGGACGAGTACGAGCTTCGCCGCCGTCTCGCCGAGCCGGCGAACCGTCTGCGCGCTGGGATAGACCTCTTCAACGACTCCGAGCATCGCCAGTCCATGAACTCCCTCTCCCGCACCCTGGGCCAGCCGGAGGTACACGTCTCCCTCGACAGCGGCTCCGAGGAGCCGGCGGTCATCCTTAGCTTTACCTGGCAGGGAATAACCTGGCAGACCTACGCCGCAAACCCCGGACTGGAAGTACAGGAGCCGCGCATCTATCTCAAGAGCGCGGGCGAAGACCTCTCCGGGGTGGACCGCGACCCGCCCAACGCGCGCGTCGGGCCGGGGGGTAGAGTGCTGCTCGGGCTGTAGCGGTTACCCGGAGCCCGGATGGCGTTTGGAAGGCTCGTCTTCCGGGTCTTCCTCGCCGCCGATCATCTTATCTTTCTTGTCTTTTCCGAGCTCGTTCGTGAAGTCCTGTACCCCGCGTCCGAGCGACTGGAAGATGTTGGTTATACGCTTCGGACCCAGTAGGAGAAATATCACGAACAGCAAGATGGCTATCTCGGGCAGACCGATCATTAGTAGCGCCTCGCTTCCATCAGGTGCCTTAGCCGCGAGAGGGAGCGCTCGCCGTTCATGCGGGCGAACTTCTCCATGCCAGCGGCTTTGGCGATCCTCCCGAGCAATCGTCCCTTTAGCCGGAAATCCCCCGTGTAGGTCACGATGCTGCCGCCGTTCTCGTCCGGCCTGACCGCGACCCTGCCGCCGCCCTCGATTGTCGAAGTGTAGAGCCAACGAATGCTCTCCGGATTGTGCTCCACGATCTTCGCCTCCGGTTCGATCTTGCCTATAGGGCTCTCTAGCCTTAGCCGGAAGACGTCATCCTCTAATCTCTCCACGCTCTCCACGCCTACCATCCACTCTTTCGCGTTTCGAAAGTCCCCTATGTACGCGGCCACGTTCTTCGCCGGAGCGTCCACGCGCTGTTCAATGCTGACGGAGCCTGCTTTATCGTTTTCTATCCCCAACCCAACTCCTCCAGCCGCTCCTCCTCGAACCCGAAGTGGTGGGCGATCTCATGCACCACCGTTACCCGTACCTGTTCCTCAAGTTCTTCCGGCGGAAAGTCCCGCTCCAACGGACCTTTGAAGATAGTGATCCTATCCGGCAAAGCCCCGGAATATCCCGAACCCCGCCGCGTTAGCGGCACACCTTCATACAGCCCATATAGAGTCTCCTCCGGAGACTCCCGGACCAGCGGCGTCGAATAGTCCGGCCAATCATCCACCATAATAGCGACGTTCTCCAGCATCGCCTCAAGCTCCGGCGGCAGGTCTTCTAGCGCCCGCTCGACCAGCTCGTGGAAATCCAGGGTGTCCTTGTTCACTATCCTATTGTACCGTCCTACTTGAAACTGGCGTAGCCATCGTCGGTCATCACCACGGAGCCGTTAATCGCGTCGGCCTCATCGGTGACGAGCAGGGCGACGGCGTTGGCGATCTGCTCGGGCCGCAGCATCTTGCCGCGCATCTGGACGCGGGAGAGACGCTCCTCCATCCCCAGGTCCTTGTAACCCTGGATGATCGGCGTGTCCACCGTGCCGGGCGCCACGGCTATTACGCGGATTCCGTGCGGCGCAAGCTCCAGCGCCGCGGCCTGGGTCATCATCTTCACAGCCCCCTTCGAGGCGTGGTAGCCGATGACGCCGGGAGAGCCGAGGAACGCGAAGACGGAGGCGGTGTTCACGATCACCCCGCGCGTCCCGAGCCCGGCCATCTTGCGCCCGGCGGCGAGGATACCGTAGTAGACGCCGTACTGGTTGACTTTAACAACCCGATCGTAGTCCTTCGGGTCGTGCTCCAGGAGCGGCGCGAAGTGCCCCGTGCCGGCGTTGTTGAACATAACGTCGAGCGTGCCGTACTCTTCGACCGCCCGGTCCACCGCCGCCTCGACCTGCTCGAACTCCGCCACGTTCGTGTGGACGAACAGGGCCTCGCCGCCCGCCTCCTCGCAGAGCCGTACCGTTTCCCGGCCGCGGTAATGGTTCAATGGAGAGAGACGCGCTACACTCACTATCATGGTTACGCTTCAGATTACATGCCGGCATTGCAAAAGCGAAAATATCGTCCGAAACGGGATGACCTCCAACTCAAAGCAGCGCTTTTTGTGCAAGGAC
>JBBPZZ010000126.1:0-30880 GCA_038198445.1 Rubrobacterales bacterium
CTAATATAGAATAGCGCCTTGTATACATTGGGCCGATGACGCGACGGTCCTCGATAACGAGACGGAGGCTCGCGCTGGCGGTAACGACGAAGGGTATCGAAGTTTACGCGTTGACCCGGCGTCTCGTGCGCTACAAATCGTACACGCCGGGTGTTTCGCAATCGGCGATAGACTTCATCAACGGCTGGTTCGAGGCGCGGGGGTTGGAGCCTGTTCGATACCAGGGAGCCGGGCAGCGCGGGGAGTTGACTTCGCTCGTGGTGAAGGTCGGTTCTGGTAGCCCGAAGATTTTGCTGCACGGGCATGTCGACGTGGTGCCTGGGGAGGAGTGGCAGTTCGAGCCTCAGGAGGAGGATGGTGAACTCTACGGGCGCGGCGTCTACGATATGAAGGGCGCGCTTGCTGCGATGATGTATGCTGTCTTGGATCTCCAGGAGGCGGGATGCGAGTGCGCGGTCGAGCTTCTCATCGTCCCGGACGAGGAGCATGAATACGGTGGGCCGACGGGCGCGGAAGTCCTGATCGGTAACGGCCACGTGGGAGACTTCCTCATAACGGGCGAGCCCACGGACTTCCACATCGGGACGCAGGCGAAGGGTGTGTTGGACCTCCGCATCACGCTTCTCGGAAAGAGCGCCCACGGTTCGCGTCCCTGGCTCGGCAAGAACGCCGCGCTGATGGCCTACGAACATTACCGTCACGTCGCGGAGCTACCCTTCGCCAACGAGCGCAGTGAACTTTTCCCGTATCCGAGCATCAACCTGGCGCGTATCATCGGGGGCGACGTCATAAACCGCGTCCCGGACCGCTGCGCCTACGACCTGGATATCCGCTACCTCCCGAACCAGGACCCGAAGGAGATAACGCGTCAGATCCAATCCATAGACCTCCCCGCCGAGGTCGAAGTTCTGTTCTCCCGCGAACCAACCTATGTCTCCCGAAGGAACCCATACGTGAAAGCTCTTGGCGAGGTCGCCGCCCGTCACTTCCACGGCAACCCCGTCGGGGTGGGACGCCACGGCGCCTCCGACATAGTCTATTTCCAGCGGGCCGGAGTCCCCGGCGTCGAGTTTGGACCCATCGGCGGTGGACACCACGGGCCGAGGGAGTACGTCGTAACCGAGTCGCTCGAAACCTACCGGCAGATGCTCGTCCAGTTCGTTCAAATCCTCGGACGCAACGGGAAGAGCGCTTAGCGGACTTTCCCGTTACGACCTCTTGTACGCCTCACCTGCTCGATTCGGTTTCCTGAAAAGGTTCGGCTTCTCCCCGAGGCGGCTCGCCGCTCGCCATGCTCGGCTCGGCTTCGGCTTCGGCCTCTTCCTGGGATATAGCGCCGCCGGCAATGGCGACGATGCCGTTCTCTGTGGATGAGATCTCGCCTTCCAGGCTCGCCCAGACGCCGACTGAGAAGCCCTCGTCTACGGGCTCTCCTATCTTCTGCTCGTACTCAACCTCGTCGCCCTCGGATACGAGCGGCGTCGCCGGTTTCAGAAGACCACCGCCCAGAGGCAGGCTTACACCCGAGACCTTGCCGACCAGAGAGACTATGCCTTCTTTGGGAGGCTCTGTCTTTATGTCGGCGTACTCCTTGCCCTGCCTGCCTTTGGGGAGCAGGAAGAGGGAGTTGGTCATACGGCGTACGTAGGCGTCGCCCGATCCGATCGTCTCGATCGCCATGTCGTGCAGGTAAGGCCCGCCATCTGTAACCGAGAGGTGGCTTGAGTTCTCGACGTCCAGCCCCGCTATGCCCAGGATCTCGCTTACCGAGGCTCCTACCGGCGCCTCGTAGACCTTTATGTCCACCTCCTCGCCGTAGACGGTGAAGAACTTCGTGGTGAGGGGCTTGCCGAGAAAGAGCGCTCTGTAGATGTTAAACAGGGTCTCCGAGTTGTTGACGATCTTACCCACGTCCAGCGGCATCCCCGGACGCCTCATGCCGTCGGGGGTGTCAACGAACCGGGGGACCCTGGTGTCGGTCGAGTGCTTGATGAGGGTTTTCTCCTCGCCCAGGGCATACGTGTTGGGTACGTAGCGCACATCGAAGACGCCATCGCCTGAGTGCTCGGCGTAGTCGGCGAACCACTCACGGTCCTTCTCGTGGACGCTCAGGGAGACTTGCTCGAACCCGAAAATCGTCTTCATGGCCTCGAAGACCTGGAGGAACTCACCGAGGTGTTCTTTGTGCAGCAGCTTGTCTCCCCAGTAGCCGGGCTCACTCTCGGTGGCGTTCACAATCAGGTGTGGCTGGGGGGACTTATACTTGAAGTACGTCGGGAAGCCGCCGCCGCCCGCGCCGACTATGCCGGCCTGGCGCATGATCTCCACGGCCTCCTCGACGCTCAGAGCCTTTACCTCTTCGAGGTTACGCTTCTTTATCTCGGCCATGATCCATCGCTCCTAAGGAGTTGTCCGGCTAGTTGATCTCGACACCCGGCGCGATCTCCGAATAATCGAACTCGGCGGCCTTTGTTGCGTAGCGCTGCATATCTTCGGGGACCTCGTCTCCGGGGTAGATGGCCTCGACCGGGCACTCTGGCATGCACATGGAGCAGTCTATGCACTCCGCCGGGTTGATGATGAAGTGATCGTCAGCGTCGTAAATGCAGTCGACCGGACATGCCGTTACGCAGGCCGTGTTCTTCGTGCCGATACACGCTTCGGTTATGACGTAAGCCATTACCGCTCCTCCTCTGTACATCCCCGTTTACCGCCGGTACCAACTTCCACCGCGAGTCCCGGTTCTGAGAATTCCCTGACGCAGGTTAGTCTAACAAACCAATGTCGATAAGATACACCCGTGTCCGGTGCAGTAGCGCGATAACCACTGCAGCGGCGAGGTCGGCGGTGGCTTGCAGATAAACGCTCTTTGCTACTCTTAGTAGCGCCTTGAAAGTTTTTCTGAACACGAGTATATTTCGGGTGTAATCCGGGAAGGGAGATTCGATTTGACGCTCGGTCTGCTTCAGCAGGATATGTCATACGGCGCGCTTTACTTGTACGTCGGGCTTTTCCTGATTTTCGTATCTGGTTTCGTTGCGACCGTGCTTGTTCTGGCGCGGTTGATCTCGCCGAGCCGGCGTTCCCGGACGAAGGGTGAGATATACGAGACCGGAGAGTCGACTGTAACCGATCCGTGGCGTCCGTTCCCGGTCCGCTACTACGTATTCGCCCTGTTGTTCTTGATCTTCGACGTGGAGGCCGCGTTCCTCTATCCGTGGGCGGTTATCTACAAGAGCCTCGGCGTCTACGGCTTTGTCGAAATGGTCATCTTCGTCGTCATTCTGGCCGTGGGACTCATCTATGCCTGGAAGAAGGGAGCCCTTGAATGGGTGTAATGCAGCAGTTCAACGAGCCGAACATAGTGACCACGAGCACGGACAAGCTCTTCAACTGGGCCCGCAAGAACTCGCTCTGGCCGTTGCAGTTCGGGCTCGCGTGCTGCGCCATCGAGATGATGTCCACCGGCATGGCTCATAACGACCTCGACCGCTTCGGGGCCGGTTTTTTTACCGCGTCGCCGCGTCAGGCGGACGTAATGATCGTCTCCGGCACCGTCTCGACCAAGATGGCCGAACGCATGACACGCCTCTACGAACAGATGCCCGAACCAAAGTGGGTAATAGCGATGGGGGCGTGCGCTATTTCCGGGGGGCCGTTCCTCGACGGCTATTCCGTGCTCATGGGCGCGGACCGCGTCATTCCGGTCGACGTGTACGTGCCGGGTTGTCCGCCGCGGCCGGAGGCGCTCATCTTCGGCATCATGACGCTTCAGAAGAAGATAGAGCGGGATCAGCAGGTCGGTTACGAGAGGCCCCGTCCGGCGCTCGTGGACGACGAGGGCAACGTCATGGAGTACCTGCCCGAGCGGGAGTACACGGAGATCAGTGAGGGCAAGGCGCCCCGATTCACGGGCATAAAGCCCCTGCGGCGCACCTACGTCTTCGAGCGCAAGGGAATGCCGCCGAAGTCCATGACGGACGTCGGTTGGATCCCTCCGGAGACCAAGAAGAAGCTCAAGGAAGAAGAGAAAGCCCGCAAAGCCGCCGAGGCCGGTTCGGCCAACGGCAAGGCGGCGGAATCCGACGAGAAAAAAGAGGACGCCTAGAGTGGCGGTGACGCTGCCCGAGGGGGATCTCCAGTCCCGCCTCCAGGGCTACCTGGACGGCTTCAATAACCGGCATGGCCTCGAAGAGTCGGCCGTGGAGGGCAACGTGGTCCGGGTCGTGACGAAGCCCGGCGCCGTGCCGGCGGTGCTCGCCACGGCGCGAGAGACGCTCGGCATCCTGCACCTCTCATTCATCACGGTCGTCGACCGCGAGGGCTCCTTCGAGTTAACCTACGAGTTGATGGATTTCCGGGGAGCGCGGGTGCGGGTGAAGACGGTCATAGAGGGGACGGAGCCCGTCATACCAACGGTTACCAGCATCTACCCGACGGCTAACTGGCATGAGCGGGAGGCTTACGACATGTTCGGGGTCGCGTTTGCGGGGCATCCAGACCTGCGGCGGACGTACATGTGGCAGGACCACTTCGACCACCATCCGCTATTGAAGAGCTTTGAGATCAGTACCCGCCGCACCTTCGAGGGGTTGAGGTAAAGATATGTTGAGCGAAGAACGCCGCGCCGAAGAGAGCGCCCTGACGCAGCCGGCGAGCGGCCGTCTCGTCAACCCGGACGTGCGCGACGAGTTTGGCTTAGAGACCATAGACATGAACATGGGGCCGCAGCACCCGGCGATGCACGGGCTCTTGCGGCTCATCCTGGAGCTTGACGGCGAGACCGTGGTGCGGTGCGACCCTGTGATGGGCTACCTGCACCGCTGTCAGGAGAAGATCGCCGAGAACCGCATGTATCCGGCGGTCATCCCGCTAACCGACCGGCTCGACTACTTCGCCAACATGTTCAACGAGCACGGCTACTGCCTGGCCGTCGAGGACCTGCTTGGCGTCGAGATACCGCCGAGGGCTGAGTACATCCGGGTCCTGATGTGCGAGCTAATGCGGCTTGCGAGCCACATCCCATCCATCGGGTTCCTGATGCTGGAGCTCGGGGCGTTCACGCCAATTCTGTACTCCTTCCGCGAGCGGGAGCGGATACAGACTATCTTCGAGGCCGTTACCGGAGCGCGGATGATGTTCCACTACATCCGTCTCGGGGGCGTCAAGGCCGACCTGCCGGAAGACATACCTCAGAAGATATGGGACTACATCGAGAGCCTGGAGGCCAACTTCCAGAGGGACTTCGTGGACCTGATCGCCGGGAATGAGATCTTTATATCCCGCACCCGGGGCGTCGGCAAGATGACCCAGGAGCAGGCCGTCGAGATGGGCCTTACCGGCCCGCCGCTCCGCTGTACGGGCGTGGACTTCGACATCCGGCGCGACTTCCCGTACAGCGTCTACCCGGAGCTCGAGTTCGACGTCATTACCGACACGGCTGGCGACGTGGAGGCTTCGTACAGGATTCGCATAGCTGAGTGCCTGCAGAGCATCAGGCTCATCAAGCAGTGCCTGGAGAAGATGCCGGAGGGTGAGGTCATGGGAGACATGGGCCGCCGCATCCGGCCCGCTGAAGGTGAAGGTTTCGGACGGGTCGAGAGCCCGCGCGGCGAGTACGCGGTACACGTCGTCTCCGACGGTTCGGACACGCCGTACCGGGTCCATTACCGCGACCCGAGCTTCTGCAACATGCAGCTCTTGCAGGAGGTCGTGCCGGGCCACTACCTGCCGGACATCATGCCGATCATGGGTCTCATCGACCCGGTTAGCGGCGGGTGGGACAAGTAGTGAGCGCGGTCCTCCAATACCTGGACATGGAGCCACTGCGCTTCCTCATCTCCTTCGGGGCGGTCCTCTTCCTCGTGTTGAACCTGGCCGCCGTTTTGACGATGGCTGAGCGGAAAGTCGCGGGTTACATACAGCTACGGTACGGGCCGAACCGCGTTGGACCGCGCGGTCTCCTGCAGCCGTTGGCGGACGTGTTCAAGCTCTTTACGAAGGAGAATGTCTCTCCGGCCCGTTCGGACATATGGGTATTCCTGGCCGCTCCGATAGCCATGTTCATCCCTGCGGCGGCCGTGTGGCTCGTCGTTCCGTTCGCTCCGGGGGCGGTGGTCGCGGACCTGAACGTCGCGATCCTGTTCTTCGTGGCGATAACCTCCATCGGCGCGCTTGGCGTCGTCATGGCCGGATACGGGAGCCGTTCGACGTTCTCGCTGCTCGGCGCCTTGCGGGGCGCGGCGCAGATGATCTCCTACGAAGTGCCGCTTATCCTCAGTTTGCTCGGGGTCGTGATGCTGACGGGGAGCCTCTCGCTGGTTGACGTGGTGAACAACCAGGCGGGAGGGTTCTGGCACTGGCACTTCCTGCCGCAGCTCCCGATGTTCCTGGTGTTCTACATCGCGGGGATTGCGGAGGTAAAGCGGGTACCGTTCGACCTGCCGGAGGGCGAGAGCGAGATCGTCGGCGGATTCATGGTCGAGTACTCGGGTATGACGTGGGCGCTGATCCAGGCCGCCGAGTTCGCCTCGATGGGCCTGATGTCGGCGATCACCGCGACGCTCTTCCTCGGAGGCTGGCAGCCGCCGTTTAGTTTCCTCGACCTCGGACACTTCAACTGGCTCTGGTTCGGTCTAAAGACGTCGCTCATCATGTTCACGTTCCAGTGGATAAGGTGGAGCGTGCCGCGTCTGAGGATGGACCAGCTAATGGACTTCGGATGGAAGATACTCGTCCCGCTATGTCTCGTCTGGCTGTTCGTTACAGCCGGCGCGATGTTGATCTTTTAGGAGGGCTGTTTAGATGCCGCAGGTAGGACAGGGTGTACTGAAGGGGATGGGCATAACCCTAAGTCACCTCTTCAAGAAGAAGATCACGCGCATGTACCCCGAGTACAAGCGCGACCTCCCCGAACGCAGCCGGGGAATGCTGACCGTGGACATGGACCGCTGCATCGCGTGCCTTCAGTGCATGAGGATCTGCCCGGACCACTGCATATCAATAGAGCAGACCAAACGCGACGCCGACGGCTCGGGCAAGGCGAAGCCCTACGCCATAGGGTTCGTCATCGACGACTCTCGTTGCATGTACTGCTCGCTGTGCGTCGAGGTCTGCCCGGTCAACTGCATCTACCACACCGAGGAGTTCGAGGCGCAGGCCTACAATCGCCTGGAGCTCGCCCGGCAGTTCGGCGAGCGGCCTGTCGACCCTACCGTCGACCCCAAACCAACCGTCAAGAAGAAGAAAAAGCCCACGGGGAAGCAAGCTCCCAAGACCGTAGAGCGCCCTCGGACCGGAGACGAGGCGGCTTGATCGTCGCGTTCGCCTTCCTGGCCGGGATGACTCTGGTCTCGGCGCTGGGAGTGGTAATCAGCCGTAGCGTGGTTCACTCGGCCCTGTTCATGTCCAGCTCTTTCCTTGGGGTCGCGGGGTTCTTCGTGATGCTCAACGCCCCGGCGCTGGCGGCGTTTCAGGTCTTGATCTACGTGGGCGCGGTTACGGTGGTGATCCTGTTCGGCATCATGTTCACCCAGAAGCCGCAGGTGCGCCGGTTCCGCACGATCATCAACCGGCAACTCTGGGCCGGGTTCTTCGTCGCCCTGGGGGTGGGAGCTTTCCTGTCCTACGTTCTGTCCATCCAGAATTGGGACAGCACGCATCCGGGCAACGGCTTGAAGAGCGTCCCCGCTTTCGGGAGGGCTTTGCTTGGCGTCGCCTCCGGGACGCAGATCTTTGCGCTGCTTTTCGAGGTGGCTTCGGTGTTGCTGCTGGTGGCGGTGATCGCCGCCATCGTCATTAGCCGCCGCAGGGTGGGCAGCGGCCCCGACCGGGGAGTGAGGGAGTAATGCCCTCGCAGGTTCAGCAGGTCCTGGACGTTCTGAACGCGGCGTTGCCGCTCGAAGGGTATCTGGTGGTCGGAGCGATCATGTTCGCCATCGGAGCGTGGGGAGCGGTGATCCGGCGCAACGCGGTCGTTGTCTTCATGTGCGTCGAACTGATGATCAACGCCGTCAACCTTACGCTGGTGGCTTTCGCGGATTACCTGCCGAAGGCTGGAGGAGTGGGGGCGGACTACGCGGTTCTGGTCCTCGCCATCGCCGCCGCGGAGGTGGCGGTAGGGCTTGCGATAGTGCTCGCGGTCTACCGCTCGCGCCGGACGGTGAATGTGGACGAGATCAACTCAATGAAGGGCTAGAAAGGTGGCCGTGTAAATGCAAAGTGTCGGCCAACAGCTTATTATCGCGGCTATTCCGGGGCTTCCGGCTCTGGTCTTTTTCGTGCTGGCGCTCTTCGGACGCTACCTGAAGGAGGGCGCGCAGTACGTCGCCATCCTGGCGGTGACCATCTCACTGGTCTTCTCCGTATTCGCATTGCTCTCCGTGGCGGGCTTGATCGGCGGCGGAGGTCCAATAGAGTTCTCGGCGAACTGGATCGACCTCGGAAACGGCGGCTCGTTCTCGATGGGCGTCCTTATAGACGGCCTCGCTGCGATGATGCTGGTCGTCGTGTGCGTAGTGAGCCTCATGGTCCAGCTCTACTCCGGGGCGTTCATGGAGGGCGACAAACGCTTCGCCTGGTACTACGCTGTCTTGAACCTCTTCACCGCCTCGATGCTCGGGCTGGTATTGGCCTCGAACTTCCTTGAGTTGTACGTCTTCTGGGAGTTGGTCGGCCTGTGTTCGTACCTGCTGGTCGGGCACTGGTTCGAGAAGCCCTCGGCGACCGCCGCCGCCATGAAAGCATTTATCGTCACGAGGGTAGGCGACGCGGCGCTGTTCATCGGGATCATCATATTCTGGCGGGCGACGGGAACGACGGCCTTCGATGGCATCGCCCAGGCGGCCCAGGCAGGGTTCATAAGCGGCTCGCTCCTGACGACGGCGATAATCCTGGTCTTCATCGGGGCTATCGGCAAGAGCGCGCAGTTCCCTCTTCACGTGTGGCTCCCGGACGCGATGGAAGGTCCGACGCCGGTCTCCGCCCTGATCCACGCCGCCACCATGGTCGCGGCGGGGGTGTATTTGGTCGCGCGCACTTACGATATCTTCGTGCAGAGCGACACCGCGATGCTGACCGTGGCCTACATCGGCGGCTTCACGGCGCTCATGGCGGCGACTATGGCGCTGGTCAAGAAGGATATAAAGCGTGTGATCGCCTACTCCACCGTCTCGCAGCTCGGGTACATGATGCTCGGCCTTGGGCTCGGCTCCTACTCGGCCGGCATCTTCCACCTCTACAACCACGCGTTCTTCAAGGCGCTCCTGTTCCTGTGCGCCGGCAGCATCATCTACGCGATGAACTCCTACAACATGGTCGAGATGGGCGGCCTGCGGCGCAGGATGCCCGTAACGTTCTGGGCGATGGTCGTGGCGGGACTCTCGCTATCGGGCATATTCCCGTTCTCCGGGTTCTGGAGTAAGGACGCCATCGTCGCCTCTGCCTTCGACGAGGGCCAGTACGTGCTGTTCGTAATGGCGCTGTTGACGGTGTTTCTGACGGCGTTCTACATCTTTCGGGCGATCTTCTTCGCCTTCACCGGCGAGCCGCGCACGGAGGCGGCGCGTGAGGCGGTCGAGTCGCCGGGGATAATGACCGGCCCGATGCTCATACTCGCCGTCCTATCGGTGGTCAGCGGTTGGATCGGCATCCCGGACAACTTCGCCGGACTACCGACCAAAGACTACTTCGCCGAGTTCGTAAAGCCGAGCGACTTCGCCGGTAAGACGCTCGGGTTGGCGCCGCACGACTTCAGCGTCGCGCTCGCCCTGCTGTCAATTGCGTTCGCGCTGGCGGGGATAGGGCTTGCCTACGCCCTCTACGCGCGGCGGCCCGAGCAGGCGGCCGCGCTGGCGAACAGGTTCAGCGGCCTGCACACTTTTTTGGACAAAGGTTGGTACTTCGACGCGCTCTACGGAGCGACGTTCGTGCGGGGCGCGAAGGCGCTCGGGCGGGCGGTCGGCGGCTTCGACCGGCGGACACTAGGAGGACTAGTCGGCGGCATCGGACGTGGGGCTCTTGGTACGGGAGGTCTCCTGCAGCGGCTCCAGACCGGAAGGACGCAGAACTACGTGCTGTTCATCCTCGTTAGCGTGCTGGTCATCGGGGTGATTGTGGGGGCGCAGTACACGGCTCTGGTGATTGGTCTGATCGCCTTGATAACCATAGTCACCGTAGCGGTAGGAGCGCGCCTGTGATAACGACGTTCATAATCTTTTTGCCCCTGCTGGCCGCCCTCATGGTTTCGTTCATTCCGGGCGACGAGCGTACGGTACGTTTGGCCGCCGTGGGCGGGGCCGCCGTTCCACTTCTCCTGACACTATATATCTACTTCGCCTTCGGCAACGACCTCGGCGCCGCGCCGCTCACGCAGGACTTCACCTGGATCTCATCGCTCAACATTGGGTACCGGGTCGGGCTCGACGGACTCGGCTTCGGGATGTTCTTGCTGACGGCGCTGCTGACGCTCATCGCCGTGGTCGCCTCGTGGGACGTGCGGGAAAACTTGAAGCAATACTTCGCCATCCTGTTTATCGCGGAGGTCGGGATGCTTGGGGTGTTCGCGGCACAGGACCTCATCCTGTTCTACGTCTTCTTCGAGCTTACGCTGATACCGATGTACCTGATGGTCGGGATGTGGGGCGACCAGAACCGGGTTCAGGCGGCGATCAAGTTCTTCATCTACACTTTCCTCGGCTCGACCGTGATGCTCGCCGGGTTCCTGGCATTCGGCATCCTCGCCAAGACTTTCTCGATTGAAGCGCTCAGCGCGGGCGGCGGGCTCAGCAGGACCGCCCAGATCGCCATCGCCGCGCCCATCCTGTTCGGCCTTCTCGTTAAGGTTCCTGCGGTGCCGCTCCATAGCTGGCTCCTGGATGTGTACGTCTCCAGCCCGACCTCGACGAACGTGGTGCTCTCGGGAATTCTGCCGAAGCTCGGGACTTATGGATTGATAAAGATAGCCATTCCCCTACTCCCCCAGGGCGTACATCCGTTTTTGCCCTGGCTCGCCGCCTTTGGCGTCGTCAATATTGTATACGGGGCCTTCGTCGCCTTCATGCAGCCGGATCTGAAAGCGCTCGTGGCCTACTCCTCTATCGGGACGCTTGGCTTCATCCTACTAGGCGTGTCATCGGGGAACGCGGTCGGCATCAACGGCGCGGTCATGCAGCAGGTGACGCACGGTCTTTACTCGGCGCTGCTGTTCATCCTGGTGGGCGTTATCGCTTCGCGGACGGGGACGCGCCGGATCTCCGACCTCGGCGGGCTCGCGGCGCGGATGCCGTGGGCCGGTGGTCTTCTGGCTCTAGGCGCTCTGACCGCCATGGGGTTGCCGGGCCTCGCGGTCTTCGTCTCGGAGTTCATGAGCATCATGGGCGGCTACACGGCCTTCCCGGTGCAGGGCGTGCTGGCGGCGATAGGGATCGTACTCTCGGCGATGTATTTGTTGTACATGCTGTCACGGACCATCTTCGGCCCGATAAAACAGCCCGCGTATGAAGAGATAACCGACGCCGGACCCATCGAGATGGCGGCGGTGGTTCCGTTGGCGTTTCTGCTGGTGCTGCTGGGCATCTTCCCGAGCCTGCTGATCGGGGTTCAACGGCCGGCGGTTGAGGCGATCCTGGCCGTGATCGGAGGTAACTAGTGACGTTTACCGGTGACATGTTCCTCGGGTTGTTGCCCGAGTTGATCTCGACCGTCTTCCTTATCTTGGTTCTCATGGTAGGCGTCTTCACGCCGCGGGCCGTGGGGCTCGTCGCGGGCCTCGCGGCGCTCGGCGCCCTGGCGATCTTCGGCAGCGCGGTCATCCTGATGGCTACCGGGTTCTCTGGGAGCTTCTTCGGCGGCGGGTTCGTGGTGGACAACTTCTCGTTGTACTTCAAGCTGATCATCTCCGGCTCGGCGTTCTTCGCGGTTCTGGCGGCGGCCTGCTGGTCGGGCGGCACGGGCGACGCTCCCGAATACATGACGCTGATCCTGTCCGTCGCGGTGGGCGCGATGCTGCTGGTCTCCATGCGCGACCTGTTCGGCATATTCCTGGCGCTGGAACTCGCCACGATACCCTCCTACGCGATGGTCGCCTTCGACCGCAACCGCCGCGAGAGCGCGGAGGGCGCCATGAAGTACCTGCTGACGGGTGTTATCGCCTCATCGGTGCTGCTTTACGGAATCGTCCTCATCTACGGCGTCTCCGGCTCCGCGGCTCTCGCGGACGTGGCCCAGACCTTTACCGGGAAACTCACCCCCGTGGCCCTGCTCGGACTTGTGCTGCTCCTCAGCGGATTCGCTTTCAAGCTCTCGGCGGCGCCGTTTCACTTCTGGACGCCGGACGCCTACCAGGGCGCCCCGACGAGCGCGGCGGCATATCTCTCCGTCGCCCCGAAAGCCGCGACGTTCGCGGTGCTGTTGCGGATACTGCTCGAAGGTATGCCCCAGGCCGCGCCGACGTGGACGGTGGTGATGGCGTTCCTGGCGATAGTAACGATGTTCGTCGGCAACCTCTTCGCGCTCCGGCAACGCAACGTGCGCCGGATGCTGGCTTACAGCTCCGTGGCCCACTCAGGATATATTCTGGCCGCGTTCGCGGCGTTGCAGGGGCCGGCGGTTGGTACGGCGGTGCAGGCGGTACTTATCTACGCGGCGGCTTACGCGGTGATGAACATGGGCGCTTTCCTGACCATAGACCTCGTCGGCGAGGACAGCAAGAGCTTTAATGGTCTGTTCAAGACCCGGCCGGCTCTCGCGGTATCCACCCTGATCTTCATGGCGGCGCTCGTGGGGCTCCCGCCCTTCAGCGGCTTCTTCGGAAAGCTGTGGGTCATCCTTGCCGGCGTTCAGGCTGGATCCATCCTCGTCTACATCGTGGTTGGCGCGTTGGTAATCAACACCGCGCTCTCGGTACCTTATTACTTCGGCATCATCCGCAACATGTTCTTCGAGGAGCCGACCAGGGACGCCGCGCTCGAACCTGGAAGGACCGGGGGCGTCAAGTTCTCGGTATACGTGCTGGCGGTGGCGACCACCCTCTTCTTCCTGATCGTCGTTCCGCTCTCGGCCGTCGCCGGAGGCGCGTTGCTTCAATAAGGCGGCCCGCAATCCTGCGAAATCGTGTGTTGGCTTGACCGCTGGTTCTGTTGTAAGCTAATAGTTATATGCGTGCGGTAATTCTTGTTGGCGGTCGCGGTACCCGGTTGCGGCCCATTACTTATGACATCCCGAAGGCGCTCGTGCCTTTGCGGAACCAGCCGTTCATGGGATACATGGTCGACTTCCTGCGCTCCGGCGGGATCGAGGGCGCTGTTCTTTCTCTGGGATATCTGCCCGACCCCATACAGGAATACTTCGCTGGAAGGGAGGACCTCGACGGATTCTCCATAGACTACGCGGTAGAGGACTGGGCTCTCGGAACGGCGGGCGGCATCAAGAACGCGGAGAAGTACCTGGACGGCGGGCCGCTGGTCGTGGTGAACGGGGATGTGCTTACGGGGATGGATCTCAGCGCCGCGGTAGAGCGGCATCAGGAGACGGGTGCGCTGGCTACCATCACGCTGACGAGCGTCGAGGACCCGACCGCCTACGGGCT
Organism: Rubrobacterales bacterium; assembly: GCA_038198445.1. Classification (GTDB taxonomy): domain Bacteria; phylum Actinomycetota; class Rubrobacteria; order Rubrobacterales; family Rubrobacteraceae; genus JACDDK01. The sequence goes on from JBBPZZ010000126.1 coordinate 13,586, forward strand.
GGTCGAGGTGGATCACGAGATGCTGGTTCGCCGTTTTATCGAGAAACCAGCCTACGACGAAGTCACCACCAACCTGATTAACGCTGGCGTCTACGTGCTGGAGCCCGAGGTATTGGATATGATCCCGGCGGGCCGGGAAGTTTCCATAGAGCGAGAGGTCTTCCCCGAACTTCAACTCAAGGGACAACTCCACGCGCGCGTATCAAGTTCCTACTGGAAGGATATCGGAACCCCGCGCAGCTACCTCGCCGCCTCCCACGACGTGCTATCCGGCGCGGTGGGCGCCCGAGAAGGCTTCGAGTATTTAGACGTGCATTCCTCTGCTCGCGTGGGCAAGAACGTGAAGCTTCTGCCGCCAGTCTCCGTTGCGTCGGGGTGTGAGATCGGGGACATGGCGACTATCGGCGGACGCTCTTCCCTAGGACGGGGCTGCCGCATAGGATACGGCGCGGTCGTCGAGGGAAGCATTCTGCTCGATGGCGCCGCAGTCGAGGCCGGAGCGGTGGTGCGCGGTTCTATCCTGGGTCCTGGCGCGCGGGTCGGCCGGGACGCCATAGTTCGCGGACTCTCGGTCCTCGGCGCCGGCGCCGTGGTGGGAGAGGGCAACTTGCTGGACCAGGGCGTCCGCATCAACCCCGGTGTCGTACTGCCGCCGCGCAGCATGAGCTTTAGCTGACGGTCTACTGGAGGGAACCTCTACGTGTACAAACCGTACCTCGACGCTCTCGCCGACCTTTTCTACCCTCAGCGTTGCGTCGGGTGCGAGCGTCGGGCGAACGATCTGCTCTGCCGCGAATGCTTCGAGGCACTGCCTCGCATAGGTAGACCCGTGTGCCGCCGATGCGGGATGCCCACGGCCTTTGAGACCTTCGTCTGCGAAGATTGCAAGAACGTGGACTTCGGCTTCGAGAGCGCCCGTGCTCCGCTGCGATACGAAGGTGTCGGGAAAGAGATCGTCCACACACTCAAGTACCAGGGTTATACCAGGGTCGTGGACCGGCTGATGACGCCACTCATGCTAGAAGTTCTCCAGGGCCCCGGCAGTTTCGACACGGTAGTCCCGGTTCCGCTGCATCGCGCCCGGCTTCGGAGACGCGGGTTCAACCAGTCGGAGATAATGGCAGCCAGTATAGCCAAAAGGCTAAACGCAAGTGTTTCGGATACACTAGAAGTCGTGCGGAAGACCAGGGATCAGGTGGAACTTTCCAGAACTGGACGGCGGGAGAATGTCCGGGACGCTTTCCGGGCACGCGGACGGGTCTCGGGCAATGTCTTGTTAATAGACGACGTGTTCACGACGGGCGCGACGATGAGTGAGTGCGCCGAAGTCCTCACGCGGGCCGGGGCCAGGGAAGTTCATGCCATGAGTTTGTGCAGGACGTGTTGAGTCAAGCAAACCAGCCCGCCGGCGGGCAGGAAGACGGTGCGAATCAGGGAAACTAAAAGGCTAAGAAGCTAAAAACTGTCGACCGAAGGGAGGCCGCATGGAGATAATGGTCACGGGGCGCAACATATCGGTGACGGAGGCCCTGGAGCGATACGCCCACGAAAAGGTAGAGAAGCTCTCCAAGTTCTTCGACGACAAGCGCAGCGCCTCGCGGGCGGAGGTGGAGTTGATTCACGAGCGCAACCGCTCGATCTCCGAACCCGAGGTGGCCGAGACGACGCTGTTCATCAACGGGAGCGTCCTGAAGGCGCGTGAAGCCTCGCCCGATATGTACGCCTCCATAGACCGGATGAGCGACAAACTAGAGCGTCAAGTGCGGCGTTACCGGGGGCGCCAGATCTCCCGCTGGCAGGGCCAGCTCAAGAACCACGCGCCGGAACCGGAGATCGTCGCGCCCGAGGAAGAAGCGGATATGGAAGCCAGGATAGTGAGGAGCAAGCAGTTCCAGATGAAGCCCATGAGCGCCGAAGAGGCGGCCCTTCAGATGGACCTCCTGGACCATACGTTTTACGTGTTCACCAGTGCCGATACCGGCGACATAAATGTGGTATACCGGCGTCGTGATGGAAATTACGGTCTGATAGAGCCCGCCCGGTAGACCGAAAACCTAGCAGGAATGGGCTAACTCGAGTGAGGTAACGAACTTTGGCGAATCTGCTGACTAAGATACTGAGGATGGGCGAAGGCCGGAAGGTAAAGGCCCTGCAAAGCCGTGTCGAGACGGTGAACGCCCTCGAACCGGAGATAGAGAAGCTCTCCGACGAGGCGCTCAGCGCCAAGACGGAGGAGTTCCGCGAGCGTCTCGCAAACGGGGAGACCCTGGAAGACCTGTTGCCCGAAGCATTCGCGGTCGTCCGGGAAACATCGAAACGTACCCTGGGCATGCGGCCGTTCGACGTGCAGGTCATGGGCGGCATCGCGCTGCACGAGGGTAAGATCGCCGAGATGAAGACCGGTGAAGGTAAGACGCTCGCCGCCACCATGCCGGTCTACCTCAACGCGCTTACGGGCGAAGGTGTACACGTCGTGACCGTCAACGACTATCTGGTCCGCCGCGACGCGGGATGGATGGGGGAGATCTACAGCTTCCTCAGTCTCTCGGTCGGCCTCGTCCAGGACGGCATGGACTTCGACGAGCGAAAGATCGCCTATTCCTCGGACATCACCTACGGCACCAACGCCCAGTTCGGCTTCGACTACCTGCGCGACAACATCGCAACCGCGACGGACCAACTCGTCCAGAAAGACCTCGTGTACGCGATAGTGGACGAGGTCGACTCGATCCTCATAGACGAGGCGCGTACCCCGCTTATTATTAGCGGGATGCCGGAGAGCGCCGCCGACACGTACTACCGGTTCGCCGCCATTATGCCGCGCCTGAAGGACGGCGAAGACTACGAGGTAGACGAGAAGAAGCGTCAGGTCGCCCCGACCGAGAGCGGCGTAGAGAAGGTCGAGAAGGCTCTGGGCGTCGAGAACCTCTACGACGACGTGAACGCGAACCTCGTCAACCACCTCAACCAGGCCCTGCGGGCGCACACGCTCTTCAAGCGGGACGTAGAGTACCTGGTCCGTGACGGACAGGTCTTCATCGTTGACGAGTTTACAGGACGTGTCCTGGAAGGGCGGCGTTACTCCGAGGGGCTGCATCAGGCTATAGAGGCCAAAGAGGGCGTCAAGATACTTGAGGAGAACCAGACCGTCGCGACGGTGACGATCCAGAACTTCTTCCGCCAGTACGAGAAACTGGCGGGTATGACCGGTACGGCCGCGACCGAGGCCGACGAGTTCATGCACATCTACACGATGGAGGTCGTCTCCATCCCGACGCACAAGGACATGATCCGGGACGACCGACAGGACCTCGTCTACAAGACCAAGAAGGCCAAGTACAACGCCGTGATCGAGGACCTCGTCGAGCGGTACCGGAAGGGCCAGCCGGTGCTAGTGGGCACGGTCTCGGTAGAGGTATCGGAGCTTCTGGCGACGTTGCTCACGCGGCGCGGGATACCGCACAACGTCCTGAACGCCAAGCAGCACGAGCGGGAGGCGCAGACCATTGCGGAGGCGGGCGAGAGGGGCGCCATCACGATAGCGACCAACATGGCCGGGCGTGGTACGGACATCAAGCTCGGCGATGGTGTGGAGGAGCTTGGCGGACTCTACGTGCTCGGCACCGAGCGTCACGAGTCGCGCCGGATAGACAACCAGCTCCGCGGACGTTCCGGGCGTCAGGGAGACTCGGGCGAGTCGCGGTTCTACCTGTCGTTCGAGGACGATCTCTTGCGGCTCTTCGGCGGGGACCGGATGCAGGGTGTCATAAATCGCATCGGGCTGGAGGAGGACGTGCCGATCGAGGCCGGTATGATCTCCAACTCCGTGCGCCGGGCGCAGGAGCAGGTCGAGAGCCAGAACTTCCAGATCCGGAAGCGCATCCTGGAATACGACGACGTGCTCAACAAGCAGCGAGAGGTGATCTACGCCATCCGCCGCGACATCCTCATGGGTGAGAAGGTAGATACCATGGAGTACGTTGAGGATGTCCTGACCGATGTAATCGCCCAGTACGTATCGGACAATACATATCCGGAGGACTGGGACCTGGAGACGCTTTCGGCGGAGATAAACCGCTTCTACCCGAGCAAGATCGAATTCCAAAACCTCGACGTCGAGAGCCTGTCAAGCAGCGAGGTGCGGGAGATGATCCTGCAAGACGCCCGCGAACGCCTCGAAGAGCGCAAGGCTGAGTGGGACGAGCGGATGGCGGAGCTGGACAAACGCGGCTACATGCGCGCCGACGACGTGAACACGTTCGAGGAAGCCGAGCGGCGCGTCCTCCTCTCCGTGGTCGACTCCCGCTGGCGGGAGCACCTCTACGAGATGGACTACCTGCGCGAGGGTATAGGCTGGCGTGGTCTCTCCCAGCGCGACCCGCTGGTCGAGTACAAGCGCGAGGGCTTCGACATCTTCCAGGAGATGGAGCGGGGCCTCAAGGAAGACTACGTCACGTACATCTACCGCGTGGAGAACGTCAGGTTGCAGGAGGAAGCGGAAGTCCAGCAGCTATCCTACAGTGGAGGCGGCGAGGAGCCGAGCCCGGAGGCCAGGAGTCCGCGTAAGGTGGAGAAGGTTGGACGAAACGACCCCTGCCCGTGCGGCTCGGGCAAGAAGTACAAGAGGTGCCACGGCGCGGAGGGCGGACCACAGGCGCAGGCAGGTTAGTGGCTGAGCTACGAGAGAAAACAGCGGAGCTAGGAGAACGCCTCGCGGAGTTGGAGGCGTTCTTCGGCGTTGATGGCCTGCGGACGCAGTCCACGAAACTCGGTGAGGAGATGAGTAAGCCTGGCTTCTGGGACGATCCCGAGGAGGCGAAAGAGGTCTCCGCCCGCTTTTCGCGGGTAGAAGGGCGGGTCAGGCTTCTCGAAGACCTCCGGGGAAGGTTGGATGATTCCGGTGAGTTGCTGGAGTTGGCCGAGGATGACGGAGACTTGATCTCCGAGGTCGAATCGGAGCTTCGGCGTGTCGAGTCCGTATTGGAAGAGCAGGAGATCGCCCGGCTCTTCACCGGCGAGTACGACGAAGGCGGGGCCATAGTTACCATTAACTCCGGGGCCGGCGGGGTGGACTCGCAGGACTGGGCCGAGATGCTGGCCCGGATGTACCGGCGATGGGCGGAGAGACGCAGGTTTTCGCTGGAGGTCATCGAATACACCGAGGGCGAGGAAGCCGGGATCAAAAGCGCCACCTTCAACATAGACGGTGAGTACGCCTTCGGACTCACCTCGGCGGAGCGGGGGGTGCATCGGCTGGTCAGAATCAGCCCGTTCGACGCCGGGGCCCGCAGGCACACGAGCTTCGCCTCCGTTACCGTCGCCCCGGTAATAGACGACGCGGTCGAGGTGGAGGTCGATGAGAAGGACCTGAAGGTCGATACCTACCGGGCTTCGGGGGCGGGCGGCCAGCACGTCAACAAGACGGACTCGGCGGTCAGGATCACGCACCTCCCAACTGGCACCGTGGCCCAGTGCCAGAACGAGCGGAGCCAGCACCAGAACAGGGAGGTCGCGATGCGGGTCCTCCGGGCGCGGCTCTTCGAACTCGAACGGGAGAAGCGCGAGAAAGAGATCGCCGCCCAGAGCGGAGAGAAGGCGGACATCGAGTGGGGCTCCCAGATACGCTCCTACGTCCTCCATCCCTATAAGCTGGTGAAGGATCACCGCACGGGAGAGGAAACAGCCAACGTGGACAAGGTCCTCGACGGCGACCTCGACGCTTTTATCTACGCTTATCTCAAGAATCGTTCGTAGCCCGTAGACGACGTGTCTTTGACCATTCGCATAATCCTGGTGGTTTTGATCCTGCTCGGCGCCGTCGCACTGATAGGTTCCTATACGTTCCTGCCGCCACTGCTGTCGTCTACAGTCGGACAAAGCATTCAGCAGGATCTCGGCCTCGCGGATACGCCGCAGGTTGACCTGAAGAGTCAGCCTCCACCAAAGATACTTGCCGGCAAGTTCTCACGGGGCCGGATCGACATGGGTGAGTTTGACCTTGGCGGCGGGGTGCGTCCAAGCCGGGTAACCATAGACCTCGATCCCTTCGATGTAAACGTCATAAGGAGCGTCGCCAACGGCGCCCTGACGTCCGAGGGGCCGCTCTCGGGCGATATGCGGGTCGAGCTTTCGGAGAAGTCCGTAACCGACATTGCCCGGTCCCGGATAAAGCAATTCCCGGTGAAGGGTGTAGATCTCGAAAAAAACACCGTTCGGGTCTCATCGCAGGTAGAGCTGATCGGGATCGCTGTTCCCGTTTCCGTGGAGGGAGACCTCAAGGCGCGGGACAACACCATGACGTTCGAGCCCCGGAGCGTCCGCGCCTTCGGGGTGCCGGTCCCGAAGGGGATCACCGACTCCCTGCTCGCCGGCACGGATTTTACGTATCCTCTGGACGGTTTACCGTATGACACCCATATAACGGGCGTGGAATTACAGAAAGATCGGATGATTCTGACCGGCAAGGCGAAGCGCATCTCGCTCGGAGGCCCCGGCGGTTGATAACGGTCGTTCTTGATGCTATCGTCTGCCCTGGCTGGCGGGGTCTCGGGAGGGGAGGCTCCGCCACTAAGCCTCAGACCATATCCCTCGCGCACAGACCACGACTACCTGTTCGGGCCGAGGCTCCCGGCGGGACCGCCATTTGGAGAGGTAATGATCCAGTTTAGCAACGTCACGAAGGTCTACGGCAAGGACACCGTCGCGCTCGAACGGGTGAATCTTTCAATGGACCCCGGAGAGTTCGTCTTCCTGGTCGGGGCCAGCGGTTCCGGGAAATCCACTATCATCCGTTTGATCTTGAAGGAGATGGAGCCCTCGGCGGGGGCCATCTACGTGAACGGCACGCGGCTCTCGTCCATACCCAGACGGCGCATTCCGCGCCACCGGCGTAACATCGGTTGCGTCTTCCAGGACTTCAAGCTGCTGCCGAACAAGACCGCCGCCGAGAACGTGGCCTACGCGATGGAGGTAACGGGCCAGAAGCGGCGCGCCATCCGCACGAAAGTGCCGCAGATACTCGACCTGGTCGGGCTTGCCGAGAAGACGAGCAAGTTCCCCGGCGAACTCTCCGGCGGAGAGCAGCAGCGGGTCTCCATTGCGAGGGCGTTCGTCTCCCAGCCGCCGATCCTGATCGCCGACGAGCCGACCGGGAACCTCGACCCGGACACGAGCGTCGGCATCATGCAGCTACTTCACAGGATCAACCGCATAGGTACGACCGTCCTCGTGGCGACCCACGACAAGGAGATGGTCGACGTGATGCGTAAGCGGGTCGTCGCCCTCGAAGAGGGCAGTATCGTCCGGGATAAAGTCAAGGGGGCGTACGCGGATGAGGTTTAACTTCGGTTTCTTCCTGCGCGAGGCTTTCAAGAACATCCGCCTCAACCTGCTGATGAGCGTGACCGCCGTTACCACGACCTTCATCTGCATCCTGGTGCTGGGCGCGGGGTTGCTGGTCAGCGCGCACGTCGAGGGACTGATCGGCTCGGTGCGCGACGATGTCGGCGTTACGGCCTTTTTCTCGCAGGACGCCAAGCAGGACAAGATGGACAGTGTCCGCAAGTCCGTCGAAAACTACCCTGAAGTATCCAGCGTCAAGTTCGTCTCACAAGACGAAGCGCTTTCGAAGTTCAAGAAGACCTTCAAGGACCAGCCGGAGATTTATAAGGACATGAGCAGCAACGTCCTGCCCGCTTCGCTTGAACTCGAGCTAAAGGACCCCACTTCGGCCGACGCGGTAGCCGGGAAGCTGAAAAAAGAAGGTTTCACGGCCGAGAACCTGAGCTATCCGCAGCAGACGATCAACCGTCTGAACGAGGTTACGGGGTACATGGTATGGGGCCTCTACGGGGCGACGGCGCTCTTCCTGGTCTCCAGCATCCTGCTCATTTCCAACGCTATACGGCTTTCGATCTTCGCCCGGCGCAAGGAGATCGAGGTGATGAAGCTCGTCGGCGCGTCCGACGGTTTCGTACGGACGCCATTCGTATTCGAGGGGCTCATGCAGGGACTACTCGGTGCGGTGCTTGCCGCCCTGACAGTCGTGTGGCTCAACTATCTATTCGTGGACTGGGCGCGCAACGCCCTGCCGTTCGTGCCCATCACCAACTCCGGCATTGATACGGTCTTGATCCTGGCGGCGCTCGTGGCCGTCGGCGTGGTGATCGGGGTGATCGGCAGCTTCCTCTCGGTTACGCGTTTCCTGCGCGTCTGAGATACGGGAACGCCGGCGGCTTTCTGCTTCCTCCATGATAGACTCAAACCGTGCTCTTTATTGAGTCTCACACTGGAGGCGCTGCGTGATCCTTCCAGCCGTACTCGTCCGGCGGGGTAAGTATTCCGTCGCGGACCCACTCTTCATCGAGGAGCGGCGGCCCATTCTGGTCGCCCGCAAGCTCCGCAAGGGCGCTGAGGCCGGGGAGATTGTCCTCGTCCGCGTCATGGAGAAAAACCGTTCTCTGCGCGGCCAGGTCACGAAGGTTCTGGGCTCTTCTAAAGACCCGCGCAACGTATACGAGGCTCTATTCGCCTCCGTCGGAACCTCCCGCGAGTTCCCGAAAAAGGTAGAGGAAGAGGCCGAAGTCGTGGCGGGTAAGGCCTTCGACGGCGCGGAGGAGCGCGAAGACCTCCGTAGACTTCCCACCGTGACCATCGACGGCGCGGACGCCAAAGACTTCGACGATGCGATCTCCATGGAGAAGACGGACGATGGTTACCGTCTGTGGGTACACATTGCGGACGTAACTCACTACGTGGAGCCGGGTACCGCGCTGGATAAGCAAGCCGCCTACCGGGGCAACTCCGTCTACCTGCCGGGCAAGGTCGCGCCCATGTTGCCGGCCCGACTCTCCGACGACGTATGCTCCCTGAAACCCGCCGTGGAGCGGGCGGCGGTTACAGTGTTCATGGAAGTCGGGGTGGATGGCGAGGCGCGCTCGTCGCGGGCCTTCCGCAGCCGCATCGTCAGCGACGCCCGGCTCACCTATGATGGGGTAGACGCTTTCCTGCGGGGAGAGGGAGAGATAGAGCAGCCCGATCTGGTGGCGGCGGCATACGAGCTTTCGCGCAGGCTCAAGGTGAATGCGGCCGTGCGCGGCAAGCTGGAGTTGGGCGGCCGGGAGCCGGAGTACGAGTTGGACGCAGAGGGTGTTCCGGTGGCGTCGAAAGTCCGCCGCTCGACTCCCGCGCGCGGTTTGATCGAGGAGCTAATGGTCCTCGCCAACGAGACGGTTGCGAAGATGCTGCGCGACCGGAGCGGCGGCGTTTTCAGGGTACACGAGAGGCCAGATACGGAAGCGATGGAGACATTGGGTGAGCGTCTCGCCGCTATAGGCGTCCAGGCCGAGCCCACGCCGGAGAACCTGGGGACCATCGCCCATCAGGCCAAATCCGACGTGGTGAATTACCTGATCCTGCGCTCTCTGCCGCGGGCCTATTACGCGCCGTCGAACGCCGGACACTACGGGCTTGCCCTGGAACACTACACCCACTTCACGTCCCCGATCCGTCGCTACTCGGATGTCCTCGTACATCGCGCTCTATTGGGGGATGAGGGACCTCGGGACGTCTCCGACATCGCCGCGCACATCTCCGAGAGAGAGTATAAGAGTACGATCTGCGAGCGGACGGCCGACGATTACACGTTGATGTGGCTGATGCAAGACCGGGTGGGAGACGTGTTAGAAGGTACAGTAGTCAGCACGACGACGTTCGGACTGTTCGTGGAGCTCGAGACCGGGGCTACGGGACTCGTACACGTCAGCAAGCTACCTGGGTGGTGGGAGCTCGAACCCAGCGGCGTGGTACTATCCAACGACGCCATCGGCGCTTCGTACCGGGTAGGAGACAGGGTGCTGGTGGAGTTGATCGACGTTCTGCCGCTCATGAAGCGGGCCGAGTTGAGGGTGGTGAAACACTTATGAGCGACTTCGCGCGCAACAAGAAAGCGTGGCATGACTTCAGCATAGAGGAGACTTACGAGGCTGGTATCTCTCTGACCGGACCCGAGGTGAAGTCTATCCGCGAAGGCCGGGCGAACCTGAAGGAGAGCTACGCCAGGGTGCGCGACGGGGAGGTCTACCTGATCGGCGCCCACATCTCACCCTACGAGAATGCGCGGCAGCGGGAGCAACTCCCTACTCGCGACCGCAAGCTACTCATGCATCGCAAGGAGATAGACCGCCTCACGGGAAAGATTGCGGTCGAAGGCAAGACTATCATCCCGCTCAAGCTCTACTCCAGGCGTGGCAATATCAAATTGGAGATCGCCGTAGCCAGCCGCAAGAAACAGTACGACAAGCGCCGCGACATCGCCAAAAAGACCGCCGACCGGGAGATGCAGCGCGCCATGAAACACAGCCTGCGCGGTTAGAGTGCGTATGTACCTGGATCAGGAAGAATAGAGATGCGGCTACTCAGCGTGAACCTCGGCCAGGAACGAACGATCCGAAACGCCAAAGCATCGGGCAAGACCGGCATCCATAAACTCCCCGTGAGCGTGTCGGTTCAGGTCAAAGCCAACGGGATGGCGGATGATGAGATCTCCGATACCAGGAATCATGGTGGCGTGGACCAGGCCGTCTATGTCTATGGCAACTCTGACTACGCATGGTGGTCGGAGGCCCTGGGGCGCGAACTGCCGCCCGGCACTTTCGGCGAGAACCTGACGATTACGGAGTTGGAGAGCGCCCGAGTGTGCATAGGCGATCGTCTGCGTTTAGGTTCGGTAATCCTGGAAGTGACTGCGCCTCGCATCCCGTGCGTGACGCTGGCTATGCGGATGGGCGATCCGTCATTCGTCAAGCGGTTTCGGGAGGCGGAACGTCCGGGGCTGTACTGCCGCGTCATCCAGGAAGGCTACGTCCAATCTGGAGATTCGGTGACCCTTCAAGGCTATCCTGGCGACAAGATCACCGCTGTCGAAATATTTAGAGACTTCTTCGAGGCTGACCTCGACGAGGCGACGCTTCGCCGCCATCTCGCCGCGCCGATAGCCGTCCGCGCTCGGGCCGAGGACGAGAAGCGGCTGGAGAAACGTCTTGCGCGAGAGGCCAGCAACTCTTGGTCCTGAAAGAAGTAAAGACTTGCCGGCCGCTTTCGCTCATACTTTCAAATCTCCTCTAGAATGGTAGAATCTTGCTTGTAGATGGGGGCGCACAGGCTTCGACGTGAGTGGTCAGCGTCCAGTGAGACGAGCCGAGTTTGCTGGAGACTCGTAAAACGCCGGCAACCAAGATACACGCCGATAACGATATGGCTCTAGCTGCTTAATTAAACAGTAGCTCATCGGTCCGGGCGGCCCACGGCCCGGCCAACCGGTGTCATCAAGTGGGCTCACCCCATCGGTTCTGGTCCCGGAGCCTTTGGGGGACACTCAACGGGCTAGCCTCGTATCGGCGCCCCGGTCCGGTACGGCAGGCGAAGCTAAACCGGGAGCTATGCTCGTAGAATCTCACGGACGGCGCGCTCGCGGACGCGGGTTCGATTCCCGCCGCCTCCACTTCTCTGGCCGTTCGATTCGTCGGGCGGCTTCGCTTCGCGGGATGCCGTTGGTTTGGGTACAGCATAAACTGCTTGCGGAACGGATATAATGATGTTCCGTGAGTGATCCACGGCCCATAGGGGTCTTTGATTCGGGCGTCGGCGGTTTGACGGTGCTGGCCGAGATCAAGGACCGTCTCCCATACGAGCACACGATCTATTTCGGCGACACCGCGAGGGTGCCTTACGGGGTGCGGGATCTCGCGGAGGTCCGCTGGTTTACCTTCGAGATCATCCGCTACCTCATCAGCCTGGACGTGAAGCTCGTGGTGGTCGCCTGCAACACGGCGACGGCGGCGGCGATCAAAGCGGTGCAAAGGACCTTCGAGGTCCCGATAATCGGGGTGATCGAACCGGGAGCCAGGGCCGCGGCTATCGAGGCCCGCAACCGCCGCGTGGGCATTCTGGCGACGGAGGGAACGGTCCGAAGCCGGGCCTACGAGAAGGCTATCCACTACCTGGACGCGGGTATCGAGGTCTACGCGCAGGCCGCCCCCGAGTTCGTCCCGCTCATAGAGCGCGGCATAACCGAAGGACCGGAGCTTGAGGAACACGCTGGCAAATATCTGGAGCCATTGCGGAGACACGGCGTGGGCGCGGTCATCCTCGGCTGCACGCATTACCCTCTAATCTCCGAGACTATCAACCGCATTATGGGGCCGGAGGTGCGTCTAATCTCCTCCGCGGGACAGACTGCCCTTGAGGCTGGCCGCATCCTCTCCCGCCGGGGTTACCTGCGCCGTCCGCGTGACGCGGAGGACACTGGAAACTCGACCTTCATATGCAGCGCCGACCCGGAGGAGTTCGCCGCGTTGGGAAGCCGGTTCCTCGACGAAGAGATACAGGCTGCCTTACCGGCCGAGGCCATAAAGATCTAACGTTTCCCCAGACTTTGTTATACTAACCGCTGGTTTTGGCGGGGCGTGGCGCAGCCTGGTAGCGCACCTGCTTTGGGAGCAGGGGGTCGGAGGTTCGAATCCTCTCGCCCCGACGGCCAGGATCACGCGGGTGTAGCTCAATGGTAGAGCCCCAGCCTTCCAAGCTGATGATGGGGGTTCGATTCCCCTCACCCGCTCTCCGCCTCACGTAGCGTGACCGCGCGGCATGCGCCCGTAGCTCAATTGGATAGAGCAGCGGACTTCTAATCCGCAGGTTGCAGGTTCGAGTCCTGCCGGGCGCGCTAATTTGTTGGTAGAATCTGTTCGCGCGTGGTGATCGTAGCTCAGTTGGCAGAGCATCGGGTTGTGGTCCCGAAGGTCGCGGGTTCGAGCCCCGTCGGTCACCCCGTTATTCGCACTTTCCGTTTTTGAGAGGGCCTGTAGTTTTTAGAGTTTTGAAGCGTCGCTACGGTTCATTTTTTGGTAAGCATCGAAGCGGTAGAATAGGTCTGTTATGGAATCTCAGCGCACACGAAATATACCGGAGAGTGTGGACCTTCTGGTGCTGGAAGACTCGGGAAGGCTTCGGGCCGATGTTGGCCTGGAGGACTTGCCTGGATACCTGGCTGATGAAGGGTCTCTGGTGTGGTGCGATATTTATTCCACGCAGGGCGGGCAGCGCGGGCCTTATGGGGAGTTACTGCGGGGTGTCTTCGGGTTCGACGACCTGACGATAGAGGACTGTTTTACCCGGAGCCACCTGCCGAAGGTGGACATCTACGACGACTACCTGTTCGTGGCGCTTTTCTCTTTTCATCTCTCGGAGAAGACGCGGAAGCCCAGGGTTCAGACCGTAGAGGTGGACATGTACATCGGGGCGAACTACGTGGTCTGTATTCACAATCGTCCGCTGAGGGAGCTTTCGCGCGTCAGGCAGCGGCTTCTGTCGGGGAGCGAGTTCGTCTCCGCTTCTCCGGCTAACGTGGCGCATACGGTCTTCGACGCGGTGGTGGACGAGTATTTGCCGATCATGAACCGGCTCTCGGCGATGGTGGATGGTATCGAGGATGAACTTCTTGGTGAGGATGAGGATGCTCCCGAGGACATCCTGGACTATCTGTTTCACCTGAAGCATGAGATCACCGCGCTGCGCCGGCTGGCCGTGCCGTCGAAGGACGTGGTGAGCATCTTGATGAGGCCAACTATACGGCTCATACCCGAGGAGAGCCGGATGTACTATGACGACGTTCGGGACCATCTGTACAGGGTGATAGACATGATCGACACGATGCGCGACTACCTTACGGGATCTCTGGATATCTACACGACCCAGCAGACCCGCCGCATCAACCAGAGCGTCCAAAGGCTTACCGCGCTCTCGACCATCTTCCTGCCGCTCACCTTTATAACCGGCATCTACGGGATGAACTTCGCCCACATGCCCGAGACCGAGTGGCGTTACGGCTTCTACGGGATCCTGGCGCTATGCTTCATTCTGGGGACCGGGATGTTCGCGTATCTTTACCGCAAGAAGATAATCTGAGGCGCCGGGCCAGATAGAGAACACCGTTTCGCCCAACGCGTGCGATGTTACCTGATGCAGGTTGCGAGATTTCTGTTGCTATGCCGGTACCGGGGTATTAGACTTCCGCAAGTGAGGGACTTCCAGAACTATACGCGAAACGCCGGCCGTGCCCGCCATCGTAGATGGCTGTTAATCTCGCCCGTGCTCCTCATTGCCGCCGTGCTGATAGCCGCCCTCGGGATCAAAGCCGGGTTGCCGTCAATGGCGCAGATATTCGGAGGCGGTCAAGACCCTCGGAGTTTAAATGCAGCCCCGGCTTCCTTTCAGAATCTGCGGAGTGAGGGTGGATCCCAGAAAGCCTCTGGAGAGCCCGTGAACGTGCTCGTACTTGGCGTGGACCGGCGGCCGGATAGCGGGGAAGAAGGGGCGGGAGTACGTTCGGATACGATGATGCTCGTCCGGTTGGATCCATCTACCGGAGATGTAAAGCTCCTTTCGATACCGCGAGACTTGCTGGTGGAGATAAAGCCGGGAGAGGAGAACAGGATCAACGCCGCGTACTCTTTCGGCGGCATAGACGAGACCATTCCAGCCGTGGAGAACTACACGGGCATCCCGATAGACCATTACGCTATCGTGGATTTCCAGGGGTTCGAGTCAGTGATAAACGCGATGGGCGGTGTCAAGGTAGACATCAAGGGCCAGTTCCCGTCCACCTGGCACATGAACGAGGGTGTCAAGCATCTAAACGGCCGCCGCGCGCTCATGTATGCCCGGTACAGGGACACCCCCGATGGAGACCTGGGGCGGATAGCACGCCAGCAGCAGATGGTCGCGGCCCTGCGGAGCCAGGCCCTGAAATGGAACACGGTAAAGAAGATGCCGGAGATCGCCGCAACCATAAACAAGAACGTCCAGACGGATATGGGACTTTCGGATGGCATGTCTCTCGGACGAATCCTCATCAAGCAGGGCCGCCATGCGACGATGACATCGGCCCAACTCAAGGGTACGCCGAAGACCATGCCAAACGGAGATGAGGTCTTAGAGCCGGACCAGATGGCGAACGAGCGCATTCTGCGGCAGTTTCGCGATTAGACAAGAGCGGCGATATATGCTTGCGCCCTTAGCGTAAAGGGTGTCTGGGAGGCGGGCGAGAAACAGGTGGCTGCTATAATTCCGTCCGTGGGACTCAAACGGATCAGCAAGGCAAGCGAGAGTGGTGGAATGGTAGACACGCTAGATTTAGGATCTAGTGCCTTCGGGCGTGCGGGTTCAAGTCCCGCCTCTCGCACTGCCCGTGCCGGGATTTGGTAGTCGAGAAGAGTTGGAGCGTATGACGTCGAACATTACGAAGCTTGAGGATAACAAGGTCCGCCTGGAGGTAGAAGTTCCTCCCGAGGCCGTCAAGAAGGGCGTCGAGGCGAAGGTCCGCGAGCTTGGAAAGCAGGTGCGGGTGCCGGGATTCCGTCCGGGCAAGGCGCCGCGGCGTGTGATCGAGAACCACCTCGGACGCGACTACATCTATATGGAGGCCCTCCAGGAGCAACTCCCGAACTGGTACTCCAACGCCGTCATAGAAACCGACCTGCGGCCCATAGACCGGCCGGAGATCCACTTCGACGATCCTCTGGACGAGCAGGAAGGCTTCAAGTTCTCCGCCACGGTCGACGTGCGCCCGGAGGCGACCTTAGGCGAGTACAAGGGACTTGAAGTGCCGAAGCGCGAGGTCGAGGTTGCCGAGGAGCAGGTGGAGGAGCAGATCGAGGAGATGCGCGCGCAGTTCGCCACCCTCGCGGCGGTCGAAGACCGTCCGGCCCAGGAGGGCGACTTCACCATCATAGACTTCAAGGGCGAGCGTATGACCGGCGGCGCGCTCGAAGGCGGCGACGCCGAGGATTACATGCTGGAGATCGGCCGGGGCGAACTTCTGCCGGACTTCGAGAAGGAGCTCGTCGGGATGAACGCCGGAGAGCGCAAGCAGTTTGGCGTGACGTTCCCCGCGGATTACCAGGAAGAGGCGCTTCAGAGACAGGCGGTCTTGTTCAACGTGCATCTCAAGGAGATCAAGGAGCGCGATCTCCCGCCACTGGACGATGACTTCGCCAAGGAGGCGAGCGAGTTCGAGACGCTCGAAGAGTTCCGCGCCGCCGTCCGGGAGCAGCTAGAGGCCGGGGTCCAGCAGCGCGTCGAGGGCGAGTTTCGGGGACGGGTGCTGGACGCCGTATCCGAGAAGTCCGAGGCGGAGATACCGGGCGTCATGGTCCACGAGAAGGCTCACGAGATGGTCGAGAGCTTCGAGCGTAGCATCCGGGCGCAAGGTATCGAGCCGGCGCAGTATTACCAGTTCGCCGGGGCGAGCCATCACGACATGGAAGAGCGTGTTCGGCCCGACGCCGAGGACACGGTGAAGAAAGAGCTGGTGCTGGACGCGGTCGCCGTGGCCGAGGGTATAGAGGCCGACGAAGACGCGGTGATGCACGAGATCGGCCACCTCGCCGAGGAGTCCGAACGGTCGCCGGAGGAGATCGCCGAGACCATGAAGAAGAACGGCACCTATGCGCTGCTCCAGGAGGAGATAGCCCGCCAGAAGGCGCTCGACTTGCTGGTGGAGAACGCCGTGGCCGTGGAGATGCCGGAGGAGGAAGAGTCCGAATCCGAAGATGAGAACCATGAAGAAGAGGCCGTGGTCGAGGTTGGGGCCGAAGCGCAGACTAGCGAAGGAGAAGAGAAAGAATGAGCTACTACGATCCGCAGGGCGTAATCCCATACGTTATAGAGCAGAGCCCGCGCGGCGAACGCGCGATGGACATCTACTCCCGGCTCCTGAAAGACAGGATCATCTTCCTCGGTACGCCGGTGGACGACCAGGTGGCGAACGCCATCATGGCGCAGCTACTGCACCTGGAGAGCGAAGACCCGGAGCAGGACATCAACCTGTACATAAACTCGCCGGGCGGCAGCGTCTCGGCGGGACTGGCGATCTACGACACGATGCAGTTCGTAAAGCCGGACATCTCGACGACGGCGCTTGGCATGGCGGCCTCGATGGGGGCGTTCTTGCTCGCGGCGGGCGCCAAAGGGAAGAGGAACGCGCTTCCGAACACGCGGATACTGTTGCACCAGCCGAGCGTCGGCGGGCTCGCGGGACAAGCTTCGGACGTGGAGATCCACGCCAAGGAGCTGATCATGACTAAGCAGCGCCTCAACCAGATCCTGTCGGAGAACACCGGGCAGGAGTACGAGAAGATCGAGCGCGACACCGACCGCGACTACATAATGGGGGTGGAGGAGAGCGTCGAGTATGGCGTTATCGATCACATCGTCCGGCAGCACTAGGCCGAACGGAGA
>JBBPZZ010000127.1:0-3585 GCA_038198445.1 Rubrobacterales bacterium
AAAGCTTATCAGGAAGTCATACCCGAAAAGCAACATGAAGCCGTAGGTAAGGAGAGTGGAGAGACGGCGCATATAGAGAGGTGGTTCAACACTTTAAGGCAGCGGCTTTCTCGCTTCGTCAGGACGAGTCTCTCATTTTCCAAATCGGATCGGATGCACGAGATTTGCTTGCGGCTCTTTCTGCACCGCTACAACCTCTCTCATCTACCATGATTGAGCCACTACCCTCCGGCAAACCCATGCCGGAGTCAATCGTGCGGACGGCGATACGTTACACGCAGTTCTCACTCGTCGGAGGCACGAACGCGCTGGTGGACATTGGGGTGCTGAACCTGATCCTTCTCCTCGACCCCACCCGCGCTCCCGGTAAACTCGTCCTCTACAATGCCGTCGCGCTCGTCCTGGCGAACGCGAACAGCTATCTCTGGAACACCCTCTGGACCTTCCGGCATCACGCCCGGCACGATGCCCGGCAGTTGAGCATGTTCGCCGCCCAGGCTGCCCTGAACGTGGCGGCGGGCAGAGCCTTCTGTTCTGGCTCCTGGCCCGCTGGCTCGTCGCTTATACGGACCTCTCGCCGTTCGCGGGAGGAAACGCGGCCAAAATCGTTTCGATGGTGGCCGCCTCTACCATGAGCTTCTTTCTTCTCCGCTACTTCATTTTCCGCAAGGAAAAGCCCTGATAGCGGCTGCAGATTCCTGGCCCTTACTGGAAAACATCTCTATTAGGTGGTAGCTTCCCTCCGTGCTCGAATCAATTCTGAAACCGCTAATAGATTTCGTCACCCACACCATCGGGAACTATGGACTCTTCGCCGTTTTCGGCTTGATGGTGCTTGAGAGCATGGGAGTTTTGATCCCTTCCGAGGCAATATCGCCGTTCGCCGGTTTCCTGGTCTCTCAGGGCAAGATGAGCCTCTTCGGGGCGATTGCCGCCGGGGTCTTGGGGAACCTGGTCGGATCGTGGATCGCTTACTTCATCGGGCTGTGGGGCGGACGGGAGATCTGGCTGCGCTACGGACGCTTCGTCGGGGTGCGGGAGCATCACCTGAATACCGCCGAGAAGTGGTTCGACAAGTACGGACAGCTCACGGTCTTTGTTTCGCGCTGCCTGCCGGGGGTTCGGACTTTTATCTCCTTCCCCGCCGGTATCTCCCGCATGAACTTCGCAAAGTTCACTTTCTACACCCTGCTCGGATGTGTGCCGTGGGTCGCCGCTCTTACCTATCTAGGCTACGTGCTCGCCGAGAATTGGGAGAAGATCGGCTCATACCTCCACTACCTGGACTACGCGGTCGCCGCGGCCCTGGTCGCGGGAGCGGTGTACCTGTTTTTGCGTTGGCGCTCTTCCAGCTCCCCTGAAGCCTGACCGGCGGCTCTACGCTAGAATAGCGTGATGGACCTTCTTCAGCTTCTGTTTCTAGGCGTCATCGGGATCGTGGGAGGTTTGCTCGCGGGGCTCGTGGGGGTCGGGGGCGGCATCGTATTCGTGCCGGGGCTGGTGTACGCCGGCGGATGGCAGATAAAAGAAGCCGTGGCGGCCAGTTTGATCATTATCATCTTCAGCTCCATTACCGGCACCATACGCAACGCCAAAAGCGAAGACCCCGTGAACTGGCGGGTCGCCGCGCTCCTCTCTCTGGCGGTCGCCCCGGCCTCGCTCATCGGGGTCGCCATAAGCCGCGTATCATCCGACACGGTCGTGGAGATAGCCTTCTCCACCATCCTGCTGCTCCTTGCCTACCCGACGGCACGCGGCCGCCCGGAGTTCGATCAGTCGAGGAGGATACCGCTCATCTGGGTCTTCGTGGCGGGGGTTTTTATCGGGACCCTCGCGGGACTCGTAGGGGTCGGCGGCGGGGTCGTAATGGTGCCGCTTATGGTGCTCGGGATGGGGCTAGGGACCAAGCAGGCCGTCTCGACCAGCCTCGCGGTTATCATGGCTACCGGGGTCGTCGGGGCCGCGGGCTACATCGCCACCGGCTTCAGCGAGACAAAAGACCTGTTGAGCCTGCCGCCGCTCATAGTGGGGTCGATGATCGGAGCCTGGCTCGGGGTGCGGGTGCGCGACCCCCTGCCGGAAAACCTTGTAAGCGTCGGATTCGCGATCTTCATGGTCCTCACCGCCCTCCGGCTCCTTAGCGAAGCCCTGGGCATTTTTTAGCCCATTTCGCCGGACCTTCTGCTCCCGCCGCCTGTGGTAGATTTGCGATATGCAAGTCGAGTCGCCTGAAAAGAATTCCGCGCAGCGCGAGAAGAACCGGGTAACGGTTGTCTCCCTTATGGCGGCGGTGACGCTCACGGCCATGAAGCTCGCGGCGGGACTGTTCACCGGAAGCCTGGGACTCCTGGCGGAGGCCGCGCACTCCGGGCTCGACACGGTCGCCTCGGTCATAACGTTCATCTCGGTGCGGGTTGCGGGCCGTCCGGCGGACGAGAACCACCCTTACGGGCACGGACGGTTCGAGAACCTCTCGGCGGTCGTGCAGGGCGTGCTGCTCCTGGGTACGGCGGCCTGGATCCTCTACGAGGCCATACACAGGATCTTCTTTGTCAACGTCGAGGTACAGACCTCCATATGGGCCTTCGCCGTCATGGGAGCGAGCATTGTCATAGACTTCTGGCGCTCCCGGATGCTTGTCCGCGCGGCGAAGAAACACAACAGCCGCGCCCTCGAAGCCGACGCACTGAACTTCCGGGCGGACATGCTCTCATCCGCCGTCGTCATCCTGGGCCTCTCGCTCGTAGCCTATGGAAAACTTACGGACTCCGGGGGCTTTCTGCAACGGGCCGACGCCTGGGCGGCGCTCCTTGTCGGGCTGTTCATCATCGGCAAGAGCGGACAGCTCGCCCTGCGCTCCGTAAACATACTCCTGGACCTCGCGCCCGTGGAGCTTCAGAAGAAGATAACGCGCGGGGCGGAGAGCGTGCCGGGCGTTCTGGAGACGCGCTCTGTCCGGCTGAGGGAGTCCGGGACCCGGAAGTTCGCGGACCTCGTGGTTACCATCCCGCGCACCATAAGCGCCGCCGAGGCGCACGGCATTACAGAGAAGGTGGAAGAGACCGTCCGGGAGATAGACCCCGGCACGGAGAGCGTGGTTCACGTCGAGCCGGTGATGAGTGAGACGGAGACGGCGGTAGAGTCTATCCACGCCGTCGCCTTACAGATGGGTCTTAACACGCACCACGAGCGGGTGCAGCGGATGGAGGGCAGCCTCGAAGCCTCACTGCACCTGGAGGTCGGCTCTGACCTGACGCTCGGTGAGGCTCACGAGCTTGCCCGGCGCCTGGGGGCGGAGATCAAGGCCCAGAACCCGAGCGTGAAACGGGTGACGACGCACATCGAGGTCGCGGGGCCGGAACCCGGCGAGCTCGTAGATGTAACCGGCGAGTACGGGAGCCTGGTGGATCAGATGAAACAGGCGGTGCTCGACGCGGGTTTCGGGGCGGTTTGCCACGAAGCGCGGCTGTACCGTTCCGACGATGGCGCGCTGGACGCCATCCTGCACCTGGATTTTCCGAGTTCGGCCAACGTGGGCGAGGTTCACCTGAGCACCGAAGTCATAGAGCAAGCGCTCCGGGAGGC
>JBBPZZ010000128.1:0-11008 GCA_038198445.1 Rubrobacterales bacterium
ATAATGGGCCGCGCGGTCTCGATCACGTCCAGTCCCGGCAGCTCGCCCCGGTGGAAGAAGCGCAGGTCCAGGGATTCCCCACTGCGCCGCAGCCCCTCGAAAGTCTCCACCTTTACCAGAAAAACGAACGAGATGATCCGAACCGTGTTGCCGTCGGGGTAGCGGGCGATCCTGGACGGGTCCGCGCCGATGCAGAAGAGTGTCTGTTCTTCGACCAAAAGCCCCGTCTCCTCCCGGACTTCGCGGCGCAAGGCGTGCTCTAGGGCTTCGTTCGTCTCCACGGCTCCGCCGGGAAGTCCCCAGCGCCCGCAATCGCTCCGGCGCTCCATCAACAGGGCGCCGTCGCGTTCGATCAGGGCCAGGGCGCCAACGCTGATCGGCCTGTTCGGTGTCGGGGCGTTGGGGTCTTTGTAAAAGAATTGCGCGGACGGAGCGTCCATTCAGGTGTCCGCTTCGACTAGCGGGTCTCCGGCCAACGCCTCAGGCCCGTTGCGGCGCGCGGCGGCCCTTTCCAGAACGCCACGCCTTGTAAAGAGATAGTACGGGAGACGCGATAAAGATGGAGCTGTATGTACCGGCGATGATGCCGACCAACAGGGCGAAGGCGAAGTCGCTCAGGGTCGATTCTCCGAAGATCAGTAGCGCGGTAATCGGGATGAGGGTCGAGACGGACGTGTAAATGGAGCGCGTCACGACCTGCCGGATGGAACTGTTGATCATCTCGTCAAAGCGACGGCGGTTGTATCCGATGGAAGGCGCGTTCTCCCGGATCCGGTCGAAGATGATAATGGTATCGTAGAGCGAGTAACCGAGGATCGTCAGCACCGCGACGACCGTGACGAGGTTTACCTCCCGGCCCCATATGGCGTAGAAACCTATCGTCATCAGGATGTCGTGGACGAGCGCGACCATCGCCGCCATGGCGAAGGCAAGCTCGAACCTGATGCTGATAAACACGACGATTATCAGCAACGCCGCGGCCACGGCTTGCAGCGCCTGGTTCTTGACCTGCCCCCCGAACGTCGGGCTGATGTTGGTGACGCTCATCTCCGCCCCGAGGGCTTTTCCTAGAGAGTCCCGTACCTGGGAGCTCTCCTTCTGGCTCAATACGGGAGTCCGGATCTCGTACCCCTTGCCGGTTTGCTGCACCACGGAGTCCTGGCGGAACTTCGCGGGGAGCGCCGCCCGGACCTCGCCCACGTTGAGTTGCTTGCCGGGGTTCGACGCCGTGAACTTGGCCCCGCCCTCAAAGTCTATGCCGAGGTTCAGGTTGCCGAGCGCTATCGCGATGATACCGGCCAGAAGAAGAACGCCGGATAGGGCGAACCATATCCTCCACCGGCCGACGAAATCGACCTGCTGGAATGCCTTCCCAATCGCCATTACCGCACCCTCGCCGGTTCCGTCGTCACGCTATTCTTCGACACGCCCATCATGCCCGGAGACAGATGGAAGCCGCGCCCGGACAACACGCCGAGAAGCGCCCGCGTCACCACGATCGCCGTAAACATCGACAGCAGTACGCCAAGCGACAGCAGTACCGCGAACCCGCGGACCGAGCCGCTGGAGAGCGCGAAGAGGATAAAAGCGGTGATGAGCGTCGTGATGTTGCCGTCCAGGATCGCGCGGAAGCCCTTCTGGTAGCCGACCGCGATGGCCGAGCGGGGCGACTTGCCGCGCCGGACCTCTTCCTTGATCCTCTCGAAAATAACGATGTTCGCGTCCGCCGCTACCCCTATCGAGAGCACGATACCGGCGATTCCCGGCAAAGTCATCGTAATCGGTATCGCCGTCACGATCCCCCACAACAGGAACGCGTAGATCAGGAGCGCCAGGTCCGCCACTACGCCAAGCGCCCGGTAGATTATCAGCAGGAAGACCAGCACCAGCCCGAACCCAATCAGCGCGGCGAGAAGCCCGCTCTTCAGGGAATCCGTGCCAAGCGTCGGCCCAATGGTCGTCTGCGAAAGTATCTTCATGTTCACCGGCAGGGCGCCGGTCTTCAGGACGATCTCTAACTCGTTGGCCTCGTCCTGGGGCAAGCCTTGCGGGGTGCTGGTGTTGGAGATGGTGACCGTGCGGCTGTCTATACGTTGATCCACCGTCGGCGCGCTCACCACGTCGTTATCCAGAACTATTGCGAGCTGGCCGGCTCCCGGCTGACCAGAGGCCAGCGCGTCCTGGGAGATCCTCTGGGACAGATCCGCGAAGCCCTGCGATCCCTTGCCCGTGAGGCTCATGTCCACCTGAAGCCTGCCCACGTCGTCCCGATTCAGGTTGGCGTCACTTAGGGCGGCGCCGGTAAGGCCGGGCTTGTTGTTCACCACGTATCCCGTGACAGTCTTTCCGCCGCCCTGCGGAACGGGATTCTCCTCGAAGAGTACCTTCGTTTTGCCTTTCTTGTACGCTTCGTCATCCTGCAGATTCTTGCGTATCTCGTCTTCGGTCTTCTTGAGCTCCGAGTTCTTGGCCGTTCGTTGCTGCTCGGTGAGCGCGGGGTCCGAGGCAAGCACCTGATAGAAGCCGAGTTGGGCGGTGCGGCCGATGATCTGCACGGCCCGGTCGGAGTTCTTTATGCCGGGGATGTTGACGGATACCTCGTCCTGGCCCTGAATCTGGACCTCCGGCTCCGTCACGCCGAGGCTGTTGACGCGCTTCTGGATGACCTGGACCGCCTGATCCATCTCCTCCCGCGTCACCTTGCTGCCATCGGTCTGGTAGCCCTTTAACTGAACACTGACGCCGCCCTTGAGGTCCAGCCCGAGACGCGTCGACTGGGTTACCGGCTCCCGGATGAAGATGAAGTAAGCGGCGACGCCAAGAAGGACCACGACGAGACCGAGCACGATAAGGTTGTTTCTCCGGTTATTCATACGATGGGGCTCAATTCTAGCTCATCTGTAGCATTTCAACATCGTAGCTTATACGCCGCTCAGATCAGCGTCGGCTTGCGCGCTCAAAGGCGCCGGTTAGCCGGCCTCGTAGCGCGAGATCCAGGCCCGCGACCACGCCCCGTAGCGTCCATCCTTTATCCGCTTCCGGGCCGCCCGGCAAAGCGCCAACAGGAAATGGACGTTGTGCAAAGAGATCAAGCGATGCCCCAATAGCTCGTTCTCGTGTACGAGATGCGCGAGGTACGCCCGACTATATCCCGTACACGTCTCGCAACAGCACTCAGAGTCTAGCGGCCCGAAATCGTTCCGGTAGCGGGCGTTCTTCAAATTGATCCGGCCTTCGGGGGTGAGTACCGCGCCGTGGCGGGCGATGCGGGTCGGGAGCACGCAGTCGAACATGTCCACTCCGAGAGAGATCACCTGAAGAATCCCCACCGGGTCCCCGATTCCCATGAAGTACCGGGGCCTCTCCGCCGGAAGTTCCGACGCGACGAGCGAGAGCGTTTCGAGCATCTGCTCGCGCGGTTCGCCGACTGAGAGTCCGCCGACCGCGTAGCCGGGAAACCCGATCTCTACCGTCCGCTCCAGGCTCTCCCGGCGCAGGTCCGCGAACAACCCGCCCTGAACGATCCCGAACAGCGCCTGATCCTCCCTCGTATGCGCCGACTTGCACCGCTCCGCCCAGCGTGCCGTCCTTCGTAACGACTCCGCCTGATAGTCGCGGCCCGCGTTTGCCGGCGGACATTCATCCAGCACCATCGCGATGTCCGCGCCGAGGTTCTCCTGAACTTTGGTTGTCAACTCGGGCGTAAACGTATGGACAGACCCGTCATACACGGACCTGAACTCCACGCCTTCCTCGGAGAGCTTCCGGGTCTCGGCCAGCGAAAAGACCTGGTAACCACCCGAGTCCGTGAGCATCGGTCCTTTCCATCCGGTAAAGCCGTGCAACCCGCCGGCCTCCCGTACCAACTCAGCACCCGGACGCAGGTATAGATGGTAAGTGTTGCCGAGAACGATCCCCGTCCCCATCGTCCGCAGGTCCCCAGGTGTCAGGCCTTTGACGGTTCCCTTCGTCCCGACCGGCATGAAGCTCGGGGTCTTGACCGCGCCGTGCGGCGTATGCAGGGTTCCGGTCCGCGCCTCGCCATCGCGAGCCTCGATCTCTATGTAGACCGGCGCGCCTATGGGCTCCTCCCGCCGTTCAGCAAAAGCATCGCGTCTCCAAAGGAGTAGAAACGGTACCGCTCGCGGACGGCCGTATGGTACGCCTCCCGCACGAGATCCCGGCCCGCGAAGCTCATCACCATCGCCAACAGCGTCGAACGCGGCAGATGGAAGTTGGTAAGCAAAACATCCACGGCCCGCCACTCGTAACCGGGATATACGAACAGCCGTGACTCTCCTTCCCGCTCGCCGCCCGCGGCCCAGGTTTCCAGCGTCCGGGCGACGGTCGTCCCCGCTGCAACGACTCGTCCGGCACCCTCGATGGTCCGCGCCGCGGCCTCGGGAACGGCGTAGCGTTCGGCGTGCATCCGGTGATCCTCCAGCTTCTCGGTCCTGACCGGAGCGAAAGTGCCGGTCCCGACGTGAAGCGTGACGCGCGCGAGTTCGGCGCCCGCGTGCCGGGAGTCCTCCAGCACACCCTCCGTGAAATGAAACCCGGCTGTCGGCGCGGCGGCGGAGCCCGCGTTCCTCGCGTAGACGGTCTGATACCGGGCCTCGGCCTCGGGGGTCGGCCGGATGTAAGGCGGGAGCGGCATCCTTCCGCTCCTCTCCAGAATCCCGCGCGCGTCGGTGGCCGAGACTATCCAGTGTCCCTCGCCGAGGCCCTTGACGACCTCTATCTCGTCTCCGTTCGCGGAGAGCTTCATGCCCGGCTTCAGACGCTTGCTGGGACGCGCCAGGACTTCCCAGGCTCCGCCGCGCTCCAGACCGAGGTCTCTAAGGAAGAGTAGCTCGACAGATCCTCCGCCTGGCCTTATAGCCTTTAGCCGGGCCGGCAGCACCTTCGTCTCGTTCAGAACCAGGGCGTCGCCAGGCCGCAGGAAATTCGGCAGTTCGCGGAAGACGTGGTGAGAGATCTCTCCTCTGCCGGCGTCAACGACCATGAGGCACGAGGAGTCGCGCGGTTCGGCGGGTCTCTGGGCGATCAAAGATTCGGGAAGCTCGTAGTCGAGCTCTGAGGTACGCAAGGGCTAACGTCTGAATATGACGTTAAGGACGATGGTGCCGACTACGGAGAGCAGAATCATGACCCCTATCGGAAAGTACACCGTGAGGCCGCCGCGCTTGAAGACGAGATCGCCCGGCAACCTATCCACTCCGAAACGTCCAAGTAGCAAGAACAGCCCGCCGAGCACGAGAAGCACGATCGCGCCGCCTATCAAGAACTTTCCGATGCTTTCTAGACCCATACGAATATTCTACGATCCGTATCCGTTTTACGTCCACCCACGAACGCCGCGTAGCGCTACTCTTCCAGCGTCGCGAGCAAACCCTCGACATCGAGCGGACGGGTCACCATTGCGAGCCCGCCGTCTTCTGTTCGCGGCCACTCGTCTTCGGGACGGTCGAAGGCAAGTTCGACGCCGTTGCCGTCGGGGTCACTCAGGTAGAGGGCCTCGGAGACGCCGTGGTCGGAGGCGCCGTCCAGAGGGTACTCGGCGTCGATCAGCCAGCGCAAAGCCTGGGCGAGATCCCGGCGCTCCGGGTACAGGATGGCGAGATGAAAGAGCCCGGCCGAGTGGCGCGGGGCCGGCGAAGCATTCCGGCTCATCCAGGTATTAAGACCGATGTGGTGATGGTAGCCGCCCGCTGAGAGGAAGATCGCGTCGTCACCGTACCATTGCGTTACCTCGAAGCCCAGTATGTCCCGGTAAAAGCGCAGCGCGCGCTCGATGTCGGCGACCTTCAGGTGTACGTGTCCGATACGGGTCCCGGCGCTTACGCGGTGAGCCTGCTTCCTGGTCTCCATAAAACTACCTTTCTCTCTTGGTAGCGTTATCTTACCGCCCGGCATTGCTAACGGCCGCTACGATTAACGAGGATGACGCCGGATAGAGAGATCACACCCCCGATCACGGAGAGCGCCGTGGGCACCTCGCCGAGCCACACCCAGGCCACCAGGAAAGCGAGCACGGGCACGAGGTAGAGGAAGCTTGCGGCGTTCGATGCTGGCATCCGGGCGAAGGCGTAGGCCAGCGCGATATAGGCGATAACCGTTGGGAAGACGCCGAGGTAGACCACGCTCAGGGTCGCGCCAAGCGGGGCGGCCTGGATCTCACCTGACAGGCCAGGCAAGAAGACGAGCATGAAGAGCGTCCCGGCCCAGATCGAGTATGTAGTGAACCGGAGCGAGCCGTATTTTTCGAGGTACGGCTTCTGAAAGACGAAGAAGAGGCTCTCGCCGATCGCGGCGACGAGGATCGGCACCGTTCCAGGGTCGAGCCCAAGTCCGCTTCCTTCGCCCAGAGAAATAAGGGCTACCCCAAGAAAGCTGACGGCCGTTCCCACCCAGCCCAACTTCCCGAGCCTCTCGTTGAGGAAACCCGTCGCGAGCAGCGCGGTGAAGACCGGAACGGAGGCGATAAGAAGGCTCGCGGAGCCCGCTTCCACGGTAACTTCTCCGTAGGAAAGCCCGACATGATAAACGGTGAATCCCAGGAACCCTCCAACCAAGACCGCCGGCAAGTCCCGCCACGACGGGAGCGGCATCCTCACCGACACGGCGTAGAAGATCAAGAGCAAAGATCCCACCAAAAAGCGTAGCAGGGCCACGTGCCCAGGCGTGTAGGCTTCGAGGCTGGCCCGGATACCCGCGAACGCGGAGGACCAGATCACGATAGTCACCCCAAGGGCCAGGAGTACGCGGTAATCGCCAGGACGCTTCACACGCCTAGTTTAGCCACCTCGCCCCTTTACGCCAGCGGTCGCTCTGGCGCGACGGCCCGCTGCTTTCTATACTCATGAGGCTGGCATCGTCCGAAATAACCGGGAGAGAGCATGGATACTACCGATACGCGCCACCACAGCCGCACCATCCTGGAGGGCCGTGACCGCGCGCCCGCCCGATCCTATCTCAAGGGTATGGGCTACTCCGAGGAAGACCTGCACAAGCCAATAGTCGGCGTCGCCCACTCCTGGATCGAAACGATGCCCTGCAACTTCAACCACCGGCACCTGGCGGAGAAGGTCAAGAAAGGTATCCGGGAGGCGGGCGGCACGCCGATGGAGCTGAACACAATCTCCATCTCCGACGGCATCACGATGGGCACCCAGGGGATGAAGACCTCGCTCGTCAGCCGAGAGGTGATCGCCGACTCCATAGAACTCGTCGGACGCGGCCACATGTTCGACGCCGTGGTCACCATCGTTGGGTGCGACAAGACCATCCCCGCCGCCGCGATGGCCCACGTCCGGCTCGGCGTCCCAGGTGTTATCGTCTATTCCGGCTCCATCAAACCGGGACGTTTCCAGGGACACGACGTGACCATCCAGGAGGTCTTCGAGGGCGTGGGCGCAAACGCTTCCGGCAAGATGTCCGACGCGGACCTGAAAGACCTGGAAGAGCACGCCTGTCCCGGCGCGGGGGCGTGCGGCGGCCAGTACACGGCGAACACGATGGCGATGGTGCTGGAATTCCTCGGCCTCTCCCCGATGGGCTCGGCCAGTCCCCCGGCTCTCGACGGCCGGAAGGACGAGGCGTGCGTGGAAGCGGGCCGGCTGGTGATGCAGCTTCTCGAAAGCGACCTGACGCCGGACCGCATCCTGACACGCGAGGCATTCGAGAACGCCATCGCGGCCGGGGCGGCAACCGGAGGCTCGACGAACCTGGTACTGCACCTGCTCGCCATAGCGCGCGAGGCCGGCATCCCGCTCGACATAGACGACTTCGACCGGGTGAGCGCACGGACTCCGATCATCGCGGACCTCAAGCCCGGCGGGCGCTACACCGCCGTGGACGTGGACCGGGCGGGCGGCTCCAGGCTGCTCGGTAAGCGGCTCCTCGACGCGGGCCTCCTCGACGGCGCCCAGATGACCACCACGGGGAAGACCATGGCCGAAGAAGTCGAGGACGCCGAGGAGGATGAGGGGCAGGATGTGATCTCACCTGTCGAGCATCCCCTGCGCGACTCGGGCGGCCTCGTCATCCTCAGGGGTAACCTTGCCCCCGAGGGCTGCGTCGTCAAAGTGGCTGGCTACACGCGCCTGGATCACACCGGCCCGGCCCGCGTCTTCGACTCCGAGGAGGACGCGATGGAGGCCGTGCAAGCCGGGAGCATCGGCGCGGGGGATGTCGTCGTGATCCGCTACGAGGGACCGAAAGGCGGCCCCGGTATGCGTGAAATGCTCGGCGTCACGGCGGCGCTCGTGGGTCAGGGTCTCGGAGAGACCGTGGCGCTCATGACCGACGGACGTTTCTCCGGCGCGACACGCGGACTAATGGCCGGCCACGTCGCCCCCGAGGCGGCCCATCGCGGACCCATAGCCGCCCTGCGCGACGGAGACGCCGTCACCTTCGACATCACGAACCGGGCTTTGAGCGTGGACCTCCCGGATGACAAGATAGAGGCGCGTCTCTCGGATTGGATCGAGCCGGAGCCCCGCTTCGCGACGGGCGTCATGGCGAAGTACGCGGCGCTCGTCTCATCGGCTTCGGAAGGAGCGGTCACGGACCCCAAGCTTGGAGCGTAGCCGAGCTTGAGGCTGAGAGAAACTATTCGGCAGCGGTTTCGTCGCGGTATCGGAGTGGCAGGATAAACCAGAGCAATACGAACAACAGAGTCAGGACGGCGGTCACGATCAGGGCGAGAGCCATGCCGAAAATCAGACCCGTAACCACGAACAGCACTCCCACCATCGCGGGGACCAGGAAGATTAAACCGATGATCGTGAGTACGTTGCCTATCTTGAGCCGCTGCTCCCTCTCGCCCTGGCGGAACAGCAGCCGGTGATGGGCCGAAGGCGCCATAAGGAGAGCCGCCGACACCGCGGTGCAAAGGAGCGTTGCGAAGAAAACGCTCTGCTGCAAGACACTCAGCTTCGGAAACCCCTGGCTGAAAGGCACGGTGAGTAAGAAGGCGAACAGCACTTGAATGCCGGGCAGTATCACCCGAAGCTCGTTGAGGAGCTCGATCAACTCCCGCGCCGTGCGCTCCTGCTGGTCCTCCCCGGTCCTCTCCTGCGTCTGCTCAACCATCCCCACCGTCCTCAAAATATTAACGGCGTTTAACATACATTTTACACAAGCGCCCGTCTATGGACCCGCTCGTTTCTCCCCTAGACGTAAGGGTCGAGCCACCGCGATAGGTCGGTAAGAATCTGTTCTTTCTCTAGTTCGTTCAAAACCTCGTGATATAGGCCCTCGTAGAGGCGCCGGAAGCACATCTGCGACGAGGATATACACCTGGCGCCTGTTGAACTCTCCGATCATCCCGGATAGTGTTCTACCGTGTGCGGGTAACGGTGATGAGTGTGAGAGCGGAGGGCCTAGTTGCGCCACGAGATAACGCGCGGCGATTTCTTAAAAGTAGCGGGGACTGGAGCGGCGGGTCTCGCGTTGCTCGGGGGCTCGTCGGCCATGGGCTCGCGCTACAATGATTACCTCCCGATAGGAGGGTCGAGGATGAACGTGATCGTGGTAATAATAGACAGTCTGAGAAAGGATCACGTCGGCGCGTACGGGAACGATTGGATCCACACCCCAAACCTCGACGCTCTGGCGAAAGATAGTCTGCGCTTCGAGCGGGCTCACCCGGAGTCCATACCCACTATCCCGGCGCGGCGGGCCATCCACACCGGCATCCGTAGCTGGCCGTTCCAGAAGTGGGCGACCCCGCCGGGACAGAGCTGGGTCCTCTTCGGCTGGGAGCCGATCCCCAAGGACCAGATGACCCTCGCGGAGATACTTCAGGGCCAGGGCTATCGCACCATGCTCGTCACCGACACCTGGCACCAGTTCGCGCCCTTCTTCGATTTCCACCGGGGCTTCAATCTCTTCGAATTCATCCGGGGCCAGGAGAAGGACGCCTACAAACCCGACTGGACGGTGCCGGACAATGCGTTGGACAACATACTCTTCGGCGGAGATAAAGCCTGGCACATGCGCGACATCATGCGCCAGTACATCGCCAACACCGCGTCCAACGTGATCGAAGAAGACTGGTTCTCCCCGCAAGTGTTTTCCAGAGCCGGCGAGTACCTGGAGGCGGCCAGCGAGGGAGGACAGCCGTTCTTCATGGTCGTGGACAACTACGACCCCCACGAGCCCTGGCACCCGCACAGCGAGTACCTAGCACTCTACGACGACGGCTACAGCGGTCCCGAGCCCCGTACATCCCCGAACAGCGACTCCGGCTGGCTCTCCGAACAACAGCTCAAACGGATGCAGGCGCTGTATTCCGGAGAGACGACGATGGCGGACAAGTGGCTCGGCGGCTTCCTGAAGAAGGTCGACGACCTGAAGCTCAGAGACGACACCATGGTCGTGCTGCTCTCGGATCACGGCTTCGCCTTCGGGGAACACGGGTTCGCCGGCAAGGTGCCGTACGCCCTCTACCCGGAGCTGACGGACATCGTCTTCATGGTTCGCCATCCGAAAGGCAAGGGCGCTGGCAAGTCCAGTGACTACTACGCCTCGACCCACGACGTCGCCCCCACGATACTGGGCTCGCTGGGCATCGAGCAACCCCAGCCGATGGAGGGCGCGGATCTCACGCCGCTTCTCGACGGGAAACAGCCGGATCAGGTACGCGAGCACTTCACGATTGGGTACCATGACCACGTCTCCGCCCGCGACGGAGATTACGTGATGGTCTCCCTGGGCAACGGTCGCGACGCGAGGCTGCACGACCTGCGGAAAGACCCTCATATGCAAGAAGACATCGCAAGCAAACACCCCGAGATAGTCCGCCGGATGTACAACGATTACGTGCGGCAACACGCCAGCGCCTGACCGCCCCATGATACGTTGCCAGAGGTAGAACGGCTTTACAGCGAAGAACAAAACCGTTGACCTATGTGAGATCATGGGAACATGAAAGCTTACTCCGAAGACCTGCGCCAGAAGATAGTTCAAGCTCTCCAACGAGGCATCTCCAAATCCCAGGCCG
>JBBPZZ010000129.1:0-14213 GCA_038198445.1 Rubrobacterales bacterium
CACCTTCGAGAATGAGCGTTCCAGCTTCTGGTCAAGCTCAAACGGTTTCGGGTTCAGATCGAAGCGCCGGACCATAGCCCGCAGTGTCTCACTGGCCCGCACAAGGCGAACCTCGTCGAGGCTGAAAAGTATGAAGCTCGCCCGCTTCGAAGCCCGCAGGGCATGCATCAATTCCTCCTGAAGTTCCGGGTCGAAGGAACGTTGCGAGCGCAGCATCTCGTTCTCCGAGTAGACCGCCGCCCCGTTTTCGAGTATGAGCGGAAACGGAATAGGATGACCGGCGAAGAGCCCGTACCGCTCGAAGGTACGTCGTACCGCATGGAGCGGACGCCCGGTAGCCGGCACGAATACCGCGGAACGCTCGTTCGCCAGTATCTCGACATCGTTGGGGTGGATAAAGCCGTCATCGGCTACGAGCGTGCCATCGAAGTCGATGCAGATAATCGTGGTCTTTGCGTCCTCGCCGGTCATCTTCGCATTCAACTCGGGTCTTTCCTCTCACGGGACAAGTCACGGTTGGATTGAGTTCGCCACGGACCTCAGCGATTGTCTCACGGTAACCCGCTGCTCGGCCAACGCAGAGGCCGCACCGACCTGGCCCATCAGGGACGACGGATCGACAGGCTTGCTCGCCCGATTCGTGTTAGGTTCAACAGCCGGGCAGGCTTCCCCGCCGCACACGGAGGCCGTTACGACAATGAGTAGCTTGCCCTTACGCCTTGTCGGCCATCCACTAGGCGGAGTTCGGCAGGTACTTCTTCTTTATGGAGGCGACGAGCGAGTAGGTAGTGTCGACCATGTTGCCCACATACAGGCCGCCGGCCTGGGTGAGGAGCTGGTAGGCGTCCCACCGGTCGAAACCGTGTTCCTCTTCGAGCCAGAGTATAAGTTCGGTATTGGCGATGCGGGCCGCGTCCTCCATCGGGCGGGCGCTGCCGACGACCATGATCTCCTCGTCCGACTCGATGCGGGGCCACTCGATGGCCTTGTCCTTGATCACGTCGAACACCACGGTCACTTTCGAGGTGATCTCCAACGCCACCCCGCACAACTCGCCCTGGCCTTGCCTGGCGTGACAATCGCCGGTGTAGAACAGCGCGCCCTCGTTCCAGACCGGCAGGTAAACGGTATTTCCGGGACGAACATCCGGCACGTCCATGTTGCCGCCGAACGGTCCCGGCGCCAGCGCGGAGATTGCTTCGAGGTCCGGCGCGACGGCGAGCGTCCCCATGAAAGGCTCCCAGTCGAGCTCCACGCCGAGGTCGTCATTCTTTATCTTGCTGCCCCCGTTCACGAGGTCCCAGACCCAGACTTTCTCGGGGAGTGGCTCCTGGAGCGTCCGGGTCATGGGCGTCGAAGTCAGGCCGCCGAAGTACGGGATCATGGCGCTCACGGCATAGTCGCGGGTCGGCTCGATGCTCTCGATACGGACCGCCAGGGTGTCGCCCGGCTCCGCGCCCTCGACGTAGATGGGACCGGTCTGCGGGTTTAGGAACTTGGCCGTCGCCAGAGCCTTTCCTGGCAAGTCTTCCTTGCTCTTTATCCGGCTCTCGAAGGCGTCGTCGGTGTGGATGGTCACCCGGTCGCCGGGTTTCACCGTTGCTACCGCCTCCCGGTAAGGGTTGAAGACGTAGCTGTAAGATTCGGGGACCACCTCTATATTCTGGGTTTCCGCGGCCACAATGCGCTCCTTTCTATTTTTGCCGAACGATCCTCACGTTCAGTTTACGGCATTACCGCTACCTTTATGCCCTCGCCGCTGGCCGACATCTCTATCGCTTCGACCGCCGAAGCGAGAGGGTAGCGGTGGGTCACCATCGGTTCGACGGTTACGTCGCCGCTCTCGATCAACCGCAGGGCCGTGGCGAACTCGCGGCGGCGTGAGTTGGATGTACCGGTAACATCCAACTCCTTGTAGTGGATCAGGTTAGCCTCCACCTCCGCCCACCCCTTGCCGGCCAGTCCGGCGAAGACGTTGACCCGTCCACCCGGCCGGGTGAGCTGAATCGCCTCGTTCACCAATGCCGGAACTCCGATACAGATCACGGCCACATCCACCCCTATCCCTCCGGCTCCCTCTCTGACCGCCTCCGAGAGATCCTCGCTTCCGGGGTCCACCGTGAGGTCGGCGCCGAAGTCTTCCGCCATCCTCCGGCGGTCCTGCGAGGGCTCGCTAACGATGATAGTCCTCGCCCCGGCAAGCCGCGAAAGCTGGACGTGGAACAGTCCGATCGGCCCCGCGCCCATGATGAGGACCGCGTCGTCCACACTGGTGCGGGAGCGGCGATGACCGTTGACGCAGCAGGCGAGCGGCTCTGAGAGCGCCAGGTGCTCGGGGCTCAAATCCTCCCGCGCGACGAAGATGTTACCCAACTCGACCGCCCTGGCCGGAACACGGATATACTCGCCCAGACCACCGTGTATGTCGTAGCCGAACAGGTGCATATCTGAGCACATGTTCTCCATGTCATGCTGGCAAGCATAGCACCGGCCGCATGGTATCCCCGGATAGACTACCACCTTCATCCCGGTCTCGTAACCCTGCACGTTCCGTCCAACCTCGGCGATATGACCGGCCATCTCGTGGCCCAGCACGGCTGGAAGCTTCACTCCCTTCGTCTTCTCCCCGCGTAGGATACGCACGTCCGTCCCGCATACGGTGTTTGCCCCGGTCTTGACGAGGACCTCCTCCGGCCCGATTTCGGGGGTTTCGATCTCCTGGATCTCTATGTCGTTAGGTGCTTTTAAGACGGCGGCGATCATCTACCATCACCTTCTCTCGCAGTCACTAAAGTCTCCATCCCAATCGCCGATGCGACGCCCGGTCTCGTACATCAAGCCCGCGCTTACGCGGATAGCTCTCCATGTAGACCCCCCGAGCATTTCCGGCGGCCCCGACAATGCGACCGATACGGGTCATTCTACCAGCGACCTCCCGAACGTCCGGGCGAGAGCCTCGACTTCCGTCCTTCTAAGTTCAGGCGTTAGCCATGCTCCAGACTTCTCTCTTACGTGATGGCGATGGGCCGGACCATCGAGCCCGTCGCGCCCTTGATCCTCAACGGCAGGCATACGAACAAGAACTCGTAGACTCCGTCGCGTGCGAGGTCCTCGACATGCACGAGCTCCAGGATGTGGATGCCGCGCTCTATGAGAAGCTCGATGTGGACCGGGTGCGGGTTCTCCGGGTCCGGCGAAGGGTTCCGCTCGACCGACTCATTGTCTCCCCCCACCATCACGACGCCTTTATCCGCGAGGTACACGGCCACGTCGTGGCCGATCCCCGATCCGAAGTGCCGCTCCGTCTGCTCCTCGTCCACGCCCCACGCCCGCATGTATCCCGTGCGGATCAGAACCGCGTCCCCGGCCCGGACCTCCGTCCCCTGCGCCTCAAGCGCTCCCTGAACGTCCTCGGCGGTTATCAGGTACTCGGCCTCCAGGATCTCCACGCCCTTGTAGGCGGGAATGTCTATCAGGACGCCCCGGCAGATAAAGGGCGGGATGGACGACGCCTCAGCGCTCAGCGGCCCGAAGTCCCCGAGGTTTTCGGCTGCCGAGTATCCGCCGTGCCAGTGGTTGTCGCCACCGCAGGTGATGTGGCTTAGAGCGTCCAGGTGGGTTCCGGTATGGACGGTTCCGATGATGATGTCGGTGTTCATCGCCATATTCACCTTGTTGACGCCCCGCCAATCATCCAGGTCCCCCTGGTTGTGAATTCCCTGCGGCGTCCTATAAGTGGTCATTATGAAAGGCGGGTGCGCCGGGAAGACCGGCATCCCCGGCCACCGGCCCGAGTCGAGGTCGTAGATCTGGCCCTTGCTGGCGAGACTCAACGCCGAGAGCAACTCCTCCGAACCAGCGCGGTGGATGGCGCCTAGCTCATCGTCCTGGTAGCGCGTTCCGGGAATGTTGCGGAGGTGGAGATGCTCCGCCATACCCTTCCCTTCGGTTGCCTCGTCCATCAGTTGCTCCTTTCCGTATTGACCCCTAATCTCACAACTCTTGGATGGCTGGTTCCTACCCGCCGAGCAGCAATCCAACGACGATAACGATAGAGGTCACCGTAAAGATCGCGCTGGCCGGCGGGTCAATGTGGGTGTCGCCGTGTATGAGGAACGCCCGCGAGTAGACCTCACCGAAGAGCGCCCCCGCTATACCGGCCACCGCGCCCAGAAGAACCGCGAGCGTGGCGCCTCCGCCGGCCGTAACCACCGCTGCCGCCGCAACAGCCGCTGGAAGCGACATGTGGTGCGTGACCGGGACCGAGAAACCGAACTCGAGTAGTATCAAAGATACGGCCGAGATGCCGAATCCCAGGACTACACCCAAGGCGGTGTATTCCGGCTTGGCCTCGGCGAATTGCGTAACGATCCACGACGAAAGCAGGCCAGCCCCGAGGCCGAGAACGACTAACTGGACAAAGCCCTGCTGGTAATCTACCCAGACCCGCTCTCCGCCGGGAACGAACCTGCCGCGACTCTCCGCGTCCGGATCGGTACTAGGGTCGCCGAACAGACCCGACCTGCCGAACATCAGCCGGGCGACGACACCGGATACAACGACCGTGAAGGCGATCGGGTCCGTGTAGCCATCTATCCCTATCCCCGCCAGAAGTTGCACGAACACGTAAGCTCCGACCCCGAACAGGCCGCCGACTATCAGCGTGAGGGGATCGTTAATACCAGCCAGCGGCGCTGCTATGTCCCTCCCGTTTTCGAGGTCCCCTCTGCGCCAGGCGAACGCCGCCGCCGCCGCCCCTCCGCCGAAGGAGACGTGAGGGCCGAAAACAGGACCGAAGGCGACGTTCGTCAAGAAGTCGTAGCTGCTGCCACCAAGGCCCGCCGCGACGCCTAGAATCACCATGAAGCCCGTAAAGACAAACGCAGGGAGCCCACCGATCGCGGCCGCGAATAGTCCCCCGCCAAAGGCGCAAAGCAGTATCGCCACGTCAAAGTTCACTAAAAACCTCCTCCTCGGGCGCCTCTCGGTCACCCTTCCCTGGCCGGAACGACGTTGTCCTGGCTCTGTCCTAATGGCGAGGCCTATCGGCGCTTCCAGACTCCTGGTCCGCCAAATCAGCTTCCTGTTCCCGCCAAGCAGGATATTGCATCCGCGAATCCCGGTCAACGACTTTCGGCCCTGGTTAGGGCATTTTGTCGAGCGCCAGGGTTCGTATCTCCCAACCCCACGCGTGAATTCGCGCTTCGCTCCCCGATACACGAGCCCCACGGACTTCGTTGCGGACTTTACCTTTTACCAGTGCGGGAGCAGCGCGCCGCGCTCAGCCAAAGTCTTCCCGAGATCTCCCTGCGGTAGGCGAGGTCCGCCAAGAGCCTCCTCGCCGTTTCACCGCCGAGAGCCCCTCGGGAGTGTTGGCTGGTGTGAACTCGTAGGAGTGCGGCGCCCCGTTGGCGGCGCAGAGGCGGTGCAGCTTTACGCCGTAGAGTGCGGAGAAGTGCCACCTGACCCAGTGATCCACTCGAAGCCTGCTGACTGGGAGATTTGCCTGTGCCATCTCGGTGGTTGCGTGTGGTGCGGGGGGCGGATAACACGCGGGTTGGTGGAACGAGGAAGCACTTTCGGGAAGGAGGTTTTCAGACGTGCGCTCTGGGTTGCTTTTGGCGGCGGCCGCTTACGCAGTCGGCTCGTTGTGAACTGGCGTGAGTAGGATGTCAGCCCTGGTTCTCGCCAGATTCTCAGTGTTGGTGTCACGGCGACCGGATGGGACGAAGAATTAAGGTAGAGGAGGAATCGTGGCGGAAAATAGCGCAGAAGCTACCGTGGAGCATAGCGAAACATCAATTCTAGGTAGGGAACTCTCCGCGGAATTCGTGGGTACGTTTATCCTGATGTTCCTCGGAGATGGCGCTGTCGCCGTATCCGTAACCCTGGCCGGGTACGATCTGCTCGGCGTAGCGGTTGTGTGGGCCGTAGCGCTCTCTCTGGCGATCTACGTCACCGGGGCCGTATCCGGGGCGCACTTCAACCCGGCGGTGACTCTTACTTTCGCCGTCTTTACCGACTTCCCATGGCGCAAGGTAATTCCATACATAATTACCCAGACCGTCTCCGCTTTTGTCGCGGCCGCGCTAATATATGCATCCTTTGGCACCGTCATCACCGCGTTCGAGCAGAAGGAGCACCTCACGCGGGGACAGCCCGGCAGCCAGTTGACCTCGATGATCTTCACCACCTACGGCCCGAACCCCGCTATCATCGGTACGAAAGCGGCGGATATAGCCCAGGTCTCGATGCTTCAGTGGTTCGTTACCGAGATGATCATGACCGCCATGCTTCTCTTCGTGATCTTCTGCCTGGTTGAGGCGCGAAATGAAGGGCGCCCCCTGGGCAACTTCGAGCCCGTGATGATCGGTCTGCTGGTAGCAGGCTTGATAGGGTACGGCGCACCGATCAGCATGACCGCGCTCAACCCGGCGAGGGACTTCGGTCCGAGGTTGTTCGCCTTTTTCGCCGGTTGGGGAGATATCGCAATCCCCGGGCCGCGAGGCGGGTTCTGGATCCCTATCGTCGCCACAACAGTTGGCGCGCTGATAGGCGGCGCCCTCTACCATCTTGTCTACAAGAAAGCCTTTGTCGTAGCCTCGGAGGGGGAGCCGGGAGAGGAGTTGCCCGAAGGCTGAGACCAGAAACGATTAGACCTTCCGTGGGTGAAACGGCGGCCTGCCGAACTTATTCGGCAGGCCGTAAGCTGTCAAGAACAGGTGTCTGTCCGCAGTTCTTTACATCCCTCCACTCTGGTAGAACGAACTTCCTGGGTGGTTGCTCACGGATTTAGCTCCGGGTTTGAAAGGTTCGAGTGGTATGGGAAGAGAGTTCCACGATGCATCACGGCATTGAAACCGAGCTTATAAAATTCCGTCTATAAAGCGAGACAGAGGAGATATCGTGTGAAAATCGAAGACGTAAGGCGCGTTCTCATCGTCGGAGCCGGGACGATGGGCTCGGAGATCGGCTTTCAGTGTGCCATGCACGACTGCGACGTAGTCCTCTACGATAGCAAGTCTGAAGCCTTGGAGGCCGCACTGCCCAACCTAAAGGCGAAGGTGGACTGGTACGTGACGGCGGGCGTACTGGACCGGGCTCAGGTAGAAGCCGCGCTGGCCCGGATGGATACGACGAGCGACGCGGAAGAAGCGGCGTCGGAGGTGGATCTCGTCAGCGAATCGGTACCCGAAGACCCCAAGCTCAAGGGGGAAGTGCTCGCCCGTTTCGACAAGCTCTGTCCGGCCCGGGCCATCTTCACCACCAACACGTCAACGCTCGTGCCGTCTCAGTTCGCCGAGGCTACGGGACGTCCGTCCCAGTTCGCGGCCCTCCATTTCCATCTCCCCGTGTGGGTTGCCAACGTGGTGGATATAATGCCCCATCCCGGTACCTCCGAGGAGACGGTAGCGCTGCTCCAGGACTTCGCCCGCCGGATCGGGCAGATACCCATTGTGCTCAAGAAAGAGCACGGCGGTTACGTCTTCAACACCATGTTGAGCGCGTTGCTCAGGGAGGCTCAGACGATGGCATCCGACGGAGTCGCCTCGGTGGAGGACATAGATCGCGCCTGGATGGGCGTCATGAAGTCTTCCATAGGTCCCTTCGGCATTATGGACCTGATCGGTATAGATACAGTCTGGAGTATCACCGACTACTGGGCGAAGAATGCTCCCTGGATTCGCGAGCTACCGGGCAACGCGCGCTTCCTGAGAGGTTACGTGGACGAAGGGCATCTCGGCCAGAAGAGCGGACGAGGATTCTACGACTATCCGAACCCCGCCTTCGAACAACCCGGCTTTGTGGAAGGAGAATGAGCCCGTGTGCTCTGCAAGTAATTGGCCTGAGATGATCCATGCTGGTATCGTGAAGACGATAGCGACGGAAAGGGGCGGAGTTGATTGGTTCCGAGCTTAGGCTGAGTAGTCTGTTCAACAGGGAGAGCGGGCGGTCTTTCATAGTCGCCTTCGACCACGGAGCTAGTATCAAAGTTCCGCCGGAGTTCGGGAAGCCGCTCGAAGTCGTCGAGAACATAGTGGCCGGCGAGCCGGATGGGGTTTTGATCTCTCCGGGCTTGCTCAAGCAATCCGCCCACCTGTTCGGCTTCAGGGGAGCGCCCGTACCTGTCGTGCGCGCTGACTGGACGGCGCTCGACGAACGCATGAAGGACCTCGGCGAGCAATACCGGACCCTGTGCACGCCGGAAGATGCCCTGGCCCTGGGAGCCGGGGCGATGGTGATGTATCTCATCATGGGTCCTGAAGAAGGGACCATGTTCGCGGACAACGTCCGGGCGATAGCCGAGGCCGCGGGCGAGGCGCACCGGGTCGGGATGCCCCTGATCGTCGAGGCGACGTTGTGGGGTTCGCGCATGGCGAACCGGAAGGACCCGGACCTCCTCGCGTATTGTTGCCGCATCGCCGCCGAGCTCGGGGCCGATGCGATCAAGACCGAATACACCGGCGACCCCGAGTCGATGTCCGAGGTGATCGACGGCTGCGCGGTCCCGGTACTGACCCTTGGTGGCGCGAAGGGCGGCTCCGAAGACGACGTCCTGGAAGCCGCCCGTGGTGCCGTGGAGGCCGGCGCGAAAGGGCTCATCTTCGGTAGAAACGTCTGGCAAGCCGAGGACCCGGCGAAGATGTCGGCCTCGCTCCGTGAAGCCGTACACGGCGTAAGCGTAAGGGGGTAACGCAGTGGAAGTGTTATGCGTGGGAGATTTGTTCCTCTCCTCGGAGAGTTTCCGGGAAGCGTTAGAGAAGGAGATGGGTAAAGACTTTGGCCCCATAAGAGAAGTCTCCTGGGCCGGAGAGCGAGCCGAAGACCAGCATCACCTACAACAGATCATGGAGCAAGACGGCCCGGAGGCGGTACCGACGCCGGACGAGATCGTCGAGGCCGTCGGTGACGCGGAGGTGATAGCCGTCCATTTCGCCCCGATCCCCGAAGCGGTTCTGACAGCCGGCCCGAACTTGAAAGCCGTCGTCGTAGCGCGCGCCGGGACCGAGAACGTCAACATCGAAGTAGCTTCCGAACGCGGCATCGCCGTCATCCAGCTCGTCGGCCGGAATGCTCCGGCGGTCGCCGAGCAGGCCATCGCGTTCATGCTGGCGGAGACCAGGGACATCGCGCGGGTGGACCGGGGCATCCGGGCCGGCGGATGGCCGAAGAAGTTCCCCCAGGTACCGTATGACCTCTACGGATGCACGGTCGGACTGATCGGCTTCGGCCAGGTCGCCCGGCAACTGGCGCCCAGAATCTCCGGCTTCGACGTCACGCTCCTGGTCTACGATCCCTATGTGGACGCAGAGACTATCGAGTCTTACGGCGGCGAGAAAGTAGACGACATAAATCAGGTTTTCCGCGAGTCCGACTTCGTGAGCCTGCACGCCCGGCTGACGGACGAGACGCGGCGCTTTATAGGGCGGGAGCACTTCGACCAGATGAAGCCATCCGCCTACTTCATCAACAACGCCCGCAGCCGGATGGTCCGTTACGACG
Organism: Rubrobacterales bacterium; assembly: GCA_038198445.1. Taxonomy (GTDB): domain Bacteria; phylum Actinomycetota; class Rubrobacteria; order Rubrobacterales; family Rubrobacteraceae; genus JACDDK01. The sequence continues at coordinate 9,505 of JBBPZZ010000129.1, forward strand.
ACCTGTACGAAGTCCTCAAAGAGGGGCGAATCGCCGGCGCGGCCCTCGACGTCCACGACGACGAACCTCTGGGAGAGGGCAACCCCTGGTTGGATCTGGAGAACGTCACCCTCACCCCGCACCTCGCCGGCAGCACCACGAGCACATGGGAAAACTCGGTCCGCATGGTGGCGGAAGCAATCCACGAGTACGACGAGACCGGGCGATGCGAGAACACGGTCAACGCGGAAGCATTGGACAGGACATGAACCGGCCGGTAAACCCCTGCGAGACCAAAGAAGCCCTGAAGTACGTCCGGCCCCGCGAGGGCTAGAAGGCTGGCCACCAAGTGATCCTGTGTGTCGGCGGCACTCCCGCCGTCCAGCGGACCCTTATCTTCGACCGCCTCGACATAGGCGGCGTCAACCGCGCCCGCAAGGTCCACATTACCGCGTCCGGCAAGGTAGTCAACGCCGCGCGCTCCGTCACCACACTCAGAGGCCAGGCTCTGCTGGTCACCTTCCTGGGCGGTGACTCGGGCCGCTTCGTCTCCCGCACCCTCGACTCCGAAGGCGTGCCGCACGAGGCGACGTGGTTAGAGGACGATGCCCCCACCCGCACCTGCGCGACCCTGCTCTCCGGGGACGGCCAGGTAACCGAGCTCGTGGAAGAAGCACCTCCAGTCTCGGAAAAAGACGTCGCCGACCTGGAGACAACGGTGAGACGGTATCTCCACGAAGCTCAAGCACTGTGTTTGATCGGATCCTTCCCACCCGGCGTTCCCGACGATACTTACGCCCGTCTCACGAGACACGCGGGCGAAGCCGGCGTGCCGGTCCTGGTGGACGCCCAGAAATCGCTGCTGCTTCACGCTCTAAACGAGAGGCCCTTCATCGTCAAGCCGAACCTGGAGGAGACCGCAGCCGCCCTGGACCTGACAATCAGCGGCGATGGATCCGACGCACTCGCAGCCGTCTCGGCGCTCGTGGAGGCGGGAGCGCGATGGGCGCTCGTCACGCTCGGCGCGTCCGGGGCGGCGCTCGGCGACGAGACCGGCAGACGATGGCGCATCGAACCCCCGGCGATCGAAGCCGTCAACCCCATCGGCTCTGGAGACGCGCTGGCGGGAGGTCTCCTCAGCGCCCTTATCAGAGGAGCCTCCGTGCCGGAAGCCACCGTCTACGGCACGGCCTGCGCCGCCGCGAACGCGCTCACCACGACATCCGGCGTATTTCAGGCCAGCGAAGTAGAGAGCCTTCTCCCGGACGTGCGGCTCGTAGAGCTGGACTGAGCGCCTTTCCGACGACCGTACTCAAACCTGCGCTCGATGGAATTATTGAATTTTTGTCCAATGCAAAACGCTTCCGCGACGCCAGGACAGGCTTGCCTGTGGTCTCCAAAGCGAAGCGGGACGATGCGCCGTGGGGCGCATCGTCCTATTACACACTACCTTCTCGAACCTATCTCAGAATGGCCGCCCGGCAGCCACGTCGCAGGGCGCGGCCAGGTAGGTTTTCATCTCATCGTCCAGCTTGAGGAGCGTGATGGAGAAGCCCGCCATCTCCAGCGAGGTCATGTAGTCTCCGACGTAGGGCATCCGGTAGACTTGCACGCCCTCGCGCTCCAGAACGTCGGCGACGTGGGCGTAGGCGACGTAGAGCTCCATTAAGGGCGTGCCGCCCATGCCGTTGACCATGACGGCGACCTCGGAGCCGGAGAAGTCCACGGAGTCGCCCAGAATCTTGCCGAGCATCTCGTCCACTATCTGGTCGGCGGGCTCTATCTTCTTCCGCTCGGTGCCGGGCTCGCCGTGGATACCCATGCCGATCTCCATCTCGTCATCGGCGATGTCGAATATGGGCTCTCCCGCTTCGGGCGGGGTGCAACTCGTTAGCGCCATGCCCATCGAACGCACGTTGGAGTTGACCCTCTCGGCCAGCTCTTTTATCCCCGCCAGGTCCTTGCCATCGTCGGCGGCGGCGCCACAGATCTTGTGTACGAAGATCGTACCCGCCACGCCGCGACGCCCGCTGGTGTAGGTCGAGTCCTCGACCGCCACGTCGTCGTTTACGACCACGTAGTCGGTCTGTATCTCTTCGGCCTCGGCCAGCTCTCCGGCCATCTCGAAGTTGAGGACGTCGCCGGTGTAGTTCTTGACGACGTAGAAGACGCCCGCGCCGCCGTCAACGGCTTTGGTGGCTTCGAGCATCTGGTCGGGCGTCGGGCTGCTGAAGACAGAACCGGCACAGGCGGCGTCTAGCATTCCGGGGCCGACGTAGCCGCCGTGCGTCGGCTCGTGGCCGGACCCGCCACCAGAGATAAGTGCGACCTTGCCCTGGACGGGAGCGTCCGCCCGCACCACGACGCTTACCTCGGGGATCACGCGGAGCAGGCTACCGTGCGCCAGCTCCATCCCACGGAGCATTTCGTCTACGACCTTTTCTGGCGCGTTGATGATCTTCTTCATCTACTTCCTTTCTTCCCCGGCGGGAGTCCTCCCGCCGGGGCTCCAATCGAAACTCTTAGGTGAGAGGCGACTCGACGGCTTCCTGAGCCCAGTTCTTGGCCCGCTTGACGGCTTCCTGCCACCGGCCGTACAGCCGCTCGCGCTCTTCCTCACCCATCTGCGGCTCGTAGCGGCGCCTCAGACGCCACCGGCTCTTCAGCTCTTCCTTGTCAGACCAGAATCCGACCGCGAGCCCGGCGAGGTACGCCGCGCCCAGGGCCGTGGTCTCCAGCGTCTCCGGCACCTCGACCGGCACGCCGAGGATATCGGCCTGGAACTGCACCATCCAGCGGTTGGCGGCGGCGCCGCCGTCGGCCTTGAAGGTCGGTATGTCATAGCCGGCGTCGGCGGACATCGCCTCGACGGCGTCGCGGGTCTGGTAGCACATGCTCTCCAGAGCCGCCCGCGCCAGGTGCTCCCTGGTCGTGCCGCGGGTAATCCCAACGATGGTTCCCCGCGCGTAAGAGTCCCAGTGCGGCGCGCCGAGGCCGACGAGTCCGGGGACGAAGTACACGTCGTCATTGGAGTCGAGGCTCGCGGCCATCGCCTCAGTCTCGGCCCCATCTTTGATGATCCCGAGACCATCCCGCAACCACTGCACGGCGGCGCCGGTGATGAAGATGGCGCCTTCGAGGGCGTACTCGACGGGCTCGTCGCCGAGGCCCCAGGCGATGGTGGTGAGCATCGCCCGCTCGCTCTTTATGGGCTCGGTGCCGGTGTTCATGAGGACGAAGGAGCCAGTCCCGTAGGTATTCTTGGTCAGGCCCTTCTCGAAGGCAACCTCGCCGAAGAGAGCGGCCTGCTGGTCGCCGGCGACGCCCGCGACCGGAACCTCAGCGCCGAAGACCTCGGAGTCGGTGTTGCCGTAGACGAAGGAACTCGGCTTCACCTCGGGGAGCATCTCGCGCGGGACGCCGCCGAGCATTTCAAGCAGTTCGTCGTCCCACTTGAGGTCGAAGATGTTGTACATCAGGGTACGGGAGGCGTTCGAGTAATCGGTTACGTGCTCCCGGCCGCCGGTCAGCTTCCAGATGATCCAGGAGTCCATCGTGCCGAGGGCGAGCTCGCCGTTCCGCGCCCGTTCCTTGAGGCCGTCGATGTTGTCCAGCATCCACTTGATCTTCGACCCGGAGAAGTACGCGTCTATGACGAGGCCGGTCTTGTTTGCAACCATCTCGTCGTTGCCCGCCTCGGAGAGCTCGGTGCAGATCTGGGCGCCACGCCGGTCCTGCCACACGATGGCGTTATTGACCGGCTCTCCGGTTTCACGGTCCCAGACTACGACGGTCTCGCGCTGGTTGGTGATGCCGATAGCCGCTATCTCCTCTGGCGACACGCCCGCGTCCTTCAGCGCGCCCTGTATAACGCCGATGGTAACGTCCCAAATCTCGTTGGCGTCGTGCTCGACCCACCCGGGTTTGGGATAGTGCTGCGTGAACTCCTGCTGCGCTTCCCCCACGGTCGCGCTATCGTGGTTGAACACTATCGCCCTGCTCGACGTAGTACCCTGGTCTATAGCCAGAACGTATTCCCCTGCCATACTCTATCCTTTCCGTCCTTTCCCACAACAAACCGCAACCCTCTTATCTGTCCCCGAGGATCACCTCCTCATAAGCATAGCCCGGCGCGAGATCACGCGCCAGCAGTCTGCCAGAATGCGGGATCTCACGCGAGATCTCCTCGGATGTTTATGCTAACGCTACGTGTTCTAGTGTGCGTCCGGGGTCATGCGCTAAGTCCGGTCGCCATCGGATGTCTTTTGGGCCGGTTCCCCGATGGGAACGCCGTTTTGCAACACGAGATGGACTCGCTCGGGGTTGAGGAAAATAGTTGGATCGGAGAGAGGGTCTCCGTCGAGGATCAGGAGGTCGGCCACGGCTCCGGGCCTGACCTCCCCGACTTCCGACAGACCAAGCGCCGTGGCGGAGCCCGAGGTGGCGGCGACGATTCCCTCCATGGGGGTGAGCCCGCCATCTATCATCCTGACGAGCTCGCGAGCGTTCTGTCCCAGAGGGTAGGAGTCGAAGCCCATCGCGATCCTGACCCCCGCGGTCTTCGCGGCGGCGAGCGTGCGGTAGGCCTCCTCGCGCTGGCGTTCGGCCTGCTCGACCAGCGCGCACGGATATTTCTCGGCGTGGTCCTCGGAGACGTCGTGGAAGGTGGAGAGGGTCGGCACGAGCGTCTGGCCGTTCTCGACCATCGTCTCCAGTAGTTCCGGCGCGCG
>JBBPZZ010000130.1:0-7518 GCA_038198445.1 Rubrobacterales bacterium
AGATCGGGGCTCGCACCCGCGAGGCCTTGATCGAAGCGCTGGGTGTGGCTCTCTCGGCGGTCAGCACCCAGGACGCTCATGGCTTCTTCAAGCATTGTGGGTACAGAATATTGGTTCAATCGTTATGACAAACACTGTAGATATACATCTGCCCGGAAAGAGCGGGTTGCAGGTGCTTGAGAGCCTTCGGGAGGATGCGAGGACGCATCTCGTCCCGGTGATCCTGTTCTCCTCGTCCAACGAACACGAAGACGTCGTCGCGGGCTACGAGCTTGGGGCCAACTCCTACGTCACCAAGCCGGCCAACTTCGAGAAGTTCTCCGAGGCCATGCGGTACCTGGGATGGTACTGGCTCAACTTCAATGAGTCGCCGTAGGAAGATTCTCCACTACCCTCAAACTGGGTAGGTAGATTGTCCCCAGGCATCTGGTCTCCAAGATGGTCGGTGAAGACTCAGATCCCGCACCACTGATTTACCGTGAGACCGGCCTCGTCGGCTCAGTCGCGCCAGGGTCGCGAGCGGTCGCGGAGCAGCCACCACGCCGAGGCGAGATGGATAGCTGCCGCGGCTGCCGGAACGATGGCCTGGCCTCTGATACGGTAGCTCGCCCCGATCAGCGAGTCAGCGGCCTGCACGACACCCGCAAAGACCAGGAAGGCGCCGAGCCAGCTGTGGGACCGGAGAAGGATAAAGGCGACGACCATCGCGGAGAGGGGTAGACTTCGGGCAGCATACATCTTTGCGTAGAACTCGGCAGCCGGGGTCACTTCTTGCCCCTCAGGCAGCAGCAGTCCCGGGTCGACCAGCACCGCCACGGCAGAACCGCCGGAACCCAGGGCCGCGACAGCGTTGGCGGCGTCTATCGTCCACCGAACCACGCCGACCGACGAGCCATAACTCACTTCTCTCTCTGAGTAACTCCGTCTCCGAACCATTCGATCATGCTAGCATCCGCGCCTGGAGCACACAATAATCCGATGGTCACCGGAACTATCGAGTTCGCCCTGGTACTGCGGCGCGCATTATCTGGGCGATAGGCTGCGGGAGGCTATTAGCCCAGAGCCCCCGAGCGACGAGCGCGTGCCAGATGATCTGGCCCAGGTTCCCTTCGGAGGCCAGGTAGCTGTCCGCGAGGGCGGAGAAAGAGTCTGTCACGGGCTACTTCCCGTTCTTCAGAAACTCCTGGAACTCCGTCCACGCCATGCAGTTGATGACGCTTTCTTTCCCGACCCACGCCCTCCGCGCCTGCGAGACGCCGAACTTCATGAAGCTCAGGGCCGTCTCGTCGTGGGCGTCGGTGTCTATGGTGATGCTGATCCCGGCCTCCACTGCTTCGCGGACGTAGGGGACCGAGAGGTCCAGACGGTCCGGGTAGGAGTTGAGCTCCAGGGCGGTGTTCGTGGCGGCGGCTTCTCTTATGAGGCGGGATACGTCCACGGCGTAGGGTTCGCGGCGGTTGAGGATGCGCCCGGTAGGGTGGGCGATGGTCCGGACGTAGGGGTTGTTGATGGCCCGGATGATGCGCTCCGTCATCGCCTTTTCGCCGACCTGGAACGAGGTGTGGACGGCGGCGACCACGAAGTCCAGCTCGGCGAGCAAGGCGTCCTCGTAGTCGAGCGAACCGTCCTTGAGTATGTCTACTTCCGAGCCGCAGAGGAGATGTATTTCACTGTACTGCTCGTCCGCCTTTCGTACGGCCGCCATCTTGGCCTTCAGGCGCTCTGGAGAGAGGCCGTTGGCTACTCGCAGGCTCTGGGAGTGGTCGCAGAAGACGAGGTACTCGTAGCCGAGTTCGATTGCTGCCTCGGCCATGCTCTCGATGGTGCCGCGCCCGTCAGAGTAGTTGGTGTGGACGTGCAGGTCGCCGCGCACGTCGGAGACTTCGATGAGGTCTGGCAACTCGCCTTTCTCTGCGGCTTCCATCTCCCCGGCGTCCTCGCGCAGCTCGGGCGGGATGTAGGCGAGGCCGAGGCGGGCGTAGAGTTCGGTTTCATCGGCCACCGGCTCGTAGTCGCCGGTGCCTTCCTTTGCCAGGCCGTACTCGGAAATGTTGATGCCCATTTTCACGGCCCGCTCGCGCAGCACTATGTTGTGGGCCTGGCTGCCGGTGAAGTGGTGGAGCAGCGAGCCGTAGGCTTCAGGGGCGACTATCCGCAGGTCCGCCTCGATCCCGTCGCACAAGATAAAGACTTTCTTCGGGCCGTGGGCCAGGACCTCGTCCACGAACGGGGCCTCGGCGAAGTCGTCGGCGAGAGACTGGGGGTCGGCGCTGGCGGCGACGATGTCCAGGTCGCCTATGGTCTCCTTCCGGCGGCGGAGTGAACCGGCGAGTTCCGCCCGCTCCGTCGCGGGGTGGTCTCGCACGAAGGAGAGCAGGTGTTCACCGAGCGCCGTCGCGTGGTTCAGGAGCATCCGGCGTTCGGTGGCGTTGTAGGTCCTGGCTGCGCGCACGATCTTATCCGCGCTCTTCTTGCCGAAGCCCTTGAGGGAGGCGAGACGGCTCTCGTCCATCTCCGAGATCTCCTCGACGCTCGTGACATCAAGCTCGCGCCACAGGCGTCCGGCGGTGCGTGGTCCGACGCTCGGGAGGCGCGTCACTTCGACCAGGCCGGGTGGTATCTCCTCGGCAAGCTCCGCGAGGATTTGCGGGGTGCGGTCTTCGGAAAGATCCCGGATCACCTCGGCCGTCGTCCCGCCTACGTGGGGCAGGCTTTTCAGATCCTCGACTTCTTTCACCGGACGGCCAAGGGCCGCCACGGATTCGGAGGCCCGCTGGTAGGCCAGGACCCGGTAGTGGGCTTCGTCTTTGATCTCCATGAGCGTTACGATGGTCTCAAGAGCGCGCACGATGTCGTTGTTCTGCATCTAAGAAGTCCCTCTTTCCTGGCTGATGGCCGCCACAAGAGATTATACGTGGGTGAGTAAGAACCAAACTGGATAGAATCTACAAATGCAAAGCCGGAGGGTACAGAAGGTTCTCGATTGGATCTCTCACCGCCTGGGACTGACGCTCACCGCCGGTCTCTTGGCCGGGCTGCTGGTCTCCGCCGGTGTAATATCCGCCTTCGCGAAGCTGGCCGACGACGTCGTCGAGGGAGAGAGCCGCCGGTTCGACAAATCGGTGTTGCTCTGGATCCACACCCACTTCCCCGGCTGGCTGAACGAGCCGATGCGCCTCATAACAGCCCTCGGCTACTACTACGTCGTAATCCCGCTCCTCGTGATCGCCGTCCTCGTCTTCCACCGCAAGGGCTGGAAGCTCTCCGCAGTCCTCCTCTGCGTCTCCACGGTCGGGGGCATCATCCTCACCACCCTCCTGAAAGACGTGTTCCAGCGCGCCCGACCGGAACTCTTCGATTCGGGCTACAAGGCGTCTTTCTACTCGTTCCCGAGCGGTCACGCCACGGTCGCCGTCGTCTTCTACGGGATGCTCACCGTGATCCTTGCCTACCGGCTCGAAGGTGTCAGACGCTGGCTGCTCGCCGCCGGCGGGATATTCCTGGTGCTGCTGATAGGCTTCTCGCGGCTCTATCTCGGCGTTCATTACCCGACGGACATACTGGCCGGATATCTCTCCGCGCTGATGTGGATCGCCACGGTCAGCGCTGTCTATTATCTCTGGATCTCTCTCCGCCAAAGACCTCACGCGGGGACCTCACGCGGGGACCGCAAACAGGCGTAAAACCTGAGAAACCGTCGTTTACCAGCGCTCGCAACTCCTCCCGCGTACCCGGACGATTGCGGCTGAGTAGGATTGTTCCTGAAGCAGCATTGCACACCCAAATTTCCTGCCTGGGACGCTAGAGAAAGTGGACCCCACGCATTGTGCCGGAAGGCCGCCGGGTAGCTGACAGCCTTCCGGAGACGCTGATAACCGCAAGAGCCAGTAGACGCCCGGCACGTACTGGCGAAGCCGGAACTGGACGGCCAGCGCGACGGCCAGAAAAACGCTCAGGATGATGGTCGTGATGGTCAGGCCCAGGTGGAGGTTGATGTTGAGGAAATCCGCGGCGGTCTCGCCGACGGTGGTACACAAGACCTTGATGATCCAGAAGAAGATGGTGACCTCGGGGACCTTGTTCAACATCCTCTTCGCGATATCCCCCCGATCCGTTTTCGGCTCGCTCATGCTCGCACCGTCCCACGATCAGGGCGCTTGCGCCCCCTCCGGTAGTTCGCCAGGTTAAGCAATACACGCTCCTTTCTTCTTGGGAGAAACTCTCTGCCTCTCCTCTAGCGGTGCGCATCCTAACTACTGTTTGTAAGAGTTGATTAAGAATCTGGTTACAAGAGCGTTACAAATCGATGAGAATATCCGTGTCGCCATTACCAGAAACCGGGGAAAACGTTTGCCGAGAGCTTCTCGACCTCACGGCCGAGCGGAGTGTCAGGGTACGGTTATCTTACTTTTTGGACCCTCTGGATAAGACCGCATGCGAGAAAGCTCGCTGTAACGCCCCGATCAAAAAAGTTAGGTCGTCAACTAATCTTGTAGTCTTCTCATGAAATTCTTAAGGTTCGGCGAAATACTTGGGGTTATGAGGAGCGTGAGCAACTATTGGCTTCGCGTTTCGCGAGGTAGGGTACTTGTTTACGCAAGGTTTTCCACGATGGGTTGCTACAGCGGCCACGTTTTGAATCACTAATATGCTCGCCGACCTGATCCGAGCGCTAGGCGCCACAGCCCTGATCTTGGTCCCGCCGGGTTGGTTTTGGGCAAAATGTCTTTTGGGCGAGGCCGACTTTGTCGAATGGTTGGCTTACGCAATCGCTTTATCTCTGGCACTGGTGTCAGGTGTGGCGCTCGTCCTGACTCATCTTCCCGGTGGAGGCGTGACCACCTCCATGGCGGTTATCTCGCCGCTGATCGTACTCGGAACCGGGATCATCGCCTACTTGTGGCTTGGAACTTCCGACAAAGGTCTTGCTGACACCCTGGCCAGGGCGCCAGCATCCGCGGGTGTTCTCGTGCTGGCGCCGGTTATCGGGGCCTTCGCGCTCGTACTGTTTTCGGATCTTGAAAACTTGCCGCTGCTCTGGTTTGCGGTGGGGTGTCAGGGGTGGCCCACGAGGGGCTGCGTATTAAGCGGCTATGCCCAGAGATTCATGGTTCCCATCGTGTTTCTATTGCTCGCTGCGGGGATCGCGTACCTGTTCGCATCGCGCAGGCAAGCCGTGTTACGGGTCCAGCTTTCGGAGGAGACCATGACCGGGCGCCGGAGACCGCCAGCGGCCGGGCGGGCGCAACGGTTCGCGCTGCCCGCGGTTCTGGCGTTGGTTCTCGTACGTGGTTACCTTGGACCCGTATTGCATGATTGGCCCTACATCCGCGGGTTGGACAATTACTCTCACGCGGTGATGGCGAACATGATGATGTCCGATGGGAAGATCTACCCCTACCTCATCTATCCGCCTGGGTTCCACACCCTGACCGCGGTCGTTTCGCGGTTGAGCGGCTTGGACCCGCTGGACATCTTTCCGGTCCTGGGTCCCTCGTTGCTGCTATTGCCTGCGCTTTCGTGTTACGTGCTGGCACGCCGGTTGTGGGGAGAGTGGTGCGGGGTGGTGGCGGCCCTATTTTCCGGAACGATCATGGGCGGCTCTTACTATTACTTCAACGACGCCATGTATCCTAACCTCGTAGCAGCGCAGTTCCTGCTCGTTTTGACTGTGGGAGCCTTGATCCAAGTCTACCATTCATCCTCGGCCCGGAGCAGCATTCTGCTGGCTCTGCTTGGCTCGTCCGTAGTGCTTTATCACCAAGTATCGAGTCTCTACCTGGCGCTACTGCTCGCGCTGGTGGCCGCGCTATTCTTGCCTTACCTGCTCATCTGGCGGCGCAAGACGGGGATAGCGCTGCTCTTTGGATTGGTCCTGTTGGGTTTTCTGTCCGTACTGTACGCCTGGAGCACATACGATTTTCCGCAGACGATCACTAACCTGATCGGCGGACATAGGGCTGACGCCACGAAGAGCGCGATGAGCATGGCGCTTGGCACGCAAGGCCCGTATAGCATCGGGACGATGATAGTGTCCGTAGTGTCTCAGCCCGTGGCCTGGTTGGGACTATTGGGCGCGATACTCGTGGTAGCTGATATGAGGGGCTGGACGAGTGCTCCCGAGGTTCTGACGCGGGCGACGTTGGTTATCTGGGCAATGATCTTGTTCATAGGCAGCCGCACCACGTATAGCGGTTTTCCACAGCGGTTCGCGCGGGATCTGGACGTGCCGCTCTCCATCTTCGCGGCCCTGGCCCTGGTAGTCATCCTGAGAGAGTTGCTGGAACGGCGCGATACGAAGACTGTCTACGCGGCGTCTTTGGTTACCGTTCTCGTGGGATCTCTGCTCTGTATCCGGCTGGCTCAGAGTTACCAGCAGGCTATCGGACCGAGCCCTCACCAGTTGATGACGCCACGGATCGCCGCCGCGGGAGAGTGGCTGAAAAAGCACAACAACGGTGGCAACATCATGGTGAGCCCGCAGATAACCCAGGTGCCGAGCCGCATGATGCTCGCCACGGGGCATTACTCCGCACTCCAGTCATTCACTGAGGCGGGGATCATGAACGCCAGAGATCTACCTCCCACCGGCTCCAAACCACTTTGGGACGTTCTAGAGGTGATGAACCACCCGGAAGGGGAACAGACCAGCCAGTTACTCAAGAAATATGACGTACGCTACATCGTGCTCTACAAGCATGTGCTCGGCAGGCCCGTGGTGGGCTACTGGCAACTCTTCAAAGCTCGCCCGGACCTCTACCGGATTGTTTTCGAGAACAAGGACGTACTCATAGCGAAGAGGCGGTGATCGTCTGATTCTATTCTCGACGTACCGGACTCCGGCGTATTCACCCGAGCATGCGAGCAAGCTCAAGTACAGGCAATGCCCAGATGTGCGTTGCTGGATCAACGGTAGAACGGACCATCCGAACGCTCGACGAAAGGAACCTAGGACGGCCCGCAACCAGCTGCACAGATCAGCACGACAGCCGTGGACGATCCCTACGGGCTCCTGAAACACCCGCAATCCCGTGTAATCCATTCATCTATCCATCCTCATTCCGAGTGCAGTTCTTATGTCATACGCGCGCCGTAGGCGCGGCGGGGCGGGAGAGATCTGCACCCGGCAGCGCGTCCGGCAATACAGTCTCCGTCCGGCGCTTCTCCGCCCGGCGGCTTATGAGACGCCCGAGCGCGAAGCGAAGTATCAGAAAAGCCGCCAAGGCCGCGAGCGCCCACACGCCGATCGAACCCAGGAGCGTCGCTACCGGTTTCCCGAAGAAGAATGCCAGGGTACCCATCGTGGCGGCCCAGGTTACGGCGCCCGCGACGTTGGCCGCCAGGAAGCGCCGGTACGGCATATTGGACGCCCCGGCGAGTGGTCCGGCCAGTATCCTTAGCAGCGCTACGAAGCGGCCGAAGAAGACAGTCTTGGCGCCGTGACGAGCGAAGTAGTGATCAGCTCTTGCGAGCTTCTCGGGGGTAATACCGAGCCACTTCCCGCGGCGCTCCAGAAAA
>JBBPZZ010000131.1:0-14932 GCA_038198445.1 Rubrobacterales bacterium
CGCTTCGCTGGTGGCCGGTATTTTCGTGGTGGCGGTCGTCCAGGCGGCAGTTTACATGGTGGCCCGAGGCCGCCGGGGAAGCCAGTTGACGGTTGATCTCCACGGGACGGTGGAGAGCTGGGTTGGTTAGGAAGGACTCCCATAAGGACCCCGCACGCTGTCCACGGGAGGCTGCTTTACCACCTCAAACAAGGTTAGCTTGGGTCCGTGGAACTTCCCTACGCTCACCTGCTCGAAGTTTGTACTGAGGAGATCCATCAGACCCGGATCCGGCTTCTTGTGGGACTTGAAGTAGAGGACGTACTCATAGTCCTCTTTGTGTATGCGGTATGTGATCTTGTGGAAGTCATCGACTTCGCATACGTTCACCCGCAACTTCTCTTCGAGTCCGTTCCTTTGGAAGTAGTAATCGAGTCTGTCGTCCACGTCGCAGTAGATCAGAAGGGTAGAAGGCCGCTCCTGCACTTGCGCCGCGATGGTGGCGACGGCGGCCCGGATTTGCTCTTTGTGTGGTTCGGTGTAGTAGTGCATCGGGTACAGCAGGTGCGTAACGAAGATCGCTCCCAGTCCCACGGCTATTGCCGATTGAAAGACCGTGCCCGTCTCCGGTGTTTTGCCGGGGAAGGCGCGGGTAATGGACCGCGCCAGCAGCAGGTAAGCGGCGGGCAGGGATATTATGAGGTTCTTGGGCGTGAGTAGTTGCACCGGCGATTGCGAGATTATGTAAGTGAGGATGAAAGGTATAACGAACCACCCGACCAGCATCAGGCCGGCTGACAGCTCGATCCCCTTCTTGCTGCGCTCTTTGAAGTCGTCCAAAGAGCGCAGCAAGAGGAAGGCGAACAGTGTCCACACCAGAACCACTATTGTCTCGGAGCGGTCGAACAGGAAGTCAAGGTAATCCGTAGTAGCGGCAGGTGAGGGTTTAGGGATCCAACCGCCCAACTGCTTGCTATAAGTGAACTGGTAGAGCATGCCCGGCAGCCACGGAACGTAAGCCAGGACTACCGGAAGATATATCAATACCACTTTACCGAGCGACCGGTACGCTAGTCCCGCCAGCGCTGCTCCCTGTAAGGCGACCAGCAGCAACCCGAAGTAGTGAAGGTAACTACAGACCACCGCGCAAACCACGTACAGGATCGCCTCCGATACCAGGATCGCCCGGCGTTCTCGCAGGCTCTGCAGCAGTCCCCACCAAAAGTTGGTGGTGAGTATGGCGAACAGGAGCAGCAAGGAGTAGGAGCGGGCCTCCTGGCTGTAGTAGACAGGCGCCCACAGCACCGCCACGAACAGCGCGGCCATCAGTCCCTCGCGCTCCGAGTATAGCCTCCTGCCGAGACAGTAGATCGCCAGGATGGAGAGCCACCCGGCGATGGCCGAAGGTAGCCTCAAAGCCGATTCCGAATCACCAAAAAACTTCTGCGTGAAGTGAAGCAAAATGAAATACCCTGGCGGGTGAATGTCCTGCCGTACTCTGTCGAGAACCTGCAAAATACTGTCCGGGCGGCTGAAGTACCAGCTCGCCAGCTCGTCGCTCCAGGCGGATTGGATGTTCAGGCCAATAAACCGGAAGTATCCGCCGACGAACAGGATCACGGAAAGGGCGATGAACACCCTGTTCCGCTGCAGGGTCTTGAGAACTTTACCGGACATCCGCGCTTATTGTGAGCAAGGCGTCTCCAGTCAAGCAGGTCTCCGAACTTGAGGTATTGTTTTCTCGCTTACCTCCTGCCACGTCTTTGCCTGCTCCTTCGGGTCGGCGATCAACTCGGGACTCCGTGTCCCAGGTTTGTAGTCTATCTTTCGTGGGATGCAGTTGTCCATTCCATGGATCCTTCGTACCAAAAGTCCTACTCGACGCCAGCGAACCAGTCCACCGTCCGTTTTAGACCTTCGTCGAGGGCTACGGAGGCTTGCCAGCCGAGCATGCGGGCGGCTTTGGAAGTGTCCGAGTAGTTTCGCTGAACGTCTCCCTGGCGCGGGGACGTCTGGCGTACCTCGACGTCTTTGATCCCGGCGGTGGCGAGGACGGGCAGGAGCATATCTACTACTTCCCGCACGGTGGTCTCGGTATTCGTGGCGATCTGGAAGACCTCCGCGCCAAGACTTTCCACGGTGGCCGCCAGTTTCACGGCCCGGACTAAGTCATCTATGTAGATGTAGTCGCGGGTCTGGGTGCCGTCGCCGTAGATCTCCAGTACCTCCCCGGCCATCGCGCGCTTGGTGAAGTTGGCGACCGCGCTGCTCTTGTGGGTCGAGCCCGGCCCGTAGACGTTACCGAAGCGCAGGGCCACCGTCTCGACGCCGAAGGTGTGGAAGTAAGCCGAGCAGTAGCCTTCCCCCGCGAGCTTACTCGCCCCATAGGGAGAGGCCGGGTGCGCCGCCAGCTCCTCGTGCAAAGGCGGGACCGCCACGCCGACCGCCGCCCCGCTGGACGCGGAAACAAACCTCTTGACGCCGCCGTGACGGGCCGCTTCCAGGTAGTTGAGCGTTCCGACGACGTTGCTCATACAGTCCTTACGCGGATCTTCCACCGACGGCGCAACCCCAGTGTTAGCGGCCAGATGCACGATAATGTCCGCCCCTTCGGCTGCGCGCAGAGCGAGGCTTTCGTCCAGTATGTCGCCTACGACCAACTCGACGGAAGAACCTGAAGCAGAAGAGATGGAGCCCGGATTTTCGGAAGGTTTCTCGACGAACCCGCAAACGGAGCCCAGGTCCTCGCGGGTTCCCACGGAGAGATCATCCACTATCCTTATGGCGTGGTCGCCTTCATCGAGGAGAGATTGGATCAGGGCTGTACCCAGAAAGCCGCAGCCGCCGGTGACGAGCCAGTTCACGAGCGACACGTTTCTTTACGGAGCCTGATGATTCCAACTCTTTCATGTCCATAGAACGTCACGAACGAACCTCCAACTCTCACGGGAACCCGACGGTATTACGCCGCTCCTCAAAACTCAGTACAATAGCCCACTTTCAGCCAGCGGGCTGAAGAACAGATCATTAAGATAGCAGAAATACATGCCGCAATCGTCTGACACCGCCAATTGCCAGGCGTCCTTCGTTGCATCAGGTTCCTCTAGGCGCGAGGATCACAACTTCGCTGTTCTCGAAGGTCTTCTTATAGAGGTCGGGCAGTTTCGTATAGGAGCGATAGTCCATGCCGCCGACCGGGGCTTGCTTGGAGAGGACGAGGTACTGCACGTCGTACTCGCGCAGGAGCTTCCGCGTGCGCTCGCCGGTGGGATGCCGCAGCATCCACGTAGCGTCCCACAAGGGTCCGGCGCCCGATGGAGGGAGGTCTCTGGCGAGACGTAGCCTCGGCAAGTCGTAGGACTGAAGAGCGGTATAGCCGCCCAAAGCGAGCACCGCGCGGCTTGGTAGCTCGTCGACAAAAGGACTTACCAGTATGTTGCCGCCGGTGTTGTGCTGTTTCAACCAGCTTCCCGCCTCCTCGACCTCGGGGGTCATTATTTTCTCGGCGGCGTGCGTTGCGAGCGGCCCGCCCAACGCGGAGCCTGGGCCTGTGGAAACCTCCAGGTTATGCACTACCTCGATGGTAAGCACAGTCCCCATTAAGAGTATCGCTAGGGATGCCGCAAAGACTTTGGCCGGACTGCGCGGGACGAGCGACCGCAGGATCGGAACCAGGGCGAAGGCCGCGAATAGGGCGACCGGGATCGCAAGATCACGCTCGAACCGCTCGGGAAAACCGCTCATGGCCGTGCGGCTTCCAATGAGCAAGAGTAAGCACCACAGGAGTAGCGTTACACGGGCCAGAGCGTACGTGATCCCTCTATTTGTATCCGTTCCGTTTCTATCTCCTAGTAGCAAAACCGCTCCCATAAGACCGAGCCAAAGCGCTGGCTGCGAGATCATCGCGAGAAAGTGATCGAAGCTGAGCGGTAGTTGGGTTCCGAACGCCATCACCGTGGCGTCGCCTCCGACGCCTGTCTTCGAGCCGTCCAGGAGACCCGCCGCGAGTTGCGGCACATCGTAGGTATTCCAGGCGTAGACAATTGAGAGAAACCCCAAGAGCGCGAAAGACCAGAGCAACGTCAACCCTGTCTTCCGCCGGTAGAGAAGCAAGTACGGCAGCAAGAACACGGAGACCAGCGCGAGCAGCAGTGCTTCGGTGAAGCCCGCCACCTGATGGTAGAGCACGACGGAGGAGCCAAGCAGCGCCAGCAGGATGCCGGCCCGCGCTGATGGCAATTGGTAGAAAGTTATCAGGGCGGCGATGGTTACGACGAGAAGGAAGTGCGCGGTGATGAGGTTCGGATATCGCGCCTCGGCGAAGTGCATGTAACTGCCGTTGGTTACGAGGCCCGCGAAAGCGGCGGCGGCCACGCCATATTCCCATCCCCACAGACGCCGCGCGAGAGCGTAACAGGCGATGGCCGGAAGGATCAGCAGCGCCGGCATCAGAACTGGAAAGACGGAGAAAGAATCCAGCCCGCTAATACGGCAGATCTCCGCCATAATGAAGTGAAAGCCGGGCGGATAGAGCATGAAGAATTCGTAGTGTCCCGTGGAGAGCGTCAGGTTCGTCATTAGCTCGTGCTCGAACTGGTCCACGCCTCTGAGGTAAGGCCAGTCGTTGAGCACCGGCCCGGAGTAGGCGCGGAAGATCACCAACAGGAGCACCAGAGGGAGCAGAGCGTGGCGGACTATCCTGGCTGTCCGGGACCGCTCTATCCCGGCGTCCGCCCCGGAGAGTTGGGGAGTAGGCTCCGGCTCTTGCCGCCGGGTTTCGAGAAGCCGGGTAACACCGGCCGCGAGCGCGAACACTGCGATTACGGGCGCGGTCCACACGGCCGGCGCGATGCCGAGCGCCACCGCCAACAGCAACCCGCCCGCGGCGATCAGCGGTACGAGCGTCGGGAGTGTCAACGGCGCCGTGGTTGGCGTCGCGATAGTCTCTTCCTTATCTTTCGGGGCTCCGAATCTATAGTAGACCGCGAGTCCTCCGGCGAACACTAGCAGCACCGAGACGATGGTTATTGGAAGAGTTACGCCGACGCCGAGGAGGCGTGACTGGGCCAGCGCCGCGGATGGCACCAGCATCATGGAGAGCGCTATCGAATACACGAGCCGCTCCGCGTAATCCAGGGAACGCGAGAGGCAGGCGGCCCAGAAATATCCGGGCAGCACTCCCACTACCAGGGCCGCGAAGAGAGCCCGTATCAGGTCAGACAACATGAATCTCTCTCAAGCACGCTGGCTTTGAATCCATGATGACGGCTTCTAACCGCAGTCTTTCTAATTTGTTCAGAGTGTCTTCCTTTGAAGTCATGGATGCAGACCGCGATGAAGCGCTCATCGCGCAAATGTTAGCAGGAAATCGGGCCTGTAGACTATATTTTTGGAGAATACTTCAGCATCTGTGTAACATAAAGCAGGCCGTCCGGTTCGTGAGAGATTTGCAGAGAGGGAAGGGGCTCGGTGGACATCAAAGCCGTATTGGAGAGTGGAGGAGGTGTGGGGAAGGACCTCGGCATAGAGTTCCTGGGACTTACGCCGGAACGGACGGTTGCGACAATGCCCGTTGACTCGCGGCACCACCAGCCGTTCGGATACCTGCATGGCGGCGTGAGGGTACTTCTGGCCGAATCCGTGGCGTCCATCGGAGCTTTCCTCGATTGCCCGCCAGGGAACGTTGCGTTCGGGGCGGAGATCAGCGCGAGCCATGTGCGTCCGAAGAGGTCCGGTACCCTTACGGCGGTCGGTACGCTGGTGCATCTGGGCCGCGGCAGTCAGGTCTGGGGGATCCACGTACGTGACGAGCGCGAGAAGCTGATATGTATGTCGCGTTGCACCGTGGCGGTAGTAGACGCGGAACGTGGATGAGGGACGGGCGTAACGCGAGGAGCCGGACGGTAAGCTGGGAAGACCCGGCGATCGGAGCCGAGGCGGCGCCGAACATGAGCGGTTTGGACTACATGCGGGCCATAATGCGCGGAGAGCTTCCCCCGGTGCCGATGGGCGAGTTGATGGGATTCGGGCCAGTCGAGCTGGAGGAAGGCCGGGTGGTCTTCGAGTGTACGCCCGCCGAGTACCACTACAACCCTATCGGAACGGCGCACGGCGGCCTCGCCTGCACCCTGTTCGATTCTGCGATGGGCTGCGCGGTACACACCATGCTCCCGGCGGGCGTCGGCTACACAACACTGGAACTGAAGGTGAACCTCCTCAGAGCAGTCACCATCGAAACAGGACGCCTGCTCTGCGAGGGCAAGACCATCCACGTCGGCGGACGCATCGCCACCGCCGAGGCCCGTCTGACGGACGAAGCGGGGAAACTCTACGGCCACGCCACCACCACCTGCATGATCTTCCGCGAAGGCTCTAGGGAGCGCGCCGTGGGCGAGGGAGGAAGATGAACCCTAAGATGGCGTTCTCTGAGATAATGGCGGCTCGCCCATGACCAACGCCGGAGACCCAGAACACTTCCCCGCCCCCTCACCGGAGTCCGCCGTGTCTCCTTATATCCCCGATATCGAGGAGCAAGTCGAACACCGCTACGCGGAGAACGGAGGCGTGAAGATCCACTACGCCGCCCTGGGCGAGGGACCGCTCATCGTCATGGTCCACGGCTTCCCGGACTACTGGTACACCTGGCGCTACCAGATGCGCGCGCTCTCCAGTAACTACCGCGTCGCCGCCCTGGACCTGCGAGGTTACAACCTGAGCGACAAACCCAGGGGTATCGAGAACTACGGTATGGGCGCGCTGCTCGGGGATGTGGCGACCGTGATCCAGGCCGAAGGTCACGAGAGAGCGATCATCTGCGGCCACGACTGGGGCGGCGCAATCTCCTGGCAGTTCGCCTCACGCATCCCGCGAATGACCGAAAAGCTCATCATCCTCAACCTACCGCACCTCACCGGCCTCACCCGCGAGCTTGCAAACAACCCCGAACAACAGAGAAGCAGCGCCTACACGCGCTTCTTCCAGCAAGAGGGCGCGCACGAATCACTCTCCGCCGAAAGACTCGCCCGCTGGGTCTCGGATCCAGCGGCCAGGGAACGTTACATCGAGGCGTTCGAGCGCTCCGATTTTGAGGCCATGCTCTACTATTACAAGCGTCACTACCCGAGAGAGCCCTACCAAGAGATGGGACCTCCAGAGGTTAGAGTCCAGACGCCGGTGCTTATGTTCCACGGTCTCAAGGACCCGTACCTGCTCCCCGGAGCGCTCGACGGGACCTGGAATTGGGTCGAAAAGGACCTCACGCTTGTAACGGTCCCCGAGGCCGGACACTTCGTCCAGCAGGACGCGGCGGATCTCGTGACCCGGACTATGGAGAGCTGGCTCTCGGCCAGGAGTTAAGGGCTTTCACTGGCTTTGCAGCCCCCCGCTAAGAACTCACGAACTTCCTTGTTAAAGGTCTCGGCCCGCTCGTCGTGGGGCAGAAGAGCCGAGTCCTTGAAGATGCGGGGTTCGGCGCGGGGGTTGCGGTTGAGGAAGTCCTCGGCTTCGTATACGGGCGTCGTCTTCGCTTCCCGGCCCCAGCAGATCATAGTCCGGTGCGGCGCCCGCGGCCAGTAATCGGCCACGCCAAGGTTGAGCTTTCCGGAGACGAAGGCCGCCGGGAAGTACCTGGCTCCCGGCTGGTGGCTGGTCCTATAGTAACTCTCGATGAGGTCCTCCGTAACGAACCGCGGATCATAGTAGGACATGCGTCCCAGGAAGTATTTTATGCCCGCCCGCGAGACGATGGCGTGGTAGAGAGAGTCCCCGATTACGGGAGCGAGGAACAGGCCCTGGATCGCATCTCCGAGAACGCCAGAGGGGCGTTCGAGGCTGCTGTAGCCGGTGGGACAGATGAGGATCAGCTTCTTGAACAGGCGCGGGCTTCGGACGAGGGCCGGCATGGCGAGCGCGGCGGTGAGGGAGCTTGCGACGAGATGCGTGGGAGCGCCGATCTCCTCCCGCGCGAAGTCCTCTATTTGCGCGGTTACGTCTTCCGGACCGTAGCGCAGCCGGGGCCGGTCAGACATCCCGCACCCCAGAAGATCCAGGGCGTAAACCCGGAAGCTTCTGGATAACTCCTCGACGTTTTTGCGGAACTCGAAGGAGGACGCCCCGGCGTAGACGCCATGTACCAGCAACAGCGGCTCACCTTCTCCGGCGATGGTATACGCGAGGTCGTGACCTCTCCACCGGTAGTAGCGGGTCTCGCCCCCGATACTACTCGCGAGCGGGCCACCACGCCTCGCGAGCCTCCCGTTCACCGCCGCCAACCCTAGAGCCGCGACTCCCACCGATGCCAGCGCCATCTTAATCTTCATACGTCCTCCGTTGCCCAGGTCTCTATTTCATAGCTTAGCCAATACCTGAGTTTTGTGTTGACAAGCTAACTATACCGGGTAAAGTTTAAGTTAATTAAATAAGTGTCTTAAATAAACGTTAAACAGCATGGAGTATGGTTTGGATCGCGAGGGTCTCGTAGACGAAGTCTTGATGTTGATGCCGGTATTGATGAGGCATTTCGGGGGGCCTACTCCGGCGGAGACGGAGGAGATCTCTCGTAAGGGCGTGCCGATGGACGTCCACGTTTCTCCGGGGCACGTCCAGGTTCTGATAGCGCTTACACAGGGACCGCAGTCGGTGGGGCAACTGGCGAAGACGGTGGGTGTCTCGCCGCCGGGCGTCACCCAGCTTGTGGACCGGCTGGTCGAGCATGGGTGGGTCGAGCGGCGCCACGACGAGACGGACCGGAGGGTAGTGCTGGTGGATTACGTGCCGGGGATGCACGAGGTTGCGAGCCGCATCATGGAAGGTCCCCGGCTCCGGGTTCAGAGGGCGATAAATTCGCTGGACGACGAAGAGGCTCGCGCGTTCGTGAAGGGCTTAAAGCTGATGAGCGCCGGGTTCGGACCTGGGCATGGATAGGAGAGCGAGGGCATCGTCCCGGATCTGCCGGAGGAACGGTTAATGGTCCTCGGGTCTGAGGCAAGTTCCGACTTCAGGACCATGTGTCGCCTCTTACCCCCGTTTACAGTCGTGCCATCTACAGTTGTTCCGTACGCAGTTGGTCAGGAAGGGAGCCACCAGTGAGCGGCGCGAATCTCCGAACCAAAGTAGTTACGCGCGTAGACGCGCGCTGTGGAGCCGGGCCTGGAGGGGAGATCTGATGGCGGCCATCGTCCGCTGGTGTCTCAAGAACAAGTCTGTGGTGTTGCTCGCGGCCATACTCCTCATCGCGAGCGGGGCATATGCGACGACGAGACTCAATCAGGAGCTTCTGCCTGACATCTCTTTCCCCGTAATCGTCGTCCAGACGCCCGTGGCCGGGGCGGGACCGGATCTCGTCGACAAGCAGGTGACGCAGCCGGTCGAGGGCGTCATAAACAGCGTGGACGGCATCAATAGCGTCCAGTCCACCTCCTCGCAGGGATTCTCGATAGTAGTGGTGGAGTTTGATCTCGACACCGATACCGACAAGGCAAAGACCGACCTCCAGAACGTGCTCGACGGCGTGACCTTGCCGCAGCAGGCCGGTCAACCCGAGGTAACGAGCCAGTCCGCCTCCCAGTTCCCGATCATAAACCTCTCACTCGCCGCCAGCAACGGCGCCCTCGCCAGCCTTACCAAGTATGCCGAGGATACGGTCGTTCCCGAGATGGAAGACGTGGACGGTGTCGCGAGCGCCGACCTGATAGGCGGTGCGGAGAAGCGCATAGAAGTCAAGGTAGACCCAGACAAGCTGAAGAAGGAAGACATATCCACCGATGCCCTCGTCGGAGCGATAAGCGGGGCCAACGTCGACACTCCCGTCGGCAGCGCGCCAGTAGATGGCCTGGATACGCCCGTGCGCGCCAGGAGCGAGCTTGCCAACGCCGATGCCCTCAAGAAGCTCCCCGTTGGAATCTCCGGAGCTTCGAGTGCCGCTCCCTCCTCCGCTCCCACCAGTACCGCCGCGGGAGCCGCCCCGGGAGGTGCTTCCGCCGCTTCTAGCGGTGAGGCGCCGAAGCCGGTGCTGCTCGGGGATGTGGCGGAGGTGCGTACGGTGCCTTCGGACTTGTCGGGGATCTCACGCACCAACGGAAAGCCGAGCCTCGGGCTGAACATCGTCAAGGAGAAAGACGCCAACACCGTCGAGGTCGCGGCGGCGGTCGACAAGAAGCTCGGCGATGTGCGTGACAAACTGGGCGATAAGCAGGTTGTGGTGGTCAACAACGCGGCCACCTCCGTCAAGGAGTCGGTGAACGGGTTGGTCGAGGAGGCGCTCGTCGGCGCGGTGCTGGCGATATTGGTGATCTTCGCCTTCCTCCGTTCCCTGCGGGCCACGCTGGTCACGGCAGTTTCGCTGCCGACCTCGGTGCTTGCCGCCCTCCTGTTCTCCTGGGGCGACAACCTGACGCTTAACATCATCACCCTCGCGGGCCTGACTATCGCTATCGGGCGCGTCGTGGACGATGCTATCGTGGTGCTGGAGAACTCCTACCGTTACGTGCAGCAGGGCCTTGACTCGGAGGAGGCGGCCCTGCGCGGCACCACCGAGGTAGCGAGCGCGATCACCTCCTCGACGCTGACCACGACCGCCGTATTCGCGCCGCTCGCGATCGTTGGCGGCATAGTATCCAAGTTCTTCGTACCGCTCTCTCTGACGGTCGCATTGGCGCTGCTGGCCTCCCTGATCGTCGCGGTGACGGTCATCCCCGTGCTCGTTAGCATCTTCCTCAAACACCGGGTCGAGCAGGGCCGCGTATCCGCGACCGGGGAAGAGGACGCAGGCGAGGGACGCCGGGTAAGTGGTGTGGCCCGGTTCCTGATCGGGGTAGTGGTGTTCCTGACAATATCGGCCGTCGCGCTCGCGGTCGCCTCGAAGGCCGGGGTTCTGGGTGGATTGCCCGATCTACCTCAGAGCTTCACGGATGCTGTCGATGGTATCGTCTCCGGCTTTGGTCTCTCATGGCCGGCTTTCCTCGCGGTGGCGGGCGCGGTTCTGGTGCTTCTGCTGGTGGGGATCGCGCTCTTGCTAAGGAGGCGGCGTCCTTCGGAGCGTGCGGAGAGCGGGCTGCTGGTCGGCATCTACACCCCGATGCTCCGCTGGAGTTTGCGTCATCGTCTGATCGTGCCGCTGCTGGCGCTGCTGGCCTTCGCCGGGGGGCTCGCGACCATACCGTTCCTGCCGGTCAGCTTCTTCCCGCCGAGCGAGGAGCCCCTCCTGATCGCCGACGCGGAGCTCCCAACGGGAACCGGGCTTCAGCAGACGAGCGATAAGCTGCGTCCGTTCGAGGACTTCCTGAAAAAAGACGAGGGGATCAAGAGCTACCAGTTATCCATCGGCGGAGAGAATACCTTCAACCCTGATACACCGGTGCGCCCCAGCAACCAGGCCGAGGCGTACATAAACGTCAAACCGGACTCGAACGTGAGCAGCGCGCTCAAGCGGGTGGACAAGGAGGGCAACCGTCTCTACGGCTCCAAGTTCAAGGTCCAGATCGTCTCAAATGGTCCCCCGCAGGGCGGTCTCGAAGCCGTCCTGACCGGCGGCTCGGACAAACAACTCGCCGAGGCGTCGAAGCTCGTGTCGAAGAAGTTCCAGAAGCTGGACAACGTTAACAACGTCCAGAGCGACCTTTCAGGCGGCAATCGCGAGGTCTCCGTAAACGCGGACCCGGCGAAAGCGGCGAAGGCCGGGCTCTCGCCGGGCAGCGTCTCGACCTCCCTCGGCTCGCTCCTCGGCGACAGCACCGTAACGAGCATCGGGGACGTACCGGTCTACCTCGGTGTGCCCAAGAACTCGGCGGATTCGGTAGATAAGCTCAAGGCGCTTCCGGTAAGTCCCGGCACGACGGCGGGAGACGTAGCGGAGATAAAGAAGGTGGACGCTCCGGCGGCCATCAGCCGCTCCGACGGCGACCGGGCGGTTACGGTAACGGGGAATATTACCTCCGACAATACACAGGGCGTCTCGACCGCGGCGAAGGACGCCGTCGACAAGCTCGACCTGCCGGGCGGCGTAAAGGCAAACGTGGGAGGCGAGTCCGACGACATAAACGACAGCTTCAGGAACCTCTTCCTCTCCATCATCGTGGCGCTGGTGTTGGTTTATCTGATCCTGGTCGTCTTCTTCGGATCGATCCTCACACCGCTCGTCATACTTCTCTCGGTGCCTCTCACCACGGTCGGCGCTTTCGGGGCTCTGTACCTGACGGACACGGCGATATCACTGCCGTCACTGCTCGGGATACTGCTGCTGATCGGGATAGTCGTATCGAACGCCATCCTGCTCGTGGACTTCACGATAAAGGCCCGCGACGACTACGAGACCTCCGACGAGGCTCTGATCGCCGCCGGACAGGCCCGTCTCCGGCCCATCCTGATGACGGCCCTGGCGACCATCTTCGCCCTCGCGCCGTTGGGACTGGGACTCGCGGGCGGGGGAAGTTCGCTCATCTCGTCCAGCCTGGCGATCACCGTAATCGGCGGTCTCACCACTTCGACTTTCCTGACGCTGCTCGTGGTGCCGGTCGGTTACTCGCTCCTGAAGGGTGACCGGAGGCGCAAGAAGAAAGGGTAGGATTGGAGCAGAGGCTAGAGACGGGAGAGAAGGCTCCTCATTTCAGCCTGTTGGCGGCGGGTTCCGGACGCCGGGTGAGCCTTGAAGGCGCGGCGGGACGGAAAGCCGTCCTCATCTTTCACCTGCAGGGAACGGCCCCGACGGCGCGGGAGATCAACCGCGCCGTCCGCGCCCGCCACCCACCGGAAGAAGTCCTGATCGCCAGCGTCGTAGACCTCTCCGTCGTGCCGCCCGTCTACTGGATGTCGGTGAGCCTCATCCTGAACACGGCCTACAACCAGGCCGCCGCCGAGCTACCGTCAGATACAGATCCGGCGGATTACGTGGTCATCCTTCCCGACTGGGCTGGCTTCGTAAGCCGCAACTATGGGGTGCGAAACACGGGGCGCGCCGCCGTAATAGTGATCGTTGACGAAGACTCAAACGTAGCAAGTTACTATCAGGGCGAGAGACCCGTCGAAGCAGTTTTCGGGGCTCTGGAGCTGAAGTAGTGTGTGAGACGACAGTTTGGCATGCGGGAGAGATGCAAACTGTAAGAAAAACATAGAGAGGAGGTTAGTCATCAACAGGGGAAGACACCGCCAGCGTACCCCAGAGCGGCAGTACCAGGGCCAGATGCGCGAGGTCCTCAAGCAGAGGATCGACCACGTCCCGGCGCGGATCTCCCGCGGCGAGGTGGAGGAGATAGGCGCTGAGATTGGGTTGCGAGACCCGACCGACGCCGTCCGGCTCTTCGACCGGCTGAAGGGTGTTTCGTGGAGTGGCGACTACATCGTATCCGGTGATAGCAGCTGGGTGACCGCCTGGGTAACCGAGGTCAACTAGCTTCTGTCCGATCTTCGTGCCGAGCTTCTGTCTTCTGATCGTGGTAAAAGACCGGTATGTACGCGCAGTACGGAGAGAGGCTGTTCAGGGATCGCGCCGACGCGGGCAGGCGGCTCGCCGAACGTTTGGCTGCTTACCAGTACGAGAACCCGATAGTCTTGGCCCTGCCGCGTGGCGGGGCGCCGGTAGGATACGAAGTTTCGCAAGCCCTGGAAGCGCCGCTGGACGTGTTTATCGCCCGTAAGTTGGGCGCGCCGGGCCAGCCGGAGCTAGGCATCGGCGCTGTCGCGCAGGGCGGCGCGCGCATTATCAACCAGCGCCTCGTTCAGCAACTCGGCATTTCGGATTACTATCTGGAGCGCGTCACACGAAGAGAAGAAGCGGAGGTGGAGCGACGGCTTGATCTGTTGCGCGGCGGCCGTCCCGAGTTGGAGGTTCGCGGCAAGACCGTCATCCTGGTCGATGATGGCCTCGCTACCGGAGTGACGGCGCGGGCCGCCATTGAGTCCCTGCGGGAGCGCGACACGCTCAGGCTCATCCTTGCCGTCCCCGTATGCGCCGCTCAGACGGCGGCCTGGATCCAACCGGAAGTCGACGACCTGATCTCTCTTAAAATCCCTACGGACCTGCACGCCATCGGCCTCTGGTACGAAAACTTCGAGCAGACCTCGGATAAAGAGGTCATCGAACTTATTGATAGAGCCCGGCGCGGGCGAAAGGACTCCTGAGATTGCACGTCTACTCGAACCCTACCTCGGAGAAACACGTAAACGAACTCTCCCACGTCGAAGTTCCACAGAGGTTCCCGGCGGCCCTCGCCGGGGTCGAGGAGGCGAAGAAGGCTGGCGTATCCGTGGAACAGCGTCCTTGCGAACCCGCTCCAGCCGGAGCGCTCACCGCGGTACACGATGGCGCATATCTCGATGAGCTTGAGAGATTATCAGCGGAGGGCGGCGGATACCTGGACGCGGATACGGCTCTCGGCATGGGCTCCTGGGAGGTGGCGTTGATGACGGCGGGCGCCGCGGCAGGAGCGGTCGAGAGCGCGCTCTCCGGTACACCGGCGCTCGCCGTGGCGCGTCCGCCGGGGCATCACGCCGGAAGGGCGAAGGCGATGGGATTCTGCCTGCTGAACAACGCCGCCATCGCGGCCGAGCATGCCCGCTCGCTGGGAGTCCGCCGGGTTTCCATACTCGACTGGGACGTCCATCACGGCAACGGGACCCAGGACATCTTCCACGAGAGCGAGGAGGTACTCTATCTCTCCGCGCACCGGAGTCCTTTCTATCCTGGAACCGGCGCGGCGAGCGAGGTGGGCAAGGGACCTGGACGTGGCTTCACCATCAACGCACCCTTGCCGCGCGCCTCCGGGGAGGATGTCTACGCGGCGGTCTTCGCTGGAGTCTTCGCGCCGATCCTGCGCGAGTTCCGCCCGGAGCTGATTATCGTCTCCGCGGGCTATGATGCCCACGCCGATGATCCTCTGGGCGGAATGCGGCTCGAAGCGGCGTCCTTCGGGCGCTTCGCGGCGGAGCTTGCGTCTCTTGCTCGTGAGATAGAAACTCCGCC
>JBBPZZ010000132.1:0-25331 GCA_038198445.1 Rubrobacterales bacterium
CCGCCGACCTCGCGCACCCGGCCGCCGAACCCGCCCACGCCCTCCTCGCCCACCCCGAAGCGCTCGCGCACGTCCGGACCCCGCTTGCGCCCGCCCATCCCGACACCGCGCCTTTGCACGCAGCCATCGGCGACCTCCAGACGCTCACCGGAGAGTACGAACAGGCGCTCGCAAGCTACGAGACGGCCGCCGCGCTCAGTACTGGAGAGGTTCTGGCCAGAGTCGAACACAAGCTGGGCGATGTCCACGGGCGGCGAGGAGAGTGGGAGCTGGCCGAGTCCCATTACGCGGCGGCTCTGGAGGCGCTCGGACAAGCTGACTCACCAGAGCATGCCAGACTCTACGCTGATCGGAGTCTGCTTGCCCATCGCCAGGGTCAAGACCAAGCGGCGTCCGAGTTCGCGCATCGTGCGCTAGAGCTGGCCGAAGAGGCGGACGATGCGCGCTCGCTCGTCCAGGCCCACAATGCCCTGGGCATACTGGCGAGCAACCGGGAAGACCTCGACGAAGCGCGCCGGCATCTGGAACGCAGCCTGGCCCTTGCGGAGAGCCTCGATGACCCCGAGGCTCGGATCGCCGCCGTCAACAACCTGGCGCTGGCCCTCGGCAGGGGCGGAGAGATCGAAGAGGCAATAGAGCTGGCCGAAACCGCACTCGCGTTATGTGTCTCTCTGGGAGATCGTCACCGTGAAGCAGCGCTGCACAACAACCTGGCGGACCTGCTCCATGCCGCGGGCCGCTCGGAGGAGTCCATGTCGCACCTCAAGGAGGCCGTGGCTATCTTCGCCGAGATCGGTGAGGAAGGAGCGCTTCAGCCCGAGATCTGGAAACTCACCGAATGGTGAGGCTCACTCCCTGCCTATGTCTGACGGGCATCTTCTTTTCGTACAAGAGCAAGATGAGGAGTTGGCTGGTTGTGTAGGATCTGCTGCTGATCAGGTACGCCCCACCCGGCTCATGAACCAGTTCGGCCTGTGCAGGACCGTAGCCTCGTCGATAATCTCGAAGCCGAACCTTTCATAGAAGCAGACGTTCTCCGCTTTGTCTGTTTCCAGGTAGGCCTCTTCACCTGCCTCATCCATACGCTCGGCGAAGCGTTCCATCATGCGGCTGCCGATGCCCAGTCCCTGTAACTCGGGCTCGACGACACCGGGGCCCAGATGCCAGTGCCGCTCCTGGGGGTCGCGTTTCTTCCACTCCTGGATCCAGCGAAGCGTCTGGACCGTCCTGGCCGGACCCGCGCGGAGTATGGCGGGCGCAATGCGCGCCACGTGCCGTATTGGGGGTTGGCATGTGCCCGGCGGGGCCAAACCCAGAACGCCCACGATCACACCTCCCCGGCGCGCGCAGATCGGCGTCTGTTGCATAAGCAGCAGCAACCTCCCGAAGAAGCGTTCGAGAGTTCGCATCCTGGCGAGCGGATCTTTCCCCATCGCGGCCTGGTGGATCGGATTATCGCGCATGCCGCGGGCGAGCACCCTGGCGGCAGAGCTCATTTCCGCAGGCGCGACCTCGCCTATCGTAACCTCAAACATCACGAGATCCTTGCTCTCCATCCGGCGGCCTCAGCCACAGGCTGACATGTTCCGGTTGCAGCGTCTCCTGGATGACCGATACCATATCGCCGGTCAGGGTATCCAGGTCCGTCTCGTTCCGCAGCCGTCCACCAAAGGCCTCTAGCGTCTTCGCCGCATCGTATTTACGGCGATAGAAGCGGCGGTCGATGAATCCTTGTATAAGCCGTCTGAGCGGCTGGAAGAGGGCGGCGATTGCCAGTGTGGAGGCGATGACCGCCAGGTTGGATTCCTGACCGGTGAGTGTTCGGAAGATGTACTGCGAGGTGACAACGCCGCCAGAATACACCAGCGCCAGGGTAATCGTCAGCGCGCCGTAGACGAGTGTGCGGTTGATGAGGCGGTCGATGTCGTAAAGGTGGTGGCGCGAGATGGCGATACCGACCGCGACCGGGAGGATCAAGATACCAGCTATCATGATTCCGAAGCCGGCCCACGAGAGCCACCACACACCCGTCGCTTCGGGAACGGTATAGGTGAGTATGAGGCTGCCCGCCACCACCGTGGCGGCGTAGGCGAACCACTTGATCTGTTGCCGATCCTCTCCCCTGGCTCGACGTAGCCTGAGTAACAGGGAAACCGCTGCGACGAGGGCGAGGACCCCATTCTCGAGCACCTCGGAGACGCTCGCAACTGGAGCCAGAAGGCCCTTCGCTCCCTCGATCCCGAGGGGGTTCCGGATGGGGCCGAGCCAGTCTATCGGCCCGGGCAACAACGCCGCCGAGATGGTGCCTGCCGTCAGTGCAGCCGCGCTGAGCCACGCGAACCATCGCCACCGGCGAGACGGCAGCCGACCGTCGGGGAACAGGAGGAGCAAGAACACCAACAAGCTGATGCCCGGAACCCAGAACCACGAGGAGATCCAGGCCAGCGCTTCGCCACTTGGAAGCGAGCCGGGCTCCGCGAGCAGGGTGTAGGTGGCGTACTGTGACGCGAAATGTTCTATCCCGCTGTCGAGACCCAACGCGCAGATGATCCATCCTATGGGGCTCTCGGGGCGGTGCGAGGCTATCACTAGACCGGCCGGCGAGGCGGCTATTGTGACCACCGTGAGCAGAGCCCAATAGTCGAAGATGTGTACGCCCGGATGGGAACGGTTTAGAGCCAGAAGCAGGAGAGCGAGAGCCGTCAGCGTCAGGACGAATGCACCCGCACACCAGGTGAGCCAGATAGCTGTGCGCGCTCTCATTCGCATCGTCCCGTTACCCGCTCTGAGCAGTGACTCGTCCTCATCACTGTAACTTATCTAGTGGAACTTCCGCGCTCTTCGGGGCGGCCCAGAGCTTCCGCTTTGATGGCATTGATCTCATCCCAGGGGATTCGGGGACGGGAGAGATCACGCTTCTTTAGATAGCGTCCGGCTCGCCGCCGCGAGCCCATGAAGAAACGCGCCACGGCGGGAAGTCCACCGATACCGGCTCCCGGAATGAACTGCCGGGGCTCGAAGCTCCAGCCCCCGGCCTCCCGCACCAGTACGCCGCGCACGAGGAAGCTCTTGAGGTTCCACAGGTTTTCGTCGTGCTGGTGGCAGAGCAAACTTGCGGGACCGGGCTGGATGGGCGCACCGGGCGGTAGTTGCACCCGCAGCGTCCGCGTCTCCGAGTCCGACCGGGGCTGGCAGCGTGCGCTGAATGTATAGCCTTCGGCGTCCACCCCCGTCAGGACTGCGCTCTGGAAGTCCGACAGGTGCTTCGTGATCTCATCCCACATGGTCCACCTCCATCTCGAAAGGTGCTTGGGAGAAGTCGCCTCCCGGCCACCACAGGATGCGGCGCGGCGTTACGTGGATCAGGAGCCGCATGTAATACCAGTCCATGAGGTAGCGCAGGAGAGGATTGCTGCTGTACACGCCGGAGGCTGGCTGCCGCTGGTAGGCCCGCCGCAACTCGTCCTCGAAACCCTCGACCGAGGTCACCAACGCGTCTGGAGCTTCGGCGTCGCCCTGCACCAGGACGGCGGGCGGGTCTTCGAGGCTGCTGGCCGTGTGGTCGGAGAAGAGCAGCGAGACGTGTGGGTTGCGCCGGATGTTGAAAACTTTCTGCGCGAGGGCGATCGAGGTCGTTATCATAAAGCGTCCCTCATCTGGTTGCCAGAAGGGCAGGGTGGGCCAGACAATTGGGGTGCCGTCTCTGGCGAGCGTGGACATCTCGCAGGTGCGGAACTCGCGGAAGACCGCCTCGATCTCTGGCGGAAGATCTAAGCTCTCGTGTGATGGATGGGTCATCGTTCACTCCTTGCTGAAAACCGCGGGTAGCGGCCCCGATATCCGCGGCGGCGGGCGAGGGGCGAGAGCGTGGATATGATCGCCCGCTGTAGCCGCAGCGGTAACAGAGGGACGGCGAGCTCGTTCCTGAAATCTTCGAGCAGGGCGATTACCTGAAGCGGATGCGGGACGCCGTTCCTGGTGGTCTTGCCGTCGCCCGTCAGGCCATAGATAGTCTCGAAGAGAGATTCCGTATCAAGAGCCGGCCGGAACTCTATGATGGTATGCACGCCTTCGTCGCCCTCGTTCCACCAGCCGTGGAGAACGCCCGGTGGCACGGTTGCAGTCTCACCGACGCCCAGACTGTACTTATACCTTCCTACACGGACTCCGAGCGTGCCGGAGATGATCTCGAAGCGCTCCTCCTGATAGGGGTGGGTGTGCGCGCCACCCGGCAGGAAGCCGCCCGGATTGAGGAACCAGTCGATCATTAGTAGCTCGCCGTCGGTATCCCGGCTCGTTTTCAGAAATGTCAGCCGCTCTCCGGTGAGGGGGTTACCGATCACTTCGCCTGCCTGGGCCATCGTGCGCCTCCTTGGTTACGCGCCGGGTAACCTGCTCTAGCGTTGGTGGAACATAAAGAACAGTAGAAGCCCTGTACCCAGGACCAGCATGCCGGCTCCAGGCCTCACCGTCTCTATCCGCTCCCCCACCGGGCGTTGCCGAAGCTCTTCGGGAGCGAGCCGCTCTTCTATGTACTCCGCGCCGCCGTGATCCAGGTAATCGATCTCGTACTCTTCTATCCGATGAGTGTTAGGAGGCGCTTCCGCCAGGCGGACGTAAAGACCGATCATTCCGACCAGGAGCAGCACCAGCGCGAACAACACTAACCCGGACCCGATCACGTACGAACCCAGAGTCGGGGCCTCGGCGAGATCCGGCAGGTGAACACCCATCCCCGAGAGGTCACTCATCACCATAAATAGCCCGGTCAGGATCGCCGCCGGACCTCCCCACTGCACGAGCTTCGAAATATTCATCCGCGCCTTCTCCCTTGCTCGCCTAACATTTCTGACCTTACTCTAGCCAGCGAGCGTCTCCTGAACGTTACGAAAAGCGTTACGAGGAAAGTTTTTTGAGAACGGCGAAATTTATTTCTCGCGCAAGTGCTGGAGATAGCGTCTCGTGACACTGAAGTTGCGGCGTAAAGCGACGCTATCCTTTTGGCGTTCGGTAGAGGCGTGACCTACGTGCCAGCGCTTGAGCAGCTTACTCAAACACCAGCCAGGAGCCCTTTATGTCAGCGCCTCTCTGACTACCCTCGCTGCTCGGTATCGCGTTGATGAGGCGAGGTTGCTTTTCGACGAACTCTTGCAAAGCCTTCCCGGATTCCTCCGAATGCACGACGAACACGACCTGATGCTCCTTCGTTATCTCCTCCAGAGACAGCTCGCGAGATTCCTCGTCGCTTGCGACACGCACCAGCATCTTCTCTCGCTCGTTCGCCTCTGCCCAAAGCTCTTCTCTGCCAAGATCAAGCTCCGCCTCGCGAGCCCTCCTCCGCTCTTGCGACGCGTAGATACGTCTCTCGACCGTATGCACTACCCTTTCAATAAAGCTCTCTTTCTTTTCCACGAAGGACTCCTTTCCGTAATTCTGCGTGGCCGGAACGTGGTTCACCAGCCATGGCGCATAGTGCAGCGATTCCGCTTTCTCGACATCGCAATCGTAGCTGTCACCTCCGATCTATTGGTCTCGCGTTCTATCCATCCGCGTGTTCCCACTCCGCCGCCCGTGGCCTGTTCCCATCTTTACTCTGCTCCGACGCCAGAGGCGCCATGCCAAGCTCTCGCACGATCTGGCGCGCCGCGAGGCCGACGACGGCCGTGAAAGTAGGATAGGCGAGTTCGAGGTCCGCCAACTGCTCAACGCGCATCCCGGCGCGCATGGCCGTGGCGACGACCTGGACGACCTCGACTGCCTGCTCGCCGACGATGTGTCCGCCCAGAACGCGCCGCGTCGAACGGGAGACCAGCAGCTTGCAAGAGCCTTCGGTATGGCCGTCGATCACACCACGATCAAGGTCCGCATATGGGACTACCGCGACGGCGCAGCCTTGCTCGCTCCGCGCCTGGGCCTCGGTTTGTCCCACACCCGCGTACTCGGGGTCCGTGAAGCCGCCGTGCGGCACGACGGCGTGGCGCAGTGTTCGCTCCCTATCGAGCACGGCGTTCTCGGCGGCGAGGGCTCCTTCGTGGGTGGCGCTCTGCACCAGCATCATGCGCCCGGTCAGGTCGCCGGCCGCGAAGACGTGTGGCGCTCGCCCGCAGCGTGTCGTCCACCGTCACGTAACCGCGCCCGGATTCAACGCCAGCGGCATCCAGGTTCAGGTCCTCCACACCACCGACCCAACCGACCGCGAGCACCACCGCTTCGACTTCGACAGACCGTTCCTCTTCTCCTTCGGAGTAGAACAGGCGCACACCCCCGTTCGTTTTCTCGATCCGCTCGACCCCGCCGATGCCCGCGACGACCTCTATCCCCCGCCGGGCGAAAGCCTCCGCGACTCCTCGCGAGACCACCTCGTCTTCGCCGCCCAGGATGCACGGCGCGGCTTCGAGGAGGTGTACCCGTGACCCGAACGCCGCGAAGACCGAGGCGAGCTGGCAGCCGGTGGCCGCCCCGCCAACCACCGCGACCGAGGAGGGCAAGCCTTTCATACTCCAGACGTCGCTGTGGGTGAGAGCATACTCGCTGCCGAGGAACCCTAGCCGCCGGGCGTGACCGCCGGCGCAGAGGATGAATTTCTCCGCTTGCAGGTTCATGCCGTTGGTTAGATTGATCGTATGCTCGTCGACGAAGCTGGCCTCTCCGGCCCGGTCGATCACGCGCACGCCGGCGGCTTCGAGCCGGCTCCGCAGTTGTTTCTTTTCCTGGACTTGATACACGATGCGCTGCGTCCGGTTCAGGAGGCGCGCGAAGTCCAGCTTCGGCGGCTCACCTTCGAGCCCGTAGTC
The DNA here is from genome assembly GCA_038198445.1 of Rubrobacterales bacterium. GTDB lineage: Bacteria > Actinomycetota > Rubrobacteria > Rubrobacterales > Rubrobacteraceae > JACDDK01. Next base: position 6,795 of record JBBPZZ010000132.1, read on the forward strand.
GGCGAACTGCTCCACGTCGCGCGCCAGCCGCGCCGCCTTGGCGAGGACGCGGGTCGGGACGCAGCCGTCGTTGGTGCATGTCCCGCCCAGGTTGCCGCGCTCGACCAGGGCGACGTTCGCGCCCAGCTCGCTGGCGCGCAAGGCCGCCGTTACGCCGGCCGGTCCGCCCCCGATCACGACGACGTCGAAGCCCTCGTTATCTTGATGCATCGCGCCTCTTTCCAGCCTTCTGGTCTCGCGCCGGCCGGAGCCACAGCGAGATGTGGGCAGGCTGTAACGTCTCCCGCACCACCTCCACCAGGTCGTCGCTCAACGTATCCAGGCTCGTCTCATCCCGCAAACGGTCGCCAAAACTTACCAGCGTCTTTTCTGCGTCGTACTTCCTGCGGTAGAAGCGCCAATCCACGAAATCCTGCACCCGGCGGCGCAACGGGTTGAACAGGGCAGCTATGGCCAGAGTGGAGACCACCACGGCAAGTTGCGAGCCCTGGCCAGCGAGCGCGCGGAGCGCTCCCTGCAACAACACCACGCTACCGAAGTACACCAGCGCCAGAGACATGGTCAGGGCCCCGTAGACGAGAGTACGGTTGATCAGGCGATCTATGTCGTAGAGGCGATATTTCAGGATCGCGACGCCGACGGCCACCGGGATGCTGGGGTACACTGTGAACAGGAGCGCGAAGCTGACCATCGGCCATATTCCACTCGCCCAGACGTATTGTGGGACGAAGAGGGTGGTCACGAAGGTGACGACGCTCACGATCCCCGCGTAGGTCAGCCACTTGAGTTGCTGGCGCTCCTGGCCCCCCGCACGGTGAAACCGGACGACGAGAGAGGCCACAGAGGCGACCATGCACACGACCACGAGCAGCAGGCCGAGCCCTTGAAGCCAGAGAACCTCTCCGGCGATCTGGGCGGGGACCATATCGCTGATCAGCGCCCGTCCCCTCAGCGGCCACAGGATAACCGCCGTCGGCACGACCATGAGCGCGATCGCGGCGGCGACAACCCACGACACCCAGCGCCACCGAGGCGACGGCAAGCGGCCCGTGGGGAACAGGAGAAGCGTGAGGGTGGCAGCCAGACCGAGCCCCGGGACGTAGGTCCAGGACGCCAACCAGACCATCAAGGGACCACCCGGGAGCGACCCCGGGTTGGTCGCCAGAGCGTATCTGCCGTACTGCGTATCGAAGGTGTCAAATCCCTGGGAGAGGCCGACGGCAAGGAAGATCCAACCTATCGGGTTTTCGGGACGCCGGGAGGCGATAAGTCCACCGATGGTCGAGAACGAGACCGACAGCACCGCGCCGCTGGCCGAATAATCGAACTCTTGCGTTCTAACGCCCACGCCGTTCAGAACGAGAAAGAAAACTCCGAGCGCGGCGCACGCGACGGATACCCCCGACACTGACCATGCGATCCATCCGGCGACGCGGCCTCTCATACAGACGACTCCGCGTCTCTAGTTCGCGCAGATGCATCGACCGCCGTCTTGCGCCCTACTTCACCCGGATGACGCAGCCATAGCGACACGTGCTCCGGCTGCATGGTTTCGTTCACCACGGACACCAGATCACTGCTCAACTCCTTGAGGTCGGTCTCGTTTCGCAGCCGGGCGCTGAAAGCCTCAAGAGTCTTTGCTGCGTCGTACTTTTTCCGATAGAAACGACGGTCAACCAGCGCCTGTACCCGGCGTCGCAACGGATTGAACAGCGCGGCGATGGCGAGGGTAGAGGCGACCACGGCGAGTTGCGACTTGCCTCCAGTTAGGGCGTGGAAGATGTACTGCAAGGCGACCACGACACCGAAATAGACGGATACCAGCGAGATGGTAAGCGCGCCGTAGACCAGGCTACGGTTGATGACGACGTCTACGTCGTAGAGGCGGGAGCGCACCATCGCCACGCCTATCGAGATCGGGATAAGCAGCAGGAACCCGTTTATCAGGGCGCTGGCCCCCATCTGCACCAGCGGGCCTGCCTGCTGGACACTTGGAACGAACAGGACGAACGTGAGCATGACCGAAAACCCTGTGCCAGCCACCACCACGCCGAAGACGACCCACTTGGTCTGCTGACGCTGCGCGGAACTCGATACCTTCCTGTAGCGGTAGACCTGCGCGATCACGGTCGTACCTACCAGCCCGATGATATAAGGGCCGTTTAAGAAAGCGAGAGCAGAGTCCGGAAAGAAGATGAAGGGTACCGACAGAAGCCCCGACGCGACGGCGAGCCAGCGCGTCCAGTTGGGCGCGAACCGCCCATCCGGGAAGAGGTAGAGGAAGGTAATGAAGCACACCTGCCCGATGTAGTTCATAAATTCCGTCGGGAAACGGAAGACATGGTGTGCCACCGCCAGCGCTTGCAGGAGGTCACTGCTGAACGCGGCTCCGCCGAACACCAGGAGGGTAAACGAGCCGAACAGCGCCATCCGATCGTCCGACCGGTACCGGAAGATCACCGCCGCGACCGCCGCGAACACCAGCACGGCGACGATCTCCTTCGCGGTGTCATAGCCAGCGTAGAAGCCAGCCGAGAGTCCCATCTCGTGAAGCGTCCGGAGCCGATCCGGAGTGAGCCTGCCGGAATCGTTCGCGCACGCGGCGCTCGCGCATATGCCCTTGTCCCGCATGTAATAGTAGGGGACGCTAATCGCGTCGAGCCCGAGTGTGAGGACGGCCACGGCTACCCATGCCACCCGCGTGAAGACGAGCTGACGGCTGCCCAGCTTGGCTGATTGAACCGTTCCAGGCCGCGCCGTGTCTTCCGATGCGCGCCGGTTATTCACGCACACCCCTCTTATCCGCGGAGTGCCGGCCAGTAGTCTGCAGCCACAAACTGATGTGCTCCGGCTGCATGGTCTCGTTCACCACCGCCATCAGGTCATCACTCAACTCCTTCAGGTCGGTCTCGTTCCTCAGCTTGACGCCGAAAGTCTCCAGCGTCCTGGCTGCGTCGTACTTCCTGCGATAGAAGCGCCGGTCTATAACGTCCTGGATGCGTCTCCGTAGGGGTCCGAACAGCGCCGCGATAGTCAGGGTAGATGCCACGACCGCGAGTTGAGATTCCTGTCCGGTGAGAGTCCGGAAAGTCGTCTGCAAGAGCACTACGCCCCCGAAATAACAGAGTACGAGGAGGGTGGTCAGGGTGCCGTAGACCAGCGCGCGGTTGATGAGGATGTCTATGTCGTAGAGGCGGTACTTCAGGACGGCGAAGCCGATAGCCGTGGGGACGCCCACATAGCTCAAAGTGGCGGCGTCTTGGATGAGCTTGAACCATAGCGGCGCCTTGCCTCCGTTCTCAAAGCCCTCCGGTACGAAGAGAAGCGAGCTGATGAAGTAGCTCAGAAATATCAGGCCCACGAATGAGGCGGCGACGGCTATCCACTTGATCTGCTGGCGCTCCTCGCTCCTAACACGCCGGTAGCGCAAGATCAGGCTAAAAGCCGATACCAGGATGCACAGCAGGAGTAACACTAACATGACACCCGACGCGCTCTCTATCCAGGGATATCCTTTGAGTCCAGACGGATTTTGGATACCGTCGAGATCCGTCAGCCTTCCGGGGCTGAGGGCGACGCCGGCGCTCGCCAGGACGATAGCCGCCCCAGACAGCCAGGCAAACGGGAGCCACCTCCTGGAGGGGAGCTTGCCGTTGGGGAAAAGCAGGATCATGAAGGTGCCGAGCAGACCCAGAGAGGGCGCCCATATCCATTCGGTCAACGAACCGATCGCCGCCGGGAACGGGACCGAGTCGGGCTCCGTTACCAGACCGTACACTCCGTAGCCGCTGGTCACGATGGTCAGCATCCAGAAGATACCGGCGGCCAGGCAGATCCATCCTATCGGATTTTCGGGGCGCTTCGAGGCGATAAGGGCGCCTACAATAGGGAAGGCTAGGAAGGGCAGCACGAAGATGAGCACGGCGCTGTCGCCGCTCGTTCCCCAGGTGCTGGGAGGCTGCGAAGATCTGGAGAGGATGTACAGCGCGACGGTCGCCGCGGCCAGAACGAACGAAAGACCTGCCAGTGACCAGGCCAGCCAGGTTGTAGCGGTGTGTCTCATCTATCATCTCCAGTTGGTCGCAGCCACAGTCTGACATGCTCAGGTTGCATAGTCTCGTTTACCACCGCGAGCAAATCTTCGCTCAACGTATCCAGCTCTACTTCGTTGCGCAAACGGGCGCCGAACGTCGCCAGGACTTGCGTAGCATCGTACTTCCTGCGGTAAAAGCGGCGATCGATGAAGTCCTGGATACGGCGGCGCAGAGGTCCGAATAATGCGGCTATGGCGAGAGTGGAGGCGACTACGGCAAGTTGGGATTCTCCACCCGTGAACGCGCGGAACACATACTGGAGCAGCACGATGCTCCCGAAATATACGAGCCCCAGGCTGGCGGTCAGGAGACCATAGACGAGGGTACGGTTGATGACCACGTCTATGTTCCATAGCCGCGAGCGCAGGACGGCGAACCCTATCGAGAGTGGGATCACGAGCAACAGCGCGAGGGTTACCGTCTGGAAGAGCATGTAGGGCAGCGGTTTGAACCGCGTGGAAGCCAGGAACACTTCTCCAAGGACAACCAGCGCCAGGTAGCCGCCAAAGCCGAACACGACGCCGAACACGACCCACTTGGTCTGCTGGCGCTGCACCGGGTCGGACGCGCGGCGGTAGCGGTAGACCTGCGAACCCATGGCGCATACGGCCGGAATGAAGAACGCGAGGAAGCCTGCCGTAGTGAGCCCCGGCGCATCCAGCTTGGGGAAAAGCGTGCTAATGGTATCGTTCAAGATCCAGATTAGCGCCGGAAAGAGCATCCAGCGCGGTACGAACCGCCCATCGGCGAAGGTGTAGAAGAAGAGGATTATGGAAGTGAAGCCAACCGTCGCCAGTACCCGGACAGGCAGCGTCCACGCGGGATAGGCGCTCGCCAGAGTCTCTAGGAAACCGAAGGGGACGGCGCTGAAAGTTACGAGCATGGTCGCGGCCAGCAGCGCCATCCGGTCGTCAGAGCGGCGCGAGAAGATGATCGCCCCAACCGCGCACCACACCAGCTCGAAGACAACGCCAAGCGCGGTGTTGTAAGCGGCGTAGAAGCCCATCGAAAGGCCGAGTGCCCTCAGTTCCCGCATCCCTGTGTTCGTCAAGAGTCCGTTGTCGGCGCACGACCATGCACCGCGGGTACACACGTTCTGAAGCTCGGAGAAGTACGGCGGGATGCTGGCGAGGAACAGGCCGACGCTCAGCGCGGTCACGGCCAGCCATGTCAGGCGCGCGAGGAGAAGCCAGCGTCCCCTCAAGACCGGCTGGGCTTCGGCCCTCACGCTACGCTCCGTTGAAGTTGGTTGGGTACTCATTCGCGTCCAGCCTTGACTTTGGACTCTTCCTCAGACGAGGGCCGCAGCCACAACGAGGCGTGGGTGGGCTGTATAGTCTCTTTCACGACCGTCACCAGGTCAGCGCTCAGGACGCCAAGGTCCGTCTCGTTCCTTAGCTTGACGCCGAAAGCCGCAAGCGTCCTCCCAGCGTCGTACTTCTTACGGTAGAAGCGCCGGTCTATGAACGCCTGCACTCTGCGGCGCAGAGGTCCGAAGAGCGCTGCTATTGTAAGCGTGGAGGCGACGATCGCGAATTGAGAGTCCTGACCGCTCAGGGCGCCCAGGATCCCCTGCAACACCACGATGCTGCCGAAATAGACCAGGGCGAGCGTCGCGGTCAGCGCACCGTAGACGAGGGTCTTGTTGATGACAACGTCGATGGCGTAGAGACGGTAGCGAAGGATCGCCACGGCCATCGCCGATGGTATAGCCAGAAACCCGCCCAGAAACAGCACGCTCCCCACATGAGAGCTGTCGAGCGAAGGCCAGACGGTTGTGATCACGACGGCGCCCGCGAAGAGCGCGACCGCGTAGGCTACCCATTTGATCTGCTGGCGCTCCTCTCCGCGCGCCCGGCGAAAACGCACGAGGAAAGAGAAGATTAGACTCACCGCTATGGGTACCAGCAGGAAGGTCGAAATCTCCGCGAACAACCCCAGGAGTCCCGAACTCCCCGGAATGCCGACCGGATTGACAACAGGCGATGACCCGCCGAAATCCTCCAGGGGACCCTGGCCAAGCGCATACGGGGCAGCGGCCAGGCCGGTATTGATGAGAACGAGCCAGGCTACGGGCCGCCAGCGAGGGGAAGGTAGCCTGCCATCGGGGAAGAACAGGAAGATGAAGAGCACCAGCGATCCGCCAAAGATCCAGACCCACGAAGTGAACCAGGCCGCTACCTGTCCTCCGGGTAAGGAGCCCGGGTTGGCGAACAACGCGTAGGTGCTGTAGTTGCCCGCGAACACTTCGATCGTGTAGAGAAGGCCGGTGCCCGCCAGGAGCCACCCGATGGGGTTCTTCCGCAGCTTCGAGGCCACGAGAGCCCCGACCGTAGAGAACGCGAGAGCCGCGACTACGAGGTTGATCAGATAGGGTTCGATCCCATTCTCGACGGAGCGGTTCCCCATGAGCAGGGGAACACTGAGCGCCACGAGCGCCACCGAGAATACCCACGCCGAAAGGGCGATCCACCGAAGAGCACGGATGCTCATCGATCCTCCTTCGCCGCCAGCGGCGCTTCGTCCGATGTTCGTAACCACAGCCTGACGTGCTCCGGTTGCATGGTCTCCCGAACCACCGCGAGCATATCTTCGCTCAAAGTATCCAGCTCTACTTCGTCCCTCAATCGGGTACCGAAAGTTGCCAAGATCTGGCCCGCGTCGTACTTCTTGCGGTAGAAGCGTCGGTCTATGAACGCCTGCAGCCGGCGGCGCAGCGGACTGAACAACGCGGCGATGATAAGGGTAGAGGCAACCACCGCCAACTGAGAACGCTCTCCGGTAAGGGCGAGTAAGAGGGTTTGCAGCAGCACGACACTCCCGAAATACACTAGTGCCAAAGTCGCCGTGATCGCACCGTAGACCAGCGTCCGGTTGATGATTACGTCTATGTCGTAGAGGCGGTAGCGCAAGATGGCGACCCCCGCGGCGACCGGGATGCCGACAATACTGACGGAGAAAACGATACCCCAGATTGGTCCCTCGTTTTCGCCGCCCTGGATGATGGAGTTCATCAAAGAGATCAGGACGAGCACCGTCAGAAGGACCACCGCGTAGGCGAACCATTTGATCTGCTGGCGTTCCTCTCCGCGGGCGCGGCGGAAGCGCACGACCAGTGACCCCACGCAGACCAACACCGTCAGGACGACGAATAGGGCCCCCACGTGGCTGAGCAGAAAAAAGACGCGGTCGGCGCCCCGTATCCCGAGCGGGTTCTGGACGTGCGGCAGGGAGGAGTCCACCGGACCGGGCACGAACGCGAGTCCAAAGACCTGTAGCGCGCACGCAAAAGCGGCGAGGTAGGCGACGGTACGCCAGCGCTGCGAGAGCAGACGCCCGGTCGGAAACAGCAGCGGCACGAACGTCATCATCAAGCCCCAGCCGAGGCTACTGATCCAACCAGTCACCAGCCACGCCGTGACTTCTCTGCCCGGCAAAGCTCCGGGGTGAAAGATGAACGCGTAGAGTGTGTACTCCAGCGCGAGCGCCCAGATCACGTTGGTAATTGCCAGGATGCAGAAGATCCAGCCGATCGGGTTCTCCGTCCTACGCGAAGCGACCAGAGCGCCGACCGCGGCGAAGGGCAGGAACACCAGCGGATAGAGGAGCCGCTCCACGATCCGGTGCTGGCCGTTAACGAACATAAGAAGCAGGGCCAGACCTGTCATCGCCACACACGACGCGAAGAGCCCCCACGCCAGCCATCCGTAGAAGCGCCTGGACCTCACTCCACGGCCTCCGGTCTCTTGCCGGCGGGTTCGCGTAGCCAGAGCGAGACGTGAGCGGGTTGCATCGTTCCCTTTGCCACTTCCACCAGGTGTCCGCTCAAGGCATCCAGGTCCGTCTCGTTCCTCAGCCGGGTGCTGAAGGCTTCGAGCGTCTTGGTGGCATCGTACTTCTTGCGGTAGAAGCGGCAGTCCACGAAAGTCTGCACCCGACGACGCAGCGGGTTGAACAGGGCGGCTATCGCCAGAGTCGAAGCAACGACCGCGAGGGTTGACTCCTGGCCGCTTAGGGCGCGGAAGACGGACTGCAAGGAGACCACGCCCCCGACGTAGAGCAGCGCCAGTGCCGCAGTGAGAGGACCGTAGACGAGGGCGCGGTTGATGAGGAGGTCTATGTCGTAGAGGCGGTACTTCAGGACGGCGACGCCGATGGCCACGGGCACTCCAGCGAAGCCCAACACCGCCACCGAGAAGAGAAGCTCGAACCATGGCGGTATCGGAGGTAGCCTACCTCCGCCCCCCTGCATCTCCAGTGCGAAGATGAACTGGCTAACCATGGCGAACAGATACAAAGCGGCCACGAATGAGGCGGCGAAGGCGATCCACTTGATCTGCTGGCGCTCCTCTCCCCCAGAACGCCTGAAACGCAACACCAGGCTCGCCGCCGCAGCGAGCATGCAAAGGGGCAGCAGCGGCAGAATTACTAGCGCTGCATCCGCCAGCCAGGGGAGTCCCTCAAGCCCGAACGGATTACGTACTCCTCCCTGGTTCTCCAACGGTCCGGGGGCGAGCCCCTCGGCGACACTAAGCAAAACGATCACCGCCCCAGCGAGCCAGACCAGAGGGCGCCACCTCCTTGAGGGGAGCCTCCCGTTGGGGAACAGCAAGAGCAGGTAGATTCCGAGCAGCCCCACTGTGGGCACCCACAGCCATTGGTCGCCTATCGTGCCGATCGCCACCGGGAACGGGACAGAGCCGGGCCTGGCAATGCCGTAGACGAAGTAGGAGTCGGTGATCTGGAGGACCATCCATAAGAGGCCATCCGCGAGGCAGATCCAACCTATGGGGTTGCGTGGACGCCTGGAGACCACCAGGGCACCCACTAGTGGGAAGGCCAGGAAGGGCACGAAGCTCAATATTTCGCTAATGGTGACGACTGTGAGCCAGTGGCCAGGGGACTGCGCGGATCGGGCAAGGACGTACAGCACGCCGCCCGCGACGAACATGGCCGTGGAGAGCGCGGCTAGTGACCAGGCCGGCCAGAAAGTTGCGCGACGACTCATCGCTCACCATCCCGTGGTCGCAGCCATAAGCTGACGTGCGCTGGTTGCATAGTCTCCCGCACGACTTCCACGAGATGGCCGCTCAAGTCGTCCAGGTCCGTCTCGTCTCTCAATCTGGCCCCGAATGCTTCCAGAGTCTTCGCGGCATCGTATTTTTTCCGATAGAAGCGCCTGTCTACGATAGCCTGCACCCGGCGGCGCAAAGGGTTGAAAAGGGCCGCGATGATCAGCGTCGAAGCCACTACGGCTAGTTGCGACTTGCCGCCCGTAAGGGCGCGGAAGACGTATTGCAAGGCGACCACACCGCCGAAGTACACCAGCACGAGGGAGGCTGTCAAGGCCGCGTAGACCAGGGTGCGGTTGATGATTACGTCGATGTCGTAGAGGCGATACTTCACGACGGCGATGCCGATGGCGACGGGGAGTGCGGCCGTGCCGAGGCCCCCGATCAACCACGCCAGGTCGGGGAAAATTCCGTTGAGCACGAGGCTTGATAGCCCCAGGGCGATAGCGTAGGTGAACCACTTGAGTTGCTCGCGCTCGTCGCCCCGTGAATACCAGAAACGTACTATCAGAGAGGCCACGGAAGCAAGCACACAGAAGAGTCCTACAGGCCCGGCGGCGGCCGAGAGAAACGTGAATACGGGTTGCAAACCTTCGATGCCGAACGGGTTCTTGACGGACGGGTACTCGGCCAGCGGACCCGGCGTGAAAGCGAACGAGACTACCGTCAATGTAACGACGCTGGCGATGAGCCATAAGACAGGTCGCCAGCGCCGTGAGGGAGGCCGTCCGTCGGGAAAAAGCAACGGGACGAAGACAAGGGATATAAACCCGATGTTCCCGACCAGCGAGCTGGCCCAGGCCACAGCCGCAACCAGCGGCGTGACGGGTCCGGTGAGAAGGGCATGCGCGACGTACTGTCCACTTGATTCACCAACTGCCGCTGTGAGGCCCACGGCGCAGAAGATCCAACCCAGAGCGTTGCCCGGCTGGCGGGAGACGATAAAGGCTCCGACTACAGGGAAGACAAGCGTGATGACTGCTGCGGCTCCCCAGTACCGGTCGGCGTTTACCTGGTTGATAAACAGCAGGAGTACGAACAACCCGAAGAGCGCGACCGCGAGTCCGCTGAGGGACCAGGCGATCCGGGCGGCGGCGCGGTCGCTCACGGTCCCCGCTCCGGAGTCTTTCGAGGCTTCGCTTCATCCGGCGGTCGCAGCCATACAGAGATGTGGGCGGGCTGCAGCGTATCCCGTGCTACAGAGACAAGATCGTTGCTCAGAGTCTCCAGTTCCGTCTCGTCTCTGAGCCTCTTTCCAAAAGCCTCAAGCGTCCTGGCAGCGTCGTACTTACGCCTGTAGAAACGCCTGTCTATGATGTCCTGAATGCGCCTGCGCAGGGGACCGAACAGCGCCGCGATCGCCAGAGTTGAGACGACTATGGCGAGCTGCGACTTGCCGCCGGTGAGGGCGCGTAATACATACTGCATAGCGACGATGGTCCCGAAGTACACCAGTGCCAGCGTCGCGGTAAGCGAGCCGTAAACCAGGGTGCGGTTGATGAGTATGTCTATATCGTAGAGGCGGTACTTCAGGACGGCGAAGCCCACGGCGATCGGGACCCCCACGAAGCTCAACAACGCCGCATCCGCCAGGAGGTCCATCCACAACGGCGAGCCTGCGGCGAACCAGGCCCCCGATGGGAAGATGAACGAGCTGACCACGGCGATCATGTACAACAGGCCAACCAACGAGGCGGCGAAAGCCATCCACTTGATCTGCTGGCGCTCTTCTCCTCTCGAACGCCTGTAGCGTAACACCAGGCTCAGAGCCGAGGCGAGCATGCAAAGGGGCAGCAGCGGGAGAACAACATACAATGCAGTAACCACCCACGAGTGCCCCTCAAGTCCGAACGGGTTGCGCACCCCCCCGAGGTGTTGCAACGGCTCGGGGGTGAGCCCGACGCCGACGCTAAGCACTATGATCACCGTTCCCGAAAGCCGGGCCAGAGGGCGCCACTTCCTTGAGGGGACCTCCCCATCGGGGAACAGCAGGAGCAGGTAGGTCCCAGGAAGTCCCACGGCGGGCACCCACAGCCAGTTGTTTATCCCGGAGAGCACCACGGGGAAGGGGACCGAGCCGGGCTGGACCACGCCGTAAACGCTGTAGACATCGGTCATGCCGAGGAACATCCACAAGAGGCCGTCAGCGAGGCAGATCCAACCGATCGGGTTATGAGGATGTCTGGAGGCTATCAGGGCACCCACTATAGGGAAGGTCAGGAAGAGCGCGCCACCCAACAGGCTACCTACACTGAGGTCGGCGCCCCAGCTGTCAGGGACGTGCGCGGACCGGGCGAGGACGAGCAGCGGGATGCTCGCTACGAACAGCGCCACAGAAAGCCCGGCGAGGGACCAGGCCAGCCAGGTTGTAGCGGTGCGCCTCATCTCTCATCTCCAGGCTCTCTTAGCCACAGGCTAACGTGTGCGGGCTGCATGGTCTCTCGCACCACTTCCACAAGATGATCGTTCAAGTCATCGAGGTCCGTCTCGTCTCTCAATCTGGCGCCAAAGGAAGCCAGGATTCGCGCTGAATCGTACTTTTTGCGGTAGAAAATCCGGTCGATGAAGTTTTGAATACGGCGACGCAGGGGGTTGAACAACGCCGCGATAGCCAGGGTGGAAGCGACCACGGCCAACTGCGATTCTCCACCCGTACGCGTGCGGAAAACCTGCTGGAGCACCACCACGCTCCCGACGTACACCAGCGCCAGCGTCGCGGTTAGTGCGCCGTAGACCAGGGTGCGGTTGATGACTACGTCTATGTCGTAGAGCCGCGAGCGAAGGATCGCCACGCCTATCGCGAGCGGGATCAGCGCTATGGAACCCTGTATGAGCGTGATGCCGGCCATCTGAACCAAAGGCCCGGACTCCAGGACACTGGGGACGATATTGAATAATGTAATTACCGCCGAAAATCCCACCATAGCCACCGCCACGCCGAAGACTACCCACTTGGTCTGCTGGCGCTGCCACGGGTTCGACACACTCCGGTAGCGGTAGACCTGCGCGACCGCAGTTGTGCCTATCAGGATGAGGTATAGAGGGCTATTCAGGAGATCCAGGGACGAGCCCGGGAAAAAGGCGCGGGGGACGAACAGCAACGCCGCTACTATGGCGAGCCATCGCGTCCAGCGGGGCACGAATCGGCCATCCGGAAAGAGGTAGAAGAATACGACGAAGCTTACCTGCCCGATGTAGTACAGGAAGTAGGCCGGGAACCAGAAGGCCGGATGCGTCGCAGCCTGCGGAATGCTGCTGGCCGTAGAGCCGAACGTCAGGAGCGCGAACGAACTAAATAGAGCCATCTTGTCGTTAGATCGGCGCCAGAAGATCACGGCCGCAACCGCACAGTACACCAGCGCGGCGGTCATTACGGCCGCGACGATGTAAGCGGCGAAGAAGCCAGCGGAGAGCCCCATCTCGTGAAGCGCTCGCAGGCCGTTCGAGGTAAGCGGGGTCTCGCATGAGGCGCCCGAGCAAACGCTCTTGTACTGCGCGTAGGCGTAAGGGATACCTGCCGCGTCGAGGCCGAGGGTGAGGGCGGCAACAGCCAGCCACGCCGCCCGCGCGAAGACGAGCCACCGGCCGTGCAGCGTGGCAGACGGAGCATCGCCAGACCGCGCCGTCTCCTCCGGTGTGCGCTGGTTATCCACGTATGCTTCCCTCATCACCGGACTTCCGATCTGGGGCTTGCAGCCACAGCGAGACGTGAGCGGGCTGCATCGTTCCCTTCACTACTCCCACCAGGTGTCCACTCAAAGCATCCAGGTCCGTCTCGTTCCTAAGCCGGGCGCCGAAGGCTTCGAGCGTCTTGGTTGCGTCGTACTTCCTGCGATAGAAGGCACGGTCTACCAGCCCCTGGACCCGGCGGCGCAAGGGACTGAAGAGAGCGGCAATCGCCAGGGTGGAGGCTACGACGGCGAGCTGTGAGTTCTGACCACTGAGGGAACGCAGGACCGTCTGGAGCAGTACGACGCACCCCACGTAGACGGCGGCGAGCGAGACAGTGAGGGTGGTGTAGACGAGGGCGCGGTTGATGAGGAGGTCTATGTCGTAGAGGCGGTATTTGAGGATGGCTATGCCGGCGGCGATGGGGATCAGGACGTAGCTGTTGATAGCGATACCGTTGAAAAGAGAGGCCCAGCCTGGCATTGCGGTCTCCGACCCGTAATAGAAGAAGGAGGCGGTGTCCGTCCCGACCAGGATGACGTACAGGATCAGAGAGCTGGTGAACCACTTGAGTTGCTGGCGCTCCTGTCCTCTCGACCGGCGCTGACGCAGTGCCAGCGAGATCAGCGCGGCGATCAGGAGCAGCACGGGCAGAGGCTGCACGATCCCGGCGAGCGGCGTCAGGACGTGGCCGATGGAACCTCCGATTCCGGCGGGGTTATCTACCTTGAAGCCGATGGTGTCGTCGATCCGGCCCGGCGCGAACGCCACCGCTATAGCACCAACCACAACGTACCCGACGGTCACCCACGCGACAGTCCGCCAGCGCGGGGAGAGTAGCCTGCCATCGGGGAACAGCAGGAAAAGGAGTATGAGCAGCCCAACGCTGACCGGACCGGGCCAGAAATAAAACCACGCCGCCAGCCTGCCTCCAGGCACGGCGCCAGGGTTGACGACCAGGGCGTATTTGGCGTAGGGACCGGCGAAGTGGTTTATCGCCCAGCCGATGTTTGCGGCGCAGAACAGCCAACCTATCAGGTGTTCGGGACGGCGCCAGAAGATCAGGACTCCCACAGCCGGGAACGCCAGGATCGAGGCCGCTCCGGCCACGACATCGACCACGAAGCCCGGTCCCAGCGATGATGGCGGACGGTTCAGTACCTCAAACAGTACTCCCAGCGGCACCAGCACCACTTGAAGCGCCACGGCCGTCCAGAGTAGCACCGCCCACCGGGTCCTCATCGCCGCTCTCTTTCAGCCGTCTTCCGCAGCCACAGCGAGACGTGCGCCGGCTGAAGCGTCTCCTGAACCACCGCTACCAGGTGATCTTTCAGGTCGTCCAGATCCGTCTCCTCCCGCAACCGGGAGCCAAAAGCCTCAAGCGTCTTCGCGGCATCGTACTTCCTGCGGTAGAAGATCCGGTCGATGAATCCCTGGATGCGGCGCCTCAGGGGGTTGAACAGGGCGGCGATCACGAGTGTGGAGGCCACCACCGCCAGTTGGGAATCCTGGCCGGTGAGGGCGCGGAAGACGTACTGTAGAGAGATGACGCCGCCGAGGTAGACCAGTACGAGCGAGGCCGTCAGAGCGGCGTAGACCAGAGTACGGTTGATGATGAGGTCTATCTCGTAGAGGCGGTAGCGAAGGACCGCGATGCCGATGGCCGTGGGCAAGGAGATGATCACCAGGCCGAACACCACGCTATCGATAACCTGCGGCAGGTGATCCAGCACCAGAAAGGTCGGGATGAGCGCGGCCGCGTACACGAACCATTTCATCTGCTGGCGCTCGATCCCTCGCGCTCGACGGAACCTCACCACCACGGCCACGACGGCCCCCACGAATCCCATGCTGAGGAGGACGCCCAGCACGCCGAACACCGGTAGGGACTCGACGGGAGCCAGACCCTCGATCCCGATGGGGTTCTCGATCCTGTAATGGACGTCTTGGCCGGTCAGAGTGTCCGTGAGCGCCCCGAGGATGACAACGGATAACGTTCCGATTCCCATCAGCAAAGCGAATGGGAGCCAGCGCCGGGAAGGCAGGCGCCCGTCGGGAAAGAGCAGGGGCAGGTAGACCAGGGCCAACGCGAGGAGCAGGAACCAGTACCAGCTCTGGGTCCACGCGCCGAGAACTGCCAGCGCGTCTGGGTGTCCGCGGGTGGTCATCACGTAGCCGGCGTAGGAGTCACCCACGGGGAAGATACCGACCATGAGCCCGGCCACGGCCATGATCCAGCCGACCAGGTTGGTAGGTCTTTTGGCCACCAACAATGCGCCGACCACCGCGAAGGCGCCGAACCCCACGAGCAGCACCACATCCTCCCACGGGTGATCTCCCTGCAGGTGGAGGCGACCCTTGAGCCAGATGTTCGCGCCGGTGCCCGCGATGTAGATGAGTACGACCAGCCACGCCGCAACGCGTGCAAGGAGAAGCCAGCGCCTACGCAGCCTGGGAGGTGGCGAAGCAACAGGCCGCGCTACCGTCTCTTCCGGTGCGTGATGGTCGCTCACAGCGGAACCCCTTTATTCCGAGATTCTCTCCCCGGTTTCCGTAGCCAGAGCGATACATGGGCAGGCTGCAGCGTCTCTCTCGTAACCGCTAATAGATCTCCACCCAGCGCGGCCAGGTCCGTTTCGTCTCTCAATCGAGCGCCGAATGCTTCTAGCGTCTTCACGGCATCATACTTCCTTCGGTAGAAGCGCCGATCTATCGTATCCTGTATGCGACGCCGCAACGGACCGAACAACGCGGCTATCGCCAGAGTCGAGGCCACCACCGCAAGCTGCGACTCGCCTCCAGTAAGGGTACGGAAGACGTATTGCAGACCGACCACGCCACCGAGGTACACTAATACGAGCGACACCGTTAGAGCGCCGTAGACGAGGGTGCGGTTGATGAGGATCTCTATGTCGTAGAGGCGGTAGCGAAGGATCGCGATCCCCACCGCCACCGGGATCCCCGCGAAGCTTACCAGGAGCATATTCCGCACGAGCGAGACCCACAACGGTGCCGGCGCGGCTTGGCTCTCTAGAGCCTCCGGCACGAGAAGGATCTGAGCGAGCAAGCCGCCAAAGTACGTCGCGCCCACGAAGCAAGCGGCGAAGGCGAGCCATTTGATCTGCTCCCTCACCTCCTCTCCCGCGCGCCGGTAGCGAAACACCAAGCTTAGTGCCGAGATCAGGATGCACACGGGGAGCATCAACACGATGAACACCGCCACGTCCTCCAACCAGGCCAACTCTTCCAGTCCGAAGGGGTTGCGCACCCCTGGATGGCCCTCCAGAGATCCAGGGACGAAGACGAAGCCAACGGAGATTAGAACCAGAACTGCCCCGGCGAACCAGGCGAAGGGACGCCACCTCCTCGACGGGAGCCTGCCGTCCGGGAACAGCAGGACCATGTAGACTCCGAGCAGCCCCACGGGTGGTACCCAGGACCATTGGAACAGCGCATCGAGCGTCACCGAAGAAGTCACCGTCCCGGTCGTGGCGAGCTCGTACGCGCCTTGCGCCTCGCCCAGCACGATGAGCATCCAGAAGAGCCCCGCGGTCAGGCAGATCCAGCCTATGGCGTTCTCGGGGCGCTTGGAGGCGACCAGGGCGCCGACGACGGGGAAGGCAAGGAAAGGCGCGAAAAGCACCAGGTTGCCGACGAACACGCCGGGAGGTGGCGCATCCCCCATGAGCAGGGTCAGTAAGACGAGCGCAGCACCCGCGGTGAACATGGCAATGGAGAGAGCGGCAAGCGTCCAGGCCAGCCAGAAGTACGCGCGGCGCCTCACCGCTCGCCGTCCCGTGGACGCAGCCAGAGCGAGGCATGCTCCGGCTGCATCGTCTCCTGAACAACCTTGATCAGGTCTTCGCTCAACTCGCCAAGGTCTGTCTCGTTCCTGAGCCGTGCACCGAAAGCCTCCAACGTCTTGGCGGCGTCGTACTTGCGCCGGTAGAAGCGGCGATCCACGAACTCCTGCACCCGCCGGCGCAGCGGGTTGAACGCCGCTGCGATGGCCAGGGTGGATGCCACTATCGCAAGCTGCGACTCTCCTCCGCTGAGCGTCCTGAAGACGTACTGCAAGACGACCACGCTACCGAGGTACACCGCCCCCAACGTCGCTGTCAGAGCACCGTAGACGAGGGCGCGGTTTATGAGGGTATCTATCTCGTAGAGCCTGTAGCGGAGAATAGCTATCCCCATAGAGATAGGGATGGCTGGTGTCACGGCTAAGTTAAGGGCAAACCCCACCCGGTCGAACCAGAGTGGTGTGTCTATCGTGTCGGGGATCATGTATGCAAGGATGATGCCGCCAATGTTTGCCGCAGCAGCGTAAACAAACCATTTGATCTGCTGGCGCTCTACCCCTACGGCCCGACGCAGTCGCACAAACAGCGATGTGGCTACCGCGACGTACAGTAGGGGAAGGAAATTGAAAACCATATCGTAGACGTTGGAGAAGCCCTCTATTCCGAGCGGATTAGGGATCGGGCCAAGACCAGCGTTCGCACCAAAAGAGAACGCAGAGGAGATTACCCCTGCTATGACGAAAGCCACGGTCAGCCACGCCAACCATCTCCAGCGCCTGCTCGGCGGCCTTCCCGTAGGAAACAGGAGGAATGAGAATACCTGAAGGCCAATAATGATTGGCAGTATCCAAGAGGCGATCCAGGCCAGCGCTGCACCTGCGGGTAACGAGTTGGGTTGCGACAATAGGATGTAAATGGCGTACTGGGCACTAAAGTGGCCAATGCCAAGGGCGACACCGTACAGGCACAGGAGCCAGCCAATGGGGTTTGCGGGACGACGCGCGGCGATCAACGCGCCGACCGGCGCAAAGCTTAGCGTACCGAGGGTGTTATCTAGCCAGTAGTCGTAAACGTAAGTGTTTGGATGTGAGAGGTTCAGGGCCAGGAGAAGGAGACTTAGCCCGGTCAGCGCCAAAGAGAGCGCGCACAGCGACCAGGCAAGCCAGGCAGCGGTACGGCGGCTCATCCCACCGGCTCCTCGGTCCCGTTATTTGTGCTATTTGTCATAAAATCACTCTACTGGACGATCGTCTCCTAAACGTTAGAACACGCGAGAGTCTTTCAACAGCAAGGTCTTCGCCAGAATGGTCATGGCCTCCCAAGATGTCGTGCCAGGACCAGAAACCACACCGGGTGCAAAGCCAGGCGGGCAGCCCGATAAGTATGCCGACACCGAACACCACAAGCTGCGACCACGACATCCAGGGCAGCAAGAGACCCAGCCCGACGATTACGTATCCAGCCAGGGAGCCGGCGCCCACGAACTCTCCAAACCGTGCCACGCGGGGCCGGAGGGCGCCCGACATGCGCAACCATCGGTTGACCAGGAACAGCCAGAGGCTGAGGACCATCCAGGCTGCTATCGCGATCGGTGCCTGGACCTCGGTGATCCAGCCCGAGCGCCGGTCGGGCAACCATGCGCCGAGCGCGAGCGCCACAGGGATCATGAACGCGGTCCCGAGCGATCCCACTATGTCGTTGGCCGTGCCAAAGGAGAATCCATACACCGGGCGGCCTGCCTGCAGGGCAAAGAAAGCAATGAGGAAGAGGTTGGCGAGGATGCCGGTAACCCCGGCCGCGTAGGCGAAGAGCGCTGCCCTCTTGACGCTCGACTTGCCTGCCGTGCTTTCGATCATCTTTCTCACTCCTTCCGAGACGCCGGGACCGCCTCTTTGCCTA
>JBBPZZ010000133.1:0-11987 GCA_038198445.1 Rubrobacterales bacterium
GTCGTGTCCACCGTGTCGGTCACCGGGGCTGTCGTCGTGTCCACCGTGTCGGTCACCGGAGCGGTCGTCGTGTCCACCGTATCGGTCACCGGGGCTGTCGTCGTATCCACCGTGTCAGTCACCGGAGCGGTCGTCGTGTCCACCGTATCGGTCACCGGAGCGGTCGTCGTGTCCACCGTGTCGGTCACCGGGGCTGTCGTCGTGTCCACCGTGTCGGTCACCGGAGCGGTCGTCGTGTCCACCGTATCAGTCACCGGGGCGGTCGTCGTGTCCACCGTGTCGGTCACCGGAGCGGTCGTCGTGTCGGTCGTTGTGTCTGTCGGAGCAACAGCCGGATCGCTTACTGGTTCTGCTGTGGAGCCTTCAGGTGCGGTGCCTTGCTCCAGCGTGGGGCTATTCGTGTCCGCCGTCTGATCAACCGGGGCGGTAGTCGTCGTTTGGTCTACCGGCTCGGCCGCCGTCTGATCGGCCGTATTCTGCACTGGAGCGGTTGCTGTTTGGTCGCTCGGCTCCTCGGTCGTGGAAGTGATGGGGGCAGTGGCCTGATCCGTCGGCGCAGTGCTTGTCGGAGCGGCGGTCTGATCAACCGTGTTAGTCGCCGGAGCAGCAGTCTGGTCAACCGTGTTGGTCACCGGCTGGTCGGTCTCGAGTTGTGCCCAGGCTTCTCTACTAGAAAGCAGAACACCCAGGACCAAAACAAGCGCACCAAAAAGAGCCAGAGTGCGCCAGCGCCTCAACTCCGTACTCTGAGCTACAGATATGTGCGTACTATTGTGAAGAAACAGTATCCTCACCCTGCTATTTCAGGGCGCCCTTTGAGGAAGGGATGTTTCACCCTCGCTGTTCGGTAACCTAGCCGCCTACGTTTATAGGCCTACGGCTTTGCGTGCCCGCCTCACGGTCGGGGTTGCCTTTATCGCAGCGCTCACGCGCCTGTTTTTGCCACGCTGTACCTTAGGAAGTATTTATTATCATAGATGTGCCGCCTGTGTCAAGAGATCCGCGCTTTTTTGACAACGAGATTAACAACCTTCAAACTAAAGATGCTCAAAATCAGATTGTGAAGCTGGATCGAAATAGCTCAACCTTCCCATAGCTTTGCCGCGAAGCCGTCTTTTGGTACAGCAACTCGTAAGGTCTGGACTCTGTTGCCTATTTGGCAAAGTATCCTCTTCCCGTCCGCATCGGATAGATCCTTGACTTCAGGTGCCGGCATTATCGCTCTTAGCATATAGAAGCTCGCCCAGCCGTGACGCTGATACTTTGGAGCCTATCCGCACGTCCTGGCCCCGGTTCTTATGCGCTCAATTCGCGCACCCTCTTCGCCGACTTGCCTGTGCATTCGCGAGGTGTCACGGCTCTTCAGTTGTTCGAGGGATGACGCTTGCTCTTCGCAAACAGCCGCGCAAATAAAGCAGCAGGTTCTTCACACTCGTTAACACCCCCGGCGTCGTGTCATTCTTGCAAACAATGTCTTTACGAAATAGATACGCAATCTTTCTCATCCGCTGTTACGTCCTCTTGGTCCTCCCATCTCTTACTCTTTCTCAACTTGACACCAGGGGACGCGCGATCACAATAGCAATTCCTCTACCCCTCCGTGGGCCAGAGGAGCCCGAGCACGGTCACCGCACTCTTGATGCCGCCCTCCATAACCTCCTTGCGGGCCGCGTCTAAAGGCATCTCCACCCCCCGGATGAACTCCGTCGGCTCCGGCCGCGCTCCTTCTCCACCCCATAAGGCCCGGCAACGAAACAGATGGCAGACCTCCGTGCTACGGCCGGCGCTGGTATGCACGGACGTTAGACGCTCCAGGCCCTCGGCCCGGTATCCGGTCTCCTCCCGCAACTCCCTCTCCGCCGCCTGTATAGGGTCTTCGCCAGACTCCACCCCACCGCTCGGCAACTCTAGAGTAAAGTCCCCTACCGGCTGGCGCCACTGGCGCACCATCACCACCTCCCCCTCGTCCGTGACGGCGACCACCGCCGCAAACTCGATGCACTCGAGTACGCCGTATTCGATCTCCACCCCACTCGGTAACCGCGCCTCGTCCACCCGGAACGCGCACCACGGGTTACGGTAAACATATTTTCGCCCGAGCGTCTTCCATCTCCATTCGTCCATGACGCGAGTATAACTTCTTGATCTCGGATGTATACTCTTGCTACATGACTGTAGCAATACCGAACAAAGTGATTGGGGCAAGCGTCTTCGCCCAGGCGCCGCCGGAGAAATTCTACGAAGCCGTGCGGGACGTGCGCGGTTTCCCCGGATGGGCGCCGGGCGTGCGGCGGGTAGAGGTGTTCGAGAACCCCGGAGAGCCGGGAATGGTCTCCGGGTGGGAAGTCTCTTTCCTGGGATTCCGGAGGATAGTTTCGAGCGTGCTGGAGGAGGCCGAGAAGCCGGGGTTCTTACGCTGGAGTTACGAAGGTCCTATCACCGGCTGGGGCGAGTGCAGGTTGTGGCCGCAAGGCAACGGTACGCTGGCCGAGTTCAGGACTGAACTCATCCCGGAGGAGCCGCTCCTCGAAGGGTTGATGACGACGGCTCCCGCCAGAAGCGCGGCTCAAGGTCAACTAAAGCGGTCGCTCGCGCGTCTCGGAGAACTGGTTTGCGGCGACTGCGGGATGGTCAGGGTCGGGCCGCTGGCGGACCTGACCCAGGTACAACAAAGGGAGGAGCCGGAGCCCCTCCCTCGTATTTCGTAAAGCCCTGTCCTACTCGAAGTAGTTGGCGGCCTTGGTGGTGTAGCTCTCCATGTCATCGGGGACTTCGTCCTCGGGGTAAATGGCCTCGACGGGACACTCCGGCTCGCAGGCGCCGCAGTCGATGCACTCTTCGGGGTTGATCATGAAGTGGTCGCCAGCGTCGTAGATACAGTCAACCGGACAGACCTCCACGCAACTCTGGTCCTTCGTGCCGATGCACGGCTCCGTGATAACGTAGGTCATTCAATCCTCCTTCGCAGCTTCTTCTCTGTACTGCTTTATAGCAGTCCCCCGGAGAACCCAACACCCCGCGCTGACGCTCGTCATCGCCAACCATGACCGTAGTCATCGAGCGGTGTGACCTGGATCAAAAACAGTTCTTGTTGCCAGGCGTTCTCAGGTAACCCTTCAGGTACGAGAGCGCAGTTCGGCGGGCTTGAGGATGGTTATGGTCTTGCCACCGAGGTCCAGGATGCCTTCCTGGGCGAGCCTGCTAAGTGCACGGGAGAGTGCTTCGCGGGAGATGCCGGTCGCCTCGGCCATCTCCTGGCGCGAGAGCGAGGGCGCGAAGACGACGCCGCGCCCCGTGACGCGGCCTTCCTCGGTGGCGAGGTTCAGTAGCATCCGGGCGACGCGCTGAGGGGCGCTATGGAAGACGAGGTCTCCGACCAGATCTTCCAGCTCGCGGGTGCGGGCCGCCAGGGCTCGGGTCAGGCGAAGGGCCGCCTCCGGGAAGCGGGTCATCAGTTCGATCATGTCGTCGCGGAAGACGGCGTAGAGTACGCAGTCGGTCAAGGCAGTCGCGCCCTGGCTCTGCGGACGGCCTTCGAGGGCCGAGGCGAGTCCGAGCACCGTCCCGTCGCCGACGACTCCCAGGATCTGATCCCGCGCCTTCTTGCCCCCGAAAGACCGGTAGAGCTTCACCCTACCGTCGCGCATGAAGTACACGGCTCCGGATGGTTCTCCCTCACGGTACAGGGCTGTTCCGGCTCCGATCTCAACCATCTCGGCCGAGATGGCGAGTGCCTGGAAAAACTCATCACCGAGCCCCGTCAGGAACTCGAACTCCTGCAAACCCTCCAGCTTCGTCAGGTGCTCGACGGCCCGGCAGCGGGCGCCCGGCAACCGCACCCAGGAAGGCGGTGCGTTCTCACCGTACATCATCCGAAGTCCTCTCTGATGCTCGCCGATCCACGAACCCTTTATACGCCAAGTGGCTAAGGTTTGCAGATAAAAGATCTCTCAGACCGGATGAGCCGCACGCGCAGGCGTCGTAAACTGAAGGTCCAGGCAGTGGGTGAGTCCCCACCCGGAAACCGCGGCCGGCCAGGAAGGCCGACCGCTTACAGCTAACAAGGAGGCAACGTGCTCAAAGGCAAAGTAGCTCTTATCACCGGCGCGAGCCAGGGTCTGGGGAAGGCGCTCGCTCTCGCCTACGCAGGAGAAGGCGCGTCCCTCGTACTGAACTCCCGCAGCGAAGAGAGTATCCGTCCGGTTGCGGAAGAAGCCGAAACTTCGGGCGCGGAAGTCCTCGCCGTCGCGGCCGACGTGTCGAAGAGCGAAGACGTAGAGAAGCTCGTGAGCGCGGCGGCCGAGCGATTCGGCGGTATAGACGTCCTCATAAACAACGCAGGGGTCCTCGGGCCTCGCGTCGCGATAGAGGAGTACCCGGAGGACGAGTGGCGGAAGGTCATCGACGCGAACCTCACCGGGCCGTATCTAGTCTCGAAGGCCATCACATCGCACATGCCGGACGGCGGCTCCATAATCAACCTCGTGAGCGGCGTAAGCGTCGAGGGCCGGGCTGAGTGGGGCGCGTACTCGGTGAGCAAGTTCGGCATGGAAGGGCTGACCCAGATACTGGCCGCCGAGCTGGAAGAGCGCGGTATCCGGGTAAACGCCGTGGATCCCGGCGGGATGCGTACCGACATGCGCGCCGCCGCCTACCCCGACGAAGACCCCATGACCCGGATCACCCCCGAGGAGAACACCGTGGTCTTCCTCTACCTGGCCTCTGACGAATCGAAAGGCGTAACCGGAGAGCGCTTCAAGGCGCAAGAGTTCGGGAAATCGTAGGGGACAGTCTTATGCTTTGTCGACCAGCTCGGCCTGCACTATGAGGCGCTGAGAGTAGTCGGGGAGGGTGCAGGTCTGGAGGGTGACGACGTTCTTGCCCGGTACAGGCTTGGTAACCGAGGTATTGGATGGGCTGACGTCGAACTCGCGGAAGACCTTGTAAGTGTACTTGGTGCCGTTGGCGTCGGTCAGGTATACCTCGTCCCCATCCTTTAGCTTGTTCAGGTCGAAGAAGGCGAGGAAGCTGTCCGTATTCGGGTAGCCGAGGCGGTGTCCCGCGAGGTACACGTTGGCCTCCTGCTCCCAGGGAAACCCGGTGCCTTCGAGGTGGATGGCGGTATGGGCGTCCAACGAGCCTCCGTCGCTGCCAGGCACGTTGGGTATGGTAGCTTTGTCGACCCGGCTCATGGCCGGAATAGTCAGCTTCAGGGTCTTATCTTTGGGGCCGCTGGCCGATTGCGGCTTCTCGTCCTTTATCTGGGGGATGTTGAACCCGCCTGGGTTCTTGCTGTTGGTCGCGGGGTTGGTCAGGTTGTGGCCGAAGAAAAAAGAGCCGATCAGGGCGACGCCCGCCACTATCATGGCTACGCTTAGAATGGCGGAGATCAGGCTTTTGGCCCTGGATTTTCTGACGTTGTACTTTTTCATGGATTCCAGTAATTGTAGCACCGGCTCCGCTGATTGATCCGCGAACGGAGCTTCGGGTTACTCGACAGCGCGCTTATTGCTCGGCGGGAAGGTCCTCCCTCTCACCCCACTCGTTCCAGGAGCCGTCGTAGTTGGCAAGGTTCCTGTAACCGAGCCGGTGCAGTGCGAAGAGCGGCACGGTGGCCGCGACGCCGCCGTTGCAGTAGGCGACGACGGGCGCGTCTCTGTCCCCCGGCACGCCCGAGTCCCGGAGTTTCCCGGCAAGCTCCTCGTCAGTGCGGAAGACGCCGCGTTCGGAGTCGAGGAGCGTGTCGGCGTGCAGGTGCTCCGCGCCGGGGATATGTCCGGGACGACCTTCTCCCCGCACCACCTCTCCCGTATACTGACCGGCGTCGCGCGCGTCCAGCAGGAACACCTGACCGCTCTCGCTCGCGGAGAGCGCGGCTTCGGCGTCGGCGCGCCACCCGGTTCGCGGCCTCGGGGTAAAGACCTCGCGCCCGGGCTTGGGGACCTCGGAGGTGGTTGGACGATTTTCAGCGGTCCACTTTTTCCAGCCTCCGTCGAGCACGGAGACGCGTTCATGCCCGTAGTAGGTGAGCGCCCACCACAGGCGCGTGGCAAACTGGCCTCCGGCGTGGTCGTAGACGACGACGTGGGTATCGTCCCCGACGCCCAGGGAGCCCATCAGAGTGGCGAAACGCTCGGGCGGAGCGAGCTGCGCCGGCACGGGATCTTCGGGGTCGGTTATATCGCTGGTCCAATCCACGTAGACGGCGTCGGGGATGTGGGCTTCGTCGTACTCCTCGCGGGCGGCGAGGTATTCGGCCTTCTGGCATCCGCCGCCCAGGTCCGTTTTCTTCACGTAGCCCCGGATGTCCACAACGCGCACGTCCGGGTCATCGAGATGTTCCACGAGCCAGTCGGTTTGCGTCAGGGGATCAAAGGTGTCCACGGGTCTAGTCCTCCTCGAATACATCATGTTCGCGGGCGAAAGCCTCGGCGAGCTGCCAGGCTTTCTCTTTGTCGTCCTGGGCGAGGCGGCCTTCTATTACCTCGCCCTCCAGGTAGGTTTTTACGGGTTTGATCCAGCGTCCCGGCCCACGTCCGAAGTGCTCCATCAACTCGTTGCCGTCGAGCGGGCTGGTCAGCTTCTCTATGGAGTCCTCCGCCCTGACCTCGTCCACCCTGCTCTTGAGGCTGCGCCAGGACTCCTCGGCGACGTGACGGCGCCTCGGCGCGCTGCCGGTGATGTCCGCGCGCGCGAGCTTGAGGAGCAGATCGACGTTGGCAAGCTCTCTGTCGCCACGGGCGAGGTGCGTATCCCGGACGAAGCGTCTGACGGCGGAGTCGCTCCACGGGTCGCGTCCAACAGCGTAGCCCATCGGGCGCATGTGGTGGGCCACAAGATGCGCTACGGCGTCTATGTCGTCCTTCGGATAGGCCAGACGTTTCATCGCGCGCCGGGTTATGGCGGCCCCGACGTTTTCGTGGCCGTAGAAGTGGATCTTCTTGGCGAGAGTCCGCCCGCCGCAGCGCTCGCACTCGCACTCTCCGGCGGTCTTCTTCGTGGACTTCGCGCCGCAGTAGGTGCAGCGGTGCTCGTAGACGAGTGTCCGCGGCTTGCCGATGTCATGGAAGAAAGCGGCCTTGCGAAGTACAGGGTCCGGCTCCACGTTCTGTACCACTATGAGGGTATGCTCGAAGACGTCCTTGTGGTGGAACTCCGCCTCCTGCTCCACGGAGACCGTCTCGAGGAACTCCGGCACGATGTACTCCATCAGCCCGAGCCGCACGAGCGTCCGCAGCCCCTGCGAGACATTCCCGGAGGTCAGGATCTTCTCGAACTCCTCCCGGATACGCTCGGCGGAGATGCTCTCCAGCCAGTGGGCGTTCTCAAGGATCGCCCCTTCCAGCTCCCGCGTCATCGCGAAGGGCTTTTCCACCGTGGAGAGCGTCGTCTCGAAGCGCACGGCGCGCAGCATCCTCAGAGGGTCGTCGCGCATCCGGTCGAGCGGTTCGCCCACGGGCCTTATAACGCCGGACTCCAGGTCCTTGCGCCCGTCGAAAGGGTCCAGGATACCGCCCGTGGCGGCGTCGGCGGCGATGGCGTTGATCGTGAAGTCCCGACGAGCGAGGTCCTCTTCGAGCCTCTCGCCGAACCGGACCTCCGGATGGCGGCTGCCCTCCGTGTAGAGGTCGCTCCGGTAGGTCGTGACTTCGACGGCATAGCCGTTGATCCGGGCGCCGATCGTCCCGAAGCGCTCCCCGACGGTCCACAGGTGGTCCGCGGCGGGCCTGAGCAGCGCTTTGATCTCTTTCGGGTACGCGTCCGTCGTGGCGTCGGCGTCGAGTCCCGCCCTTTCGAGCAGGATGTCGCGCACGTACCCGCCGACCAGGTACAGGTCATGCCCCGCTCCCTGGAACGACCCGCCCAGATGCTCCAGAGGCTCGGGGACCTTCACGCTTTTCACATCGGTCATCATGAATGAGCAGATTCTAGTACGAATAAAGCCCGCGTCTAGAAGCCACCGGCCGGCAACGGTTCGCTAACCCGAGATAGCATCCTCACGCGAGGCGAAGATCTCGAAATAGTCCTGGAAGCCGGTGACGGAGAAGATGCGGTCGACGGCGTGAGACGGAGAGACGAGGCGGAATGAGATGTCCCGCTCTTCGAGGTGGTCCCTGGCGCGCATGAGCGTCGAGAGGCCGGTCGAATCCATGAACGATACGCCGCTCATGTCCACCATGACGGCCCGGAACCCGTTGCCGGCGAGCCGCTCCATCACCGTCTCGAATTTTGGAGCCGTGTGGAGGTCTATCTCGCCATGAACCGAGATGATGGAGTAGTCTTCGATGCGCTCATCTATGCTTATCTCGAATTCCATGCCGGACATCGCCCCTCGTATACTGTAAGGTGACTCAATGACCGGATACTAACCTACTTTACGGAGCCGGTAAACTGTCGAACCCTGTTCTACATAGAAAGATGTAGGCCTTTTTTCTGGTAACATTCAACTCTATGATGGATCGGTACGAAGAGATGGAACGGGTGGCAATGTTCGTCGATGGAGCGAACCTGTACCACTCGATCAAGAACTACTACAAGGGCATCCTGGATTATGAGCAACTCCTCTCCGCGACCGTAGGCGGGCGTAAACTTCTCCGCGCAACCTTCTACATCGTGGAGAAACACGATGCGGACGATACGCAAGGAGCCCGCTCCTTCGTCTATAACCTGAACAAGTTCGGCTACAAGGTCCGCTCCAAGCCCCTCATAGTCCACGAAACGCTGACGGCGGAGGGAGAGCGCACGATCTCTCACAAGGGCGACTGGGACATAGGCATCATCGTTGACATGATGCGCCTCGCGGATCACGCCGACACCTACATCCTGGTCTCCGGCGACGGTGATTACGTGGAGGCGATCGAATACCTGCAGAGCGAGAAGGGTATCCGCGTCGAGGTAACGAGCGCTGGGCAGTGTACGTCCCAGGCTCTCCTGGACGTCTGCGACTCGCATACGGACCTCGGCGACATCCAGGACCTGTTCCGCACGTATAGCCATCAGCGACCAGCCGGCCAAACTGTCGGTTAGCCGATCAGCTAAAATTACTTCTCCCCTATTATCCGCACCTCGGTCTCAAGCTCTATGCCCATTTTTTCGCGGACTGTTTCCCGGACGAGTTGTATCAGCTCCAGAGCATCTTCGGCCGTGCCGCCGCCGAGGTTTACGAGGTAGTTGGCGTGGACGGGCGAGACTTCGATCTGCCCGACCCGCGTACCTTTGAGACCCGCCGCCTCTATTACGCGTCCGGGGAAGTCGCCCTCGGGACGCTTGAAGGTCGAGCCGCAGCTCGGCTTGTTCGGAGAGCCGTTCATCCGCTGGGCTCTGAACTCTTTTATACGGGCTTTTAGCTCGTCCGAGTCTCCGGGCGAGAGGGTGTAACCCGCCCGCAACACGAGCCAATCCGGGTGCTCGTGAAGGATACTTCGGCGATAGGCGAGATCGAGGTCTTCATTGTCCATCCTGACGACCTGGCCGTCCCGGAAGACTTCCGCCCAGTCGATAACTTCCACTGTTTCGGAACCGTAGGCTCCGGCGTTCATGTACACGGCGCCGCCGACGGTGCCGGGGATGCCGGTTGCGAACTCGAGTCCGGCGAGGCCGCGCGCGGCGGTCGTGTTGGCGAGCACCGGATAGAGGACGCCGGCGTCGGCGATCACACGGTCTCCATCGAACTCGACTTGCCTCAAGGACTTGGCGAGCCGGATAGTAAGGCCGCGGACACCGCCGTCCAGAACCAGGACGTTCGTGCCGCCACCGAGGATGGTTACGGGAACTCCATTCTCGCGGGCTTTCTGTACGGCTTCGATCACCTCTTCGGCGCTCTCCGGTTCGAGCAGGGCATCGGCGGGGCCACCGATCTTCCACGCCGTGTAACGTCTGAGCGGTTCGTCGAACCTGGCCGAAGGGAAGAGTCGTTGTAAACGTTGTAAAGTTTCGGCATGCACAACGAGGAATATAGAGTACGCGCGGGCGCTTTGCAGGCTGTCCCGGCCATGGAGGTATGTGGATGAAAGCAATGGCGCTGGCAGCCGGAAAGGGAACCCGTCTCTTCCCCCTGACCGGCGAAGTCCCGAAACCGATGGCCCCGGTGGTCGATACGCCAATAATCGAGCATATCTTCAGGACTCTAGCCACCCACGGGATAGAGGAAGTCCACGTCAACGTCTTCTACCTGGCCGATGCCCTCCTCGAAGCCTACGGAGAGGAATCGCGGATAAACGGGATGACGGTACATCTGAGCCGCGAAGAAAAGTTGCTCGGCACGGCCGGCGGCGTAAAGCGGCTCGCCAAAAAGTTCGACGACACCTTCGTCATCGTATCGGGCGACGCCCTGACGGACGTGAACATCCGGGAGCTCGTTGCTTTTCACAAGGAGAAAGACGCCCTGGTGACCATTGCTCTGCGAAGGGTCTACGACACTTCGGAGTTCGGGGTTGTCGAGCTGGATGGGGCGGGCAACATCCTGGGATTTCAGGAGAAGCCGGCCCCGAAGGACGCCATAAGCACGCTCGCCAACACCGGCATCTACGTCCTGGAGCCGCGGGCGCTGGAGTACATCCCGGAGGGTACTTTCTTCGACTTCGCGCAGGACGTGTTTCCGCAGTTTATGGAAGCTGGAGAGAAATTCGTAGGTTATCAGGGAGACTTCTACTGGTCGGATATTGGGACGCTGGAAGCGTACCGGCAGGCCCAGTACGACGTGCTCTCCGGCAGGGTCGGGGTACGGATACCGGGAGAGAAGCGAGGCGACAGCCTGTGGGTTGGAGAGGACGCTCAGATCCACTCCTCAGCCAAGATCGAGGGTCACGTACTAATAGGCCGGGACGCTGTAGTGGGGCGTGACGTGACGTTGGCGGGCGACGTCACGGTTGGGACGGACTGTTGGATCCGTCCGGGCGCGACTATCAAGCGCAGCATCCTGCTCTCCGGCGCAAGCGTGGGCGACGGCGCCTACATCGAAGACTGCATCGTAGGCCACGGCTACGACGTCCGTCCTGGTGAAACGATCCGGGGCGGGGCTTTGATACGGCGCAAACGGGGAACCCGAAGGTGGGACTCGTAAACCCTGTGAGCAGAAGCCCCGGCTTTTCCTCCTAGCTGGCCGGCCTCACGAGCCGGTACCCGAACCCGCGCACGGTCTCTATGAGCTTGGGGTTCGCGGAGCTATCTCCGAGCTTGTTACGCAGGCGCTGAACGTAAACATTTACGGTTCGCTCGTCTATATATTCGTCCTCGCCCCACACCTGACGAAGAAGCGCGTCCCGAGGAAATACCCGGCCGGGGCTACGGGCGAGCGTATGGAGCAACTTGAACTCGCGCGGGGAGAGAAGAATCTCTCTGTCCCCCTTGCGAACGGAGATCTGGTCCGGGTCTATCTCGAGCTCCCCCACGAAGATCCTCCCGGACGAACCCCCGCTCGCATACTCCCTCTTACGAAGGATCTGCTTGATCCGGGCCACAAGCTCCCTCGGATTCACCGGCGAACGCATATAATAATCCGCGCCGAGCTCTATCCCTACTATCCGGTCCATCGTGTCCTCATCGCGCAGGAGAGCCACGGTAGAGACACCCGGCTTCTGAACGGCCGAGATCACCTGAAACCCCCGCTCATCCGGCAACCGGTTATCCACCACCGCGATCTCGAACTCCTGCTTCTCGGCCATCTGCCGCGCCTGAGACCCAGACCCAGCCGGCAGCACCCTCCACCCCTCTCCCGAGAGAGCACGCCTCAAATGCAAACGTTCCTCGTCATCCCCTATGGCAAGCAGAACAGAAGCACCCAAATCTATACAGCTACCTTACTATCCATACCTGGCCTACAGTCCGTCAAAAGTATATCTCCAAACACACTCTCAAATAATCACCTTGAGCAAACCTCTCTTCAGCGGTATCATAGTCACTTCCTATGCGCTCGTAGCTCAGCCGGATAGAGCGTCTGACTACGAATCAGAAGGTCGCAGGTTCGAGTCCTGCCGAGCGCGCCCCCA
>JBBPZZ010000134.1:0-10627 GCA_038198445.1 Rubrobacterales bacterium
GGCCTTTCGGTGTACGGGATACCAGGATACGCTGCCAAGGAGCCCGGTTTGGTTTTAGTAATAAGTGCTACAATACTAGCGCAGGCCGTTGTACCTCTAGTAGGAGGTAAGGCACGATGCACAGGAAGGCCGACTAACCAGCCGCGGATACCGGCGTTGTGGCACGACCGGCGTTTGTAGCACGGGCCGGCGATCGCTGACTCCTCACAGGAGCGGCTTCGCTGGCCCGAATATTTTTGCCGTATAACACTACTCCTGGGAAAGGGAGCTGATATGCAAGGAAAGCAACGGGTGGCCGACATGGCCACCGAGGTTCTGGCGCGTCAGGCGGAGGCCCGCGCAGAATGGACCGGGGAACCACTCAAAGAATCGCTAAAGGCTGTTCGAGAAACTGAGGCTGGCCAGCAGCTTACTGGGCTGCGAGACGGGCCGCACCGCGACGAGGGGGCGGAACGGTGGCAGGACGAGCTTGCCCCAAAACGGGCCAAGAAGCGCAGACAAGCTCGACAAGAGGAGCGAAGCTTGGCCAGCGTGGCCCAACGAGAGGCTGCTTGTGATCACTCTATGCAGACTGCGCTGCGGACGGAAGGCCAGCTAGCCGGGCGGCGGCAGACGACAGAAAGGTACGAGTGAATGACCCAGACAATCGAGATCATCAAAAAAGCGCAATACGACACCCTCGAAGTCCCCTTCGGTAGGAGCTACCGTTGGCATCAGGCGCGTGTCGTTCTTGGGTGCGACTGCGGAGAGAAGCCGACCTTCAAGATGTCGGCCCTCACCGGTTCTAGGGCCGTCTGCGCATGTGGGGCGGTCCTTGTCCTTACGGCCGACATCCAAGAGAAGCTGCAAGGACATCACCAAGAGGTACAGGGACAGACGCTAGAGGACTACGAGGCAGCTAACCGCCCCTGGCTACACGACACCCGAGCCCAGGCAAAACAACACCTACGAGACGAGGCCGCTTATCCCGGGGACTCGTCCTGGCGTTACAACGATATTACGTTGGGCCCTGCGAATGGTGAATAAGAGCAACCGAAGCGTGGCCTCTATAGCGGACGAAGTCCTGGCCCGGCAGGCACAGACCCGCGCCGAGCGGACCGGCGAGCCGTTCGATGGCGCCCTAGCAGTGGTTTCTAAGACAGAGGCCGGCCGGCAGCTTGGGGAGCTGCGCGACGGAGCGCACGGCGAGGAGGAGGCAAATCGGTGGCAGGAGGAGCTTGCGCCGAGACGGGCGAAGGAGCGTAGCAGAGCCCGGCGGGAGGAGAACAACTGGGTCCTACAAGAGGCGTCTTGGAAGCGTTTCGTGCAGGAGGAGATGCGGGAGCTTGAGTTGCGCAAGGATGGCCAGCTCGCGGGGGCGCTGAACAGGATGCGAGGAGCCAGCCCGGCACCATTGCCGGCGCCGTTGTGGCATCTGGCCTCTCAGGACCGAAGACAGGCCAAAGAAGGGCTGGTGGCGCTGATGGGCGGCGGGAAGGTCTCATACAAGCGCTTCGACGATCTGACCCAGAAGGATCGCCCGGCCAGGATCGCGGCGAGCAGGTTGCGGGCGACGTGGCTGAAGGAGAACCAAGAAGGGTGGCTTGCTCGTCAGCCTTAGGAACTTCAAGTTGACGAGAACAGGTACTCTGGGAAGACCCGGCGAACATGGATTCTCAGCGAAACTCGCCACGGGCGGGGCACTGTTTCGTTCGATCGTGGAGAACGGCTCGGAGATCGTCAGCATAGTCGAACCAGACGGCACCCTGCTCTACGCAAGCCCGGCCATCGAGCGCGTCATGGACTACGACCCCGAAGAGATGGTCGGACAAAACGTCCTTGAGTACGTCCACCCGGACGACCTGCCGCTCGTCGTCGAGGCGATGCAAAAAGCTCTCACCGAGCCGGGGATGGCGAGGAATGTCGCCTCTTACCGCTTCCTGCACAAGGACGGTTCCTGGCGCCACGTCGAAAGCACGGGGACCTCCCTCCTCGAGCATCCCGAGGTGGGAGGGATCGTCGTCGTCACCCGCGAGGTCACTCGCCAGGTCACGCGGCGCGAACAGGCCGAGAAGCGGCTCAGTGAGGCCGAGGCTCGCTACCGACTGATGGT
The DNA here is from genome assembly GCA_038198445.1 of Rubrobacterales bacterium. Lineage (GTDB taxonomy): Bacteria > Actinomycetota > Rubrobacteria > Rubrobacterales > Rubrobacteraceae > JACDDK01. Next base: position 2,093 of record JBBPZZ010000134.1, read on the forward strand.
CGAGGGGGTGCCGGTCATTACCTACGCCTTTGCTCAGGATCCCGCGGGGCACAGCGTCCCAAGATATGTCAGCCCCCAGGTGGAGGGGATACTCGGTTACACCCCGCAAGAGTACGCGGCGGACCCCGCGCTGTGGCGCGGGATCGTTCATCCCGACGACCGGGAGCAGGTGCTGGGCGAGGACCTGCGCACCGGAGAGACGGGCGAGACCTTCCGCGAAGAGTTCCGCATGATCTCCCGGGACGGGCGGGTGGTATGGTTCAGGGAGGAGGGCCGTCTCGCGGGGGCGGAGGAGGATGGTACCCAGATCTGGCATGGCGTTATGTACGACATTACCGAGCGCAAACGAGTGGAGGCGGCGCTCAAGGAGAGCGAGGGACGCTACAGGGCGCTGGTCGAGAACGCTCCGGCGATCGTCTACATACAGAGATCGCGACCGGGTCGCGCCGTCGGCTACGACGTCACGTACATGAGCCCCAAGGTGGAGAAGATCCTGGGTTACCCAGCGCGAACGTTTGAAGAAGACCCCGCCTTCTGGAATGAGGTGATCCACCCGGACGACCTCGAGGCGGTGATCGCCGAGGACTACCGCACCGACCTTGCCGGCGAGCCATTCTCGTTGGATTACCGCATGATCCGCAAGGACGGATCGGCGGTCTGGTTGCGGGACGACGCGTTCCTGATCCGCGACGAAGCGGGTACCCCGCTCTACTGGCAGGGCGTCATGACGGACATAACCGAGCGCAGGACGCTGGAGCGGGAACTCGAACGCCGGGCCACACATGACTCCCTGACTGGTCTGCCAAACCGCGTCATGCTAGCCGAACGCCTCGGCCAAGCTCTCTCCCGGACCAAGCGCGGAGACTCCGAATTCGCGGTCCTATTCGTCGACCTCGACGACTTCAAGGTGGTGAACGACTCATCGGGCCACGAGGTCGGAGACCGAGTGCTCGTCGAGGTGGCCGGTAGGCTGAAGGCGGCCGTGAGGCCAGAGGACACCGTCGCGCGCCACGGAGGCGACGAGTTCGTCGTCCTGCTCGAAAACACGGACCGCAAAAGGACACTCTTGGTGACCGAGAGGATCGCGGCGACGCTCGAAAACCCGTTCAACATCGGCGGGACGCTGATCTCCGTCACGGCCAGCATAGGCGTGGCTCCTGGCGATTCGGGCGCCAAAGGGCCGGAGGACCTCTTGAGGAACGCCGATCAGGCAATGTACCGGGCGAAGGAAGAAGGCAAGGCCTGCCACATGATCCTCGACCGGAACGGGGTGTTTGCCGAAGACTCCGGTTGACCTCCCAATTCCTCTTGCCCTATTCACCCGCCTTTAGAGCGATTCTCACAATGAATGATGGGCTACATCGTAGTCGCAGTGTCCGAACCACCCTGCGGCGTCCCGCGCGCTGACGGCATCGAGCGCCTGGCCGGTCGCGTGCAGCAGGACTTCGTGGGTGCGGGCTCCGGCATGGCGTAGGATGCCCTTTATCTTCGAGAAGGCCTCCTCTATGGGCGAGAAGTCCGGCGAGTAGGGCGGCAGGAACAGAACCTCGGCTCCGGCGCCCTCAACGAGCTCCCGCACCCTCTTCATCTTGTGCACCTTGAGGTTGTCCATCACCACGATCTGTCCCCGCTTCAGCGTCGGGCACAAAAAGCGCTCGATGTAGAGCGAGAAGGCCTCGCCGTCGGCAGACCCTTCCATGCTCATCGAGGGTCCCATCCCCATCGCGGAGATCGAAGAGATGAGCGTAACGTTCCTGTCCCAGTTCCTGGGTGCCTTACCGAACGCCCTCTCGCCCCTGGGTGCCCTCGCCCTCAAGGGCACCATCCTTACGTTGGTCGAGCACTCGTCCACGATGACGTACCGCCACGGATCCACGCCACCGTAACGCCTTCTCCAAGCACCTCGCCTCTCTTCGTCTCGCTCGGCGGTACCCAGCGTCTTTTTTTGAGCGTCCAGCAGAGCTTCTCGCGGATCGCCCGGCTCATCGTGGCCAAAGACACTCGCACGCCTGTGGTGCTCTCCCACAACTCGCGGTGACGCTCGAGGGTAGCCTCGTCGTTCTCTTCAAGTTGGTTCCATAGTGCCCGCTTCTCCTCCGTGGTGGCGAGGATGCGACGTTTGCGTCCCGTGGCGCTTCGGTTCGAGGTCCTCGCCCTCTCGACGGCGCTTCACCCAGCGTTTGATGGTCGAGCGGGAGACCCCGAACAGCTCGGAGGCTTCCTCGCGCGCCAGTCCGCGCTGTACTGCGTCGAGCACGCGTAACCTGAGATCCTTCGAATATGCGTTCATGGCCCACGTTCTAGCAGGGACCATTCAATTTACAAACCGCTCTAACCGCGGTGTATGTCCATATACTCGGCTCGGTAGGAACTTCATTAGCCCCTGTACCACGCCTACTAGCCCAGCATTCCGGCGCCGCACAGCTTAGAGAAACCCCGAGCTCGAGAAGCACTTCTTCGACCGAGCAGGACTGCTTTCCCCTACACCGAATCCTGCTCATCCGTTCCCTCCTCCACCTGCTGTTCTCTTTCTTCGTTCACCGCCCGCCCGTGCTTCGCCTCCAGCGGATCCCGATCCCACAATCCATAGACCAGGCTGCCTCTCTCTACCCGCGCAACCAGGTAGCCCTTGTTCGCGAACTCGCCCAGCATCCGGTCCGCTTCGGCGACGTTGAGAGAGGTCTCCATCGCGGCCCGGGCCGGGGTGAGTTCTCCCCGGCGCTCTATGGCCCCCAACAATTCCTTCTCCTTGCGATCTTCGCTCAGGCTCTCGTCTTCGAGCGCGGACCCGGAGCCGAACAAAGATGCGCCTCCTCTAACCGAGAGCCAGATGGCCGGAAACGCCGCCAAGACCGAGATCGGCGCAAGGGCTGGTAGGAGCCATTCGGAATAGGCCAGGTTCATTCTCAGTGCTACCATTAAGGCGAACACGGCGAGCAAGACAACCGCCAATAGGCCCAATCCTCCGACCAGAAGCGCCGCCGCGCCCCCGATCCTGGAGCCGAGACTCTTCGGTACGGCAGCGCGCCGCGACTTAACCGGGGTCTCGCGATCTCCTCGCCGCTCATCCAGGCTCTCATTACCTCCGCCTTCGAGCCGGGACAGCAGCCGGTGGCCCGATTCTTCCAGGGCTTCGCGGTTTCGAGAGCTCCCCAGCTCCCGGTTGATCAAAGCTATTACTTCCTCGACGATCTTCGTCTTGCGCGACATATTTCCTCCGTCTCTACCGTGTCGAGATTATAACAGCGGTTATACTAATAGCGTGATGGAAGACAAAGATATCGGCCGGGAGTGGTTCGTGCTGGTGTACAAGCTGCCTGCTGAACCCACCCGCTACCGGGCGAGCGTGTGGCGGAAGCTGAAAGCAGCGGGCGCAGTGTATCTGCAAAACGGGGTTGCGGCTCTTCCGGCCGACCCGGGCGGCGAACGGGTAATGCGCGGCATCGTGCAGGAGGTCAGTGAGGCGGGAGGAGTGGCCTACTTCTTGCGGGGAGGGGCGGTAGGAGACGAGACCGGACTGGTCAGGGCATTCGCCGAAGCCCGCGACGCCGAGTACTCGGAGGTCCTGGACCGCTGCGGCGAATTCCACGCCGAGCTGAAGAAGGAATGCGAGGCGGGCAAGTTCACCTTCGCCGAACTGGAGGAGAACGAGGAAGACCTGGCGAAACTGGAGGCCTGGTTCGGCAAGATCCGTGCCCGCGACCGCTTCGGAGCGCCGCTCGCAACGGAGGCTGAGCGGGCCGTGGCGGCTTGCCGGGAGGATCTTGAGGACTTCGCTACCTCGGTGTACGAAGCCGCGGATCACGGCTCCGCCGGCGCCTTCGGAAGCTGACCCTAGCGAGAATCCCCAATCTCGCACCGTTCCCAGGATCGTGTGATATAACCGTGGTTAGATATAAATATAACCGTAGTTACATAAACGATTACAGTTCCGCCGGTACATCGGAGACGCAGTCTTGAAGGAGTCCCACGCTATGAGCACACCCGAGGCAGTCAAGGCAACTCCGCGATGGCATGGTGAAGAGGTTTCGAGTGTCGTCGAGAGACTAAGCACCGATACGGAGGCCGGGCTTAAGAGCACCGAGGCGGAGACCCGTCTTGATAAGTACGGGCCGAACCGCCTGAGCCGGAGGCGCGAGGTTACCTTGCTGGGCACGTTGTGGGAGGAGATCTTCGAGGAGCCTTTGGTCCTCTTCCTGGTCGCCGTCGGTGTCTTGTATGCCTTCTGGGGCTCGCTGACTGATGCCCTGGCGATCTTTGCCATCATCGTGCTGCTGGCCCTCGCCGAGGGCTTCAACGAGTTCCGCGCCAAGCGGGCGGTAGCAGCTCTCCAGGACCTCTCGGCCCCGACTGCCCGGGTGATCCGGGACGGCCACGTAAAGGATGTCTCGGCCGAGGCTCTCGTCCCAGGCGACCTTGTCTTGCTCGCCGCCGGCGACCGCATACCGGCCGACCTCAGGCTCGTGGAGGCTACCGCTCTTTCGGTAGATGAGTCCGCGCTAACCGGCGAGGCAGTGCCGGTTGACAAGGACGCTCGCGCCCGGGTGAGTCAGGACGCCTCCGTCGGAGATCGGACGCCGATGGCGCACGCGGGGACGGTGGTAACGAGGGGCCGGGGGCGCGGTATCGTCGTCGCGACGGGGATGGGCACCGAGGTCGGCGGGATCGCCAGCCTGGTCGAGGAGGCGAAGCAGCCGAAGACCCCGCTGGAGCGGACGATGCGCGAGCTCGCCCGCAAGCTCACCTTCGTTGCCATAGGGGTGAGTCTCCTCGTTCCCGTTCTAGGCGTGGCTCTCGGCCAGCCTTTCAGGGAGATGGTCCTGACCGGGCTAACGCTCGCGTTCGCCACGGTGCCCGAGGAGCTACCCATCCTCATCACGATGGTTTTGGCCTTCGGCGCTTACCGGCTCTCGCGGAGGGGCGCAATCGTCAAGCGCCTCCGGGCCGCTGAGACCCTCGGGAGCGTGGACCTGCTGCTCACGGACAAGACCGGGACGCTGACCGAAAACCGGATGCGGGTCGCGGGCCTGACGTGCCTGGACGAGGTGACCGAGCAACAGCTGCTCAGGCTCGCCGCCACGGCCACCGATACTACCGCCACACCCGATGGGCTCGTCGGCGACGCGATAGACGTGGCGCTGCTAGAGAGGGTGAGAGATGACGAGCTTGAGCCCTTGCAAGTCGAGAAGCTCTTCCCGTTCGACGAGGACGCGCGGGCGATGGCGGCGGTCGCGCGAGGGACTCTGGTGGTCAAAGGAGCACCGGAGGCGATCCTCGCTCATACGGCGGCGCGTCCCGGCGGCGACCTCGAGGCCGCGAGGGGTTGGGCTGACGAACAGGCCGCCCGGGGAGAACGAGTCATCGCGGTAGGAGCCCGCCGGGTGGAGACGGCGGAGATCTCCGACCCTCTGGCGGAAGACCTGTCCCTGGTGGGTCTCATAGCCTTCGCGGACCCGCCCCGCGAAGAAGCGCCGGGGGCGATCTCGGCCCTCATTCGGGCCGGTGTCCAGCCGGTAATGGTGACCGGAGACCATCCGGCGACGGCCCGGGCCATTGCGCGGAGTGTAGGGATTCCCGCCGGGAGGGTGATGACGGGCCGGGATCTCGCCGGGCTGGATGATAGAGAGATGGAAGGCGTGCTCGAAGACACGAGCATCTTCGCCCGGATGTCACCGGGAGAGAAGCTCCGTCTGGTCGAAGCGGCGCAGCGCGCGGGGAGGACCGTGGCCGTTACCGGAGACGGCGTAAACGACGCGCCTGCGCTAAGAGCGGCCAGCGCCGGGGTGGCGATGGGCGAGGGCGGAACCGATGTCGCGAGGGAAGCGGCGGACATCGTGCTGACGGAAGATAACGTGAGCACCATCGCGCGCATGCTGCGCGAAGGGCGGATGCTCTTCGACAACCTCTCGGGCGCCGTCCGATACTACCTGGCGGCCAAGGTCGCCCTCATCCTCACCGTGTTCCTGCCGGTCCTTTTTGGATACCCGGTGCCCCTGACACCCATCCAGATCATCGTGATGGAGTTCTTCATGGACCTCGGCGCCTCGGCCACTTTCGTCACCGAGCGGGCCGCCGGGAACCTCATGGACCGGCCGCCGCGCGACCCCAGGCGTCACTTCCTCGACCGTTCGATGGTCCTCTACATCCTCGGCGGCGGCGCAATTTTAGGGGCTGGGGTGCTGGCGGCCTTCTTCTGGGCTGCGGGTCAGGGGCCCGTCGAACACGCGCGCACCGTCGCCTTCGCCACCTGGCTCGCCGCGCACATAGCTCTCGCCATTAGCTTCCGCAGGCGGCAGAACTGGAACGGGGCACTGGCGCTGTGGGCCGTAGGGGCCATAAGTCTCGCCGCTCTTGCTGGCCTCTTCGGTCCGGTCCAGCGGTGGCTCCACACGGCGTCGCTGACCCCGACTGACGCCAGCGCCATCGCTCTCGCGGCTCTCTTCGTCCTCGCTCTGGGATGGTTGATGCAGAGGATTGCGGGACGCTCGAAGGCGCGCCCACAATCCAACCCACCCGGATCACGGGAAGAATGAGTAACGGGGGCCATCGAAAAATTGAAACGGAAGATAGAGCAGCTCAATGAGGAGATCTACGCTCTCTGGCTCGCCTACAAAGACCCTAGAACGCCCCGGCACGCCAAGGTGTTTGCAGCCCTTGTTGCCGGGTACGCGCTCAGCCCGATAGATTTGATCCCCGACCCTATCCCGGTACTGGGATATCTGGACGATGCGATACTTCTACCTCTGGGCGTCGTCCTGGCGAGGAGGATGATCCCCGATGAGGTCCTCTCCGATTGCAGGGAAAGGGCGCGGGAGATGGCCGAGAGGGGCGAAAAACCCGTCAGCCGGATGGCCGCCGTAGTGGTCGTCGTGATCTGGATCTCGTTGGCCGTGTTGGGAGTCTTTTACGGTGGACGAGCCTTTGGAATCTGGTCGTGAAGAGCGTAATGTCACAAGTTATCAAGGAGGACAAAGATGCTCGGTAACCTCGGAAGCTGGATCGCCGACAACCTCGCGGCTTTCGGATACCCGGGCCTCGCGGCATTCCTGTTGATCGAGAACCACTTCCCGCCGATTCCTTCGGACTTGATCCTGCCGCTGGCCGGCTTTCTGGTTGGCAAGGGCGAGATGAGCTTCCTTCCAGCCCTGCTAGCCGCCACCACGGGCTCCCTGGTCGGAGCGTACATACTATACGCTGTGGGTCTATGGGGCGGCCGGCCACTGGTTTTGCGCTACGGTATGTGGCTTCGCGTAAAAGAAGGGGACCTGGATCACGCCGAGGGCTGGTTCGAGAAGTACGGTGACTGGGTGGTCTTCTTCGCCAGGATGGTACCGGGGGCACGTAGCGTCGTCTCCATACCGGCGGGTATGCTGCAGATGCCCCTCGGGCGGTTCCCTCTACTGACCACTTCAGGCTCCGCAGCCTGGAACGTACTCTTGATCGGCGCCGGGTGGTTTCTGGGCGAGAACTGGCGGCGGATCACGAACGTGGTCGGTTCGGTCTCCGACGTCATAGTCATCGTCCTTGTGGCGGGGTTGGTCGGTGGCGCGATCTGGTGGTTGCGCCGTGGAAGGTAGCGGCGTACCCCAAAAGAGGAAGTATACAGGGGCGCAACGCGCGGCCCTGATCGTCAATACCCGGTCGCGTACAGGAGAAAAGGCGTTCTTCCGGGCCCTCGACCTCCTCCATTCTCTGGGCGTTCCACTAGGGGCCACCTACGCCCTGCGCGACCCGGCCCGGCTTCCGGAGACGGTTCGGCAAGCCGTGGCCGAGGGGTACGACCTCATAATCCTGGGCGGTGGCGACGGCTCGGTCAGCTCGGTAGTAGACTTCCTGGTCGAAAGCGAGGCGGTCTTGGGCCTGCTGCCTTTAGGCACCGCCAACGACTTCGCCCGCACTTTAGGGATACCTACCGACCTCGAGAAGGCCTGCGAAACGATCGCCCGTGGCACGGTCGTGGACGTGGATCTGGGGCTCGCGGGAGAGAACTACTACGTGAACGTAGCCTCCATCGGCCTGAGCGTCACCGCCACTCAGTCCCTATCTCCCCGGATGAAACGCGCTACCGGGGCCCTGGCTTATCCTTTGGCCGCCATCAAAGCCTTCCTTTCCCACGAAACCTTCTCGGCCACCTTCACCTTTCCCGATGACGACTACCCGCCGGTAACCTTCGAGCGGCTCTTGCAGGTGGCCGTGGGAAACGGCCGGTTCTATGGTGGAGGAATGGCCGTGGCGCCGGACGCCGGCATAGACGACCGTACCCTGGATGTCTACGTCATAGAGATGGGCCGTCCCCGCGACCTCATCGGGGTGGCCCGATACCTCAAGAGCGGAGACTTCATCCGCGGAGAGGGCGTCCACTACTACAGCACCACCAAAGTGCGTATCGAGACAGATCACCAACTCCCAATCAACGTCGACGGGGAGCTGGTGGATCAAACCCCGGAGCTTTTCTCCCTGGCTCCGGAGGCTCTAAACGTGCTGGTTCCTGAAGGATCCGCCGCGGCTTTGCAGGACGCGCTGGAGCGGACGTGA